>NZ_JBVVUG010000041.1:0-24652 GCF_055809615.1 Algoriphagus sp. 10J20-15
TTTGGAAATATTTATATTTTTAGCTAATCACTCCTTTTAGAAGATTAGCCTACTATTGGTATCGGTAGACGCCCTCCTCTTGAAATAGTAGGGTTATGAGCAGGCCTACGTTATGGATCAGTCCTAAAAGTTGGGGGAATTGACACAATCCATTTTCTTTGCTAAAAAAAGAATTGGAAGAAAAGGACTACCTCAGCTTGCTTTTGCCTCAGGGCCTGCTTGAATTTTTCAAGGTTACTTCAGCGGGACTCAAAGACAATGCTTACCACATTTATTTGGAAGAGCTCAATATTCATCCCGAGCATCTTCAGGGGTCAAAACTCACCTCAAAGGGTTTTTATGATGAGGTAAGTATTCAGGATTTCCCGTTGCGCGGTAAAGCCTGTTTTCTGAATATTAAGAGGAGGAAGTGGCTCAATGAAGAGACAGGAAAGAATGTGAGTAGAGATTGGAGCTTGGTGGCAAATGGTACGCGGATGACAGAGGAATTCGCGCTTTTTTTAAAAAGGAACGACTGGATTCATCGCCGGTAAGTTGCAAAAGCCTAGCGGATAACTTCCAGGTAAACGGAAAAATCCTTGAGCATCAATACGTTTTCCATCTGAGCAACTTCCTGGACTGGCAACAACGCCCACATGCTAAAGACTGGATTATTTTTCCTGAAAATCTGGGAACACATCTCAGCATTGATGAAACAGCCCTCTCTCAAGGAGAACTGTATACTGTCCTGACCAATAAAGCAGCAAAAGGTAAGAAGGGAGCTCTGGTTGCCATGATAAAAGGGACTGAAAGTGAAACAGTGAATGCTGTTCTCAGGCAACTACCCGAGAATAAACGGAAAAAGGTAGAGGAAGTAACACTAGATATGGCCGCCAGTATGGAAAAGATCGTACGCCGTAGTTTTCCCAAAGCCCAATTGGTCACTGACCGGTTTCATGTCCAGAAACTGGTCTATGACGCAGTTCAGGAAATGAGAATCGCCCACAGATGGGACGCTATTGAACAGGAGAACAAGGAAATGGAGCTCAGTAGAGAGTGTAAAAAAACATTTATTCCACACAAGCTCGAAAATGGTGATACCGAAAAACAACTGTTAGCCAGAAGCAGATACCTGCTTTTCAAAGGAGAAGATAAATGGACAATATCGCAGGCACACAGGGCCGAGATTCTCTTCCGGCGCTACCCTGATCTGGAAAAAGCCTACAAACTATCGAGATCTCTGGCAAGGATCTATCAAACAAGCAAGCTAAAAGGTGTCGCCTTCACCAAGCTGGCTCATTGGTACAATGAAGTGGAAGAAGCAGGCTTCAAATCATTCAATACCGTGTCCAGAACCATACAGAATCACTACACTTCCATTCTGAATTTCTTTGAAAACAGGAGTACAAATGCATCAGCAGAATCATTCAATGCAAAAATAAAAGCATTCAGGGCTCAGTTCAGAGGTGTCACTAACATTGAATTCTTCCTGTTCAGACTATCTAATATCTATGCGTGAATAAACCTGCTCCCCAGATATTCCGACTGATCCTACGTTATACCTCAAAAAATTACAGACAGTTCTTATGCTTGAATATTCAGCCAAATTTGTAATTAACTTCAGATGATATTATTGCAATTGAAAATTGTTAAAAATATTAGGGTAAGTTTCACTCTACAACCAGTCCACTACAATGATTTGACTACGCAGTGAGGGGGTAGTTCAGAATTTACTATATATTAGTTTTAATGCATGTGCTGAATAAAATTTTAATTAATCTCATATGTTTGATCTAAATGGGAATAGGATTTTTATTTGTTTGACTAGTGTTCTAGTTTTTTTTCATGTGATAATTGCAAATTTCAAAACAGAAGAAATATGAAAGAATATTCTGGATTAGTACTTTAAAAGAATTTTTATAAATGGGATAGAGGTGTGAAAGACAGTATTATTGAAAGTGGAAATGGTGATTTAAAGTATTATTTCCCAACAAGTCCTTTGTATGACGACTTTTGGGATAAAATACTTGTGGGAGATTCAATCAACAAACCATATAACGATTTGAATTTTTCAATTTACAGAAATGGAGAATTGGTAGAACATATGGACCTATATTTCGATTGTAACTAATTTGGATTAGGTAGCCGTCTCATTTATTTAAAGCCCTATAGTTAATGATGTGCCCCCAAAATCTAGACACTTATTTGGGCATTTTGGTTTTATAGAGGTTTTTTAACTTAAGTAAATATCAATCGCAATAGTAGGAAATTGACAGCATGATGATTTAAAGAAAGAGATTGATTTTTTTATACGTCAAGGCAGAGTTCATCCCTGGCTTAATGGGATTTCTACCAAATCCCAAACTGTCCGAAGTGATGTTTAAAATGCTTGGGATGAAACTTTTCCCACTCTGAATAATTCAATTTTCCAAATCTTGGATGTACGGAGCTGGCGTCAGGGCTTGAATTAAAAAATGTAGTATACCCAGTTAAGCTCTCAATGAGTTGTTTTTTTGCTTCATCTAAGCTACTATTTCTTAACGGGAGTAATTCCCCTGCCTTCATATTAGGAGCTAAAACACCTCGTGGAAATTCCATTGTAGAATCTAATAGAGCTCTCTTTTGAAATAACTGTTTTTCACTTGGTTCAAATTCTGGAATCTTTATTCTGCCGTATGATATCTTGACTGTAAGCGTAAGATGTTCTACCATATGTTGTGGAGTCATTATCCCGAATTCTGCCTTAGTATTAGCTTCTAAGGCTTTTAATTTTTTCTCTATCGATGTTATATCCATGCCTAGGTTCTTTGGGTTATAAGTTATAAAAAAAGCGTTTGAGACTTCAAACGCTTTCTTGGTGATTATTGAACTTTATCTTTTAGCTTCCGCACATTTCGCAATTATCTGGATCATCCAGAGAACATGCAATAGCATCTTGTTTTTGTGATTTCACTTCAACTATTTCTTGCTGAGCCTTTTCAACTTTAGGCTCAAAACCTGTTTTGTCAAGCGTGAATTTAATAGCTGCTGTAGCCGCTTGTGATCTCAAGTAGTACATACCTGTTTTAAGGCCTTTTTTCCAAGCATAGAAGTGCATAGAGGTTAACTTACCAAAGTTAGGATCCTGCATGAACACGTTCATACTTTGAGACTGGCAAATGTATGCGCCACGATCGGCAGACATATCGATAATGATCTTCTGAGAAATCTCCCAAACGGTCTTATAAATATCTTTGATGTGTTGTGGGATGCCAGGTACATTTTGTACAGAGCCATTGGTTGAGATCAATCGGTTTCTCATGGTATCATCCCACAGACCTAATGCAATCAAGTCTTTCATTAAGTGCTTGTTCACAATAATAAACTCACCTGATAAGGTTCTTCTAGTATAGATATTTGAAGTGTAAGGTTCAAAGCACTCATTGTTACCCAGGATTTGAGAAGTTGAAGCTGTAGGCATAGGAGCCATCAACAGAGAGTTTCTCATCCCGTATTTCTTGATCTTCTCTTTTACCTCAGCCCAATTCCATCTTCCTGACTTTGGCTTCACTCCCCAAAGGTCAAACTGCAGCTCTCCTTTTGAAGCTGGAGAACCCTCATAAGTCTCGTATGTACCTTGAACTTTTGCTAGCTCCATAGAAGTTTCTACCGCCGCAAAATACATAGTTTCGAAAATATCCTCATTCAATCCTTTAGCTTCTGGAGAATCGAAAGGCATACGAAGCAAAATAAATGCATCAGCCAAACCTTGTATTCCTAGACCAATTGGACGATGACGGAAGTTTGATCTTCTCGCTTCTTCAACTGGATAGTAGTTTACATCAATTACCTTGTTCAGGTTCTTGGTGGCTACTTTGGTGATTTCATATAGTTTCTGATGGTCAAAGAATAATTTTCCATCAGGTCCTTGAGTTACAAATTTTGGAAGGGCAATAGAAGCCAAATTACAAACGGCAACCTCATCTGGAGCTGTGTACTCAATGATCTCTGTACAAAGGTTAGAAGATTTGATTGTACCAAGGTTCTTCTGGTTTGACTTACCATTTGCTGCATCTTTATAAAGCATGTATGGTGTTCCAGTCTCAATCTGTGATTCTAATACTTCAAACCAAAGTTCTTGAGCTTTGATAGTTTCACGAGCTTTCCCTTCTCTCTCATACTTTTCGTACAGTCTTTCAAATTCTTCACCATGGCACTCAGAAAGTCCTGGAGCTTCGTGAGGACAGAGAATAGAGACCACTCAAGGTTTTGTTCTACGCGCTTCATGAAAAGATCTGGAATCCAAAGTGCATAGAACAAATCTCTAGCTCTCATCTCTTCCTTACCATGATTTCTCTTCAGCTCTAAGAAATCCTTGATATCTGCATGCCAAGGTTCTAAATAAATAGCAAAGCTGCCTTTTCTTTTTCCGCCACCTTGGTCTACATAGCGAGCTGTCATATCAAAGTTTCTAAGCATTGGTACAATGCCATTAGAAACTCCATTTGTACCCTTAATGTAAGAGCCTTTAGCTCTCACATGGTGTATCGATAGACCAATACCTCCAGCTGATTGGGAAATCTTCGCACATTGTTTCAAAGTGTCGTAGATACCGTCAATACTATCATCCTTCATAGTAAGTAGGAAGCAAGAGGAAAGCTGAGGCTTAGGTGTACCTGCGTTGAAAAGGGTAGGGGTTGCATGGGTAAACCACTTTTCAGAAAGAAGGTTGTATGTTTCGATTACTGATTCCATGTCCTCCTTGTGGATCCCAACAGCCACTCTCATCAACATGTGCTGAGGACGTTCTACTACTTTTCCATTCAAACGGATCAAGTAACTTCTCTCCAAAGTCTTGAATCCAAAATAATCATACCCAAAATCCCTTTTGTAATCAATTGCCGCATCTAGTTTTGCCGCATTATTCTTAATGATGCCATATACCTCAGGATCTAGCAAAGCTGCATTTTCATCAGTCTTTGGATTCACGTGGGTATAGAGCCTTTTCATGGTATTTGAAAAAGACTGACTAGTAGTTTTATGGAGATTTGAGATAGCGATTCTTGCTGCCAAGATTGCATAGTCAGGATGCTTTACAGTCAGTGAAGCACAAACTTCAGCGGCCAAGTTGTCCAGCTCTGTAGTTGATACTCCATCATAAAGACCATCTATTACCTTTTTGGCAACATCAATTGGATGAATGAATTTAGAATCGAGTTCGTAGCATAGGTTCTCAATTCTTGCTGTGATTTTGTCGAATCGTACTGATTCTCGTCTTCCGTCTCTTTTTAATACTAGCATTTCTTTGGGATTTTTAGGTTGATGGAAAAGTTGGGTTAATTAAAAGTCTTCACCAATGGAGAATCTTGGTGAATCGTCTGATCCTTCATTAGATTTCATTACTCCGGCTTTTTGGTAGTCTCCAACTCTTTTCTCAAAGAAATTGGTTTTACCCTGAAGCGAAATCATATCCATGAAATCAAAAGGATTCGTGCTATTCCATATTTTATCGCACTCTAATTCGTCTAATAGTCTATCTGCTACAAATTCAATGTACTGACACATCAGGTCAGAGTTCATTCCTATAAGTCGTACAGGAAGTGCATCAGTTACAAATTCCTTTTCGATTTCTACAGCATCTCTGATTATTTCTCTTACCGTCTCTTTTGGCAATTGATTGTTCAGATGCTTTGTGTATAGGTGACAGGCAAAATCGCAATGCAATCCTTCGTCACGGGAGATCAATTCATTGGAGAAGGTAAGGCCGGGCATCAGGCCTCTTTTCTTGAGCCAGAAAATAGAGCAGAATGATCCTGAGAAGAAAATGCCTTCCACCGCAGCAAAGGCGATTAATCGCTCTTGGAAGTTGCCATTATCTATCCATCTCAATGCCCAGTCCGCCTTTTTCTTTACACAATCAATATGCTCAATAGCATGTAATAGCTTGTCCCGCTCAGCTGCATCTTTGATATAGGTATCTATAAGAAGACTGTAAGTTTCTGAATGGATGTTTTCCATCGCAATCTGGAAGCCGTAGAAAAATTTTGCTTCTGTATATTGAACCTCTGATACGAAATGCTCTGCCAAATTCTCATTAACAATCCCATCACTAGCTGCAAAAAATGCTAATACGTGTGAGATAAAATGACGCTCACCATCATTTAATGCTTTCCAATCCACCATGTCCTGTCCCAGCGTCAATCTCCTCAGCAGTCCAAAAGCTAGCCTCGGCTTTCTTATAATACTGCCAAATGTCGTTGTGCTGGATAGGGAATAAAACAAAGCGATTCTTATTCTCTTCTAGTATTGGTTCGTTCTGCATTGTTACTGTAGTGTTTAAGCGTATTAATTTTTGCCCCTAAATGAATAAATAGTTTGTCCGGGGATAAGAAAGGCTGCCTTTTTAGAACAGCCTTTCAACAAATATGTGAATCAAAATTGGGAAATAAAACCTGTGAAGTGTCTGTTTAAGGCCATTTCTGACCCGGGGTCAAAAAGTATATAGCGATCATATATACAAATAGTTAGGTAGGTTTAAATATACTTTTAGATTAATTGAATGGGCTATTATCAGGGGTTTGAAAAAAAATCAAATAATTGCAAAAAAGATTTTCAACCAAAATTCAAGGTAATTTCTGACTTTCGGTCAATATTTTCGTGACATTAATTTTACTATTCAAAATTATGATCCTCAATCAGTTGGAGGTAAAATCAGAAAAAATTTTTAATTCATTTTTAAGTTTAATTGTCTTTTATCGTGGAAATTTTATGTTGTTTTTTAAGTAAATGAGGGCGGGTGGCAAAGTTTCAATATAAAACGCAAATAATATTTCAGAAGCCAGTTTTTTTCTTCCAATCAACTTCCCTATATTTGCACTCCGATTTCAAAAGAATCAAGAACTATGTACGCAATTGTAAACATCGCAGGAAAGCAGTTCAAAGTAACGAAAGATCAGTTTATCTATGCTCCAAAGCTAGATTTAGAAACTGGCGCTTCCATCGACTTCGACCAGGTACTATTAGCTGAGGCTGATGGATCTGTGTCTGTAGGTGCTCCCCTATTGGCTGGAGCGAAGGTATCTGGGAAGGTCCTAGATCATGTAAAAGGTGATAAAGTCATCGTCTTCAAAAAGAAGCGTCGTAAAGGCTACAAAAAGAAGAACGGTCACAGACAAGATTTCACCAAAGTTTTGATAGAAAGTATTACACTCTAAAGTTTTCTTTTTGAAGACTATAAAAGAATAAAACCATGGCACATAAGAAAGGCGTCGGTAGTTCCAGAAACGGTAGGGAATCAGAATCTAAGAGATTAGGTGTTAAGAAATTTGGTGGCGAAGTAGTAATCGCTGGAAATATTATCGTAAGACAAAGAGGTACTAAGCATCACCCAGGTGAAAATGTAGGACTAGGTAAAGATCATACCTTGTTTGCAACAGCTAACGGTGTTGTTACCTTTAGAAAGAAATATGATGGCAGATCATACGTAAGCGTATTGCCAGCAGAAGCTTGATTTAATCAATCAATATTGAAAGCCCCTTCAAGTGAAGGGGCTTTTTTTGTGTCTATAATTTCTTCACTGATTAACTGCAGAGGATATTGTGGTTTCCGAAGAGACAACAAGATGTTTCGCTGGGCTAAATTTATTCAACCCTGATGACTAGGGGCAATGTTTCAAGCTTACAGCAGTATAGTTATTCCGTGGAAACAGGTCACGAAAAAGCCCCCAAAAAGTATCTAACTTTTGGGGGCACATTAATAATTATCAGTCGGGCTTTCGTTTGATTATGTTTTTTAGAAAGGTTTATAGCTCATTACTTCATTAATAAATGTGGTTGCACTACTTGGAGAAACTAGTAGGATAAATACAATACCGAAAATTGCTCCATATAAATGCGCATCATGATTAATTGCATCATCTTGGTTTTTACCTTTGAAATATGAATAAAGCAAAAATAGTACACCCAAAATAAATCCAGGCAAGCAAAGAATTCCGAAAAGACAGATGTCAGAAAGCGGAAGTATGATGATGCTGGCAAATACTGTAGCGGCTGTTCCTCCTGAAGCTCCTAAGGCTCTATAATAGCTGTTATCTTTATTTTTTAGATAAGTAGGAATGTCTGAGATTACTATTCCTAAAAGATAGAAGAGCACATAGACCAAGCCACCTAAGACTACTCCAAATTTATAAGCAAGAATCTGCTCTACTACACCTCCAAAGAAGTAGAAGGTAAACATATTAAAGAAAAGGTGGATGTAGTCTTTATGTATAAATCCGGAGGTGATAAAACGATCCCATTGGCCATTTCTCTTGATTTTATATGGAATGAACATGCAACGCTCCATAAATGCTGCATTATTGATTCCATAGTAGCTACTAATTGCGGTGACTATAATCAGGACAACTGTAATTGATAATTCCATTTATTTTTCTCTGTGAATTAAGTCCTGAGTGATTTTTTTGAGTTCAAGGAAATAGTCTTCGTTTTTGAAATGAATTGCATCATATTGTGCAAATCCAGCCTCGAAATAGGAGTTCATTTTGGATTCTGCAAGGGCTTTGATTCCGAGCTTTTCATAGATAGCTCTTACTGCCTTCACCTTTTGATCTTTGTCAAAGTCACGCTGAGAGAGCCAGAAATTTAAGTCTTCAGCATCCTGCCCTTTCGCTAATTCAAGTGCTTTGATCAAAAGAAATGTTTTTTTATTGGAAATGATATCACCTCCAACCTGCTTGCCAAACTTTGCCTGATCTGCAAATACATCCAGCAAGTCATCTTTTAACTGAAAGCCAACTCCGATATTCATCCCGAAATCATAAAGTTTTTGAGCATCTTCCTTCTCTGCTCCAGCTAGTAAAGCGCCTAGCTGTAGAGCAAAACCTAAGAGAACAGCTGTTTTCAGACGGATCATGTCTAGGTAATCGTCCTCATGAACAGATCCCACGGACTCAAAATTCATGTCGAATTGCTGGCCTTCACATACCTCTGCTGCTGTTTTATTGAATAGGCGAATCACTTCACCCAATTTATCTGCCTCAGTAGGTAGCAGTAAATCATACGCTTTTACCAGCATGACATCACCAGAGAGTATCGCTACGTTCTTATTCCATTTTACATGGACAGAATCCTTACCTCTTCTCAATGGAGCATCATCCATGATGTCGTCATGCATTAGCGTGAAATTGTGAAAAACTTCAACTGCAGCTGCTTGACTTAGAATTTCAGCAGGATTTGGCTTATAAATTCCATATGCCAAAAGACTTAGCAAAGGACGGATTCTCTTACCGTCCAAGCTCAAAATATAGGTGATTGGGTCGTATAGTTCTTCGGGTGATTTTCTTATTTCTAGTGCACTCGGGAGGTTCTGGATATATGTTTCCAGCTTACCTAATAACTCGTGCGCGTGGCTTTTTTCTTTCATTATCTGCAAATTCCAAATCTATCGTTCTACGGTCAATATCAGTGTTAACTACTCTGACCTTCACTTTGTCGCCCAAAGTGATCATTTTTTTTGTTTTCGAGCCAATTAAGCGTATGTTTTTCTGGTCGAAATCATAGTAATCGTCATCCATGTCCTGGACGCGGATCATGCCTTCACACTTAGTTTCGGTGATTTCTACAAAAGACACCCCACTCGGTGACGCCAGCTACAATTCCCTCGTAATCTTTGTCTTCCGCAAGAGACATGAATTCTACTTGCTTGTATTTAATGGAAGCTCTTTCGGCGTCTGCTGCTCGTTTTTCTCGTTCGGAAGAATGAACACATTTTTGTTCCCAAGCTTCTGCATCCGGCGATTTCCCTCCTTCGAGGTATAGTTCAAGCAGCCTGTGCACCATCATATCCGGATATCTTCGAATAGGAGAGGTGAAATGAGAGTAATGTGCGAATGCGAGTCCAAAGTGCCCTTTCGGCTCAGTGGTGTATTTGGCTTTTGCCATACTTCGAATTGCCAATTGTTCGAGAACATTTTGCTCAGGCTTACCTTGAATCTCCTCCATTAATTTGTTTAATGCAGTAGAGATAGTTCTCTCATTTTCGATTTCGAACTCATGTCCAAATCGCTTCGCAAAGCCAGAGAACGTATCCAATCGCTCCATATCTGGGGAATCGTGGGTTCGATAGACAAAAGTATCTTTTCCTTTATTCTTATTGAAAATGAATTCTGCTACATACTTGTTGGCAAGTAGCATGAATTCCTCGATGAGCTTATGGATATCCTTTCGCTCTTTGATCATTAAGCCAAGTGGTGTGCCTTTTTCATCTAGCTTGAACTTCACTTCAACAGTCTCGAAATTAACTGCTCCATGCTTGAATCTTCGCTGACGGATTTTCTTAGCCATGACATTTAATAATGTCAGTTCTTCGAAGTAGTCACCAGATTGATTGTCAATATTTTCTTGGGCATCTTCATATGCGTATCTTCTGTCAGAATGTATGACAGTTCTGCCAATCCAATGTTTCTTCACATTTGCTTCGTCATCCACTTCGAATACGCAGGCAAAGGTCAGTTTGTCCTCATGTGGGCGAAGTGAACATAGCCCATTACTCAATCGCTCAGGAAGCATAGGAATGGTTCTATCTACTAAATAAACAGAAGTAGCTCTATTATAGGCCTCTTTTTCTAAAGCCGTTTTTGGTTGCACATAATGAGTGACATCTGCGATGTGAACACCGATTTCATGATTGCCATTTTCCAGTTTTCTATAAGAAATAGCATCATCAAAATCCTTTGCATCAGCTGGATCTATCGTGAAAGTGAGGACGTCTCTAAAATCCTTTCTTTTCTTGATCTCTTTGGCAGTGATCTTCTCTGAAATCTCCTCAGCTTCCTTTTCTGGTTCTTCAGGATACTCGAATGGCAATCCGAACTCTGCCATGATAGAGTGAATCTCTACTTCATGTTCGCCGGCTTTTCCTAATACTCGAATTACTTCTCCCGTTGGATTCTTATCGCCATCTCTCCATTCGGTAAGTTTGACAATTACTTTTTCTCCGTGCTGAGCACCATTGAGTCCACCTCTATGTACGAAGATGTCTTTGTGCATTTTCTTGAAATCCGGCACAACGAAGGCGAATCGAGGCGAAATCTCTACTCTGCCTACAAATTCATCACGGCTTTTCTCTACTACTTCCAGGACCTTACCTTCTACGCGACCAGTTTTACCCTTGAGCGGATATACCATCACGCGGACTTTATCACCATCGAGTGCTTGTTTCATATCAGCCTCTTTGACCAAAATATCTCCATCTACCTTCTCAGGATCGAGTGGTACGATGAAAGCAAAGCGTGGATTTACAAAATCTACGATTCCTTCGATGAACTCCGGGTCTTGGGTAGATGAATAATAGTTTCTTGGATTTCGAGAAACTGAACCTGCTTCTACTAATTTGCTTAGTACAGGCTCGACGCCACCTTTAGTAAGGGCATCTCTGATTTCGAGCTTCTTAATAATCTGCTTGGAGTTGAATTCTTCTCCATAATGTGCATCTAAAAATTGAAGGATGCGACGGGCCAAGCTGGCTGCGTCTGTTTGTTTTCCTCCTTGATTTTTACTGTTGTTTTTTCTGTGTTGTTTTCTTCCCATGATTTGGGTTGTTGATTAGGGTTAAGGTAAAAAGATTTATGTCCCTGCGCCCATTAATCTTTGTGATCTTTCTTTGAATCGTCTAAATGAATGATTTCAATTTCTAAGTCATCCGACTGCGGATGCATAGCCATGTATACTCGAGCTGTGACTTCCACATCTCTCAGGCAGTATTTTTTGATTTTTTCTACGTCTTTATCCAGATGAAAAGTAGTGTTGACCTGACTTCCGTCAAGATCATCTTTTGAAGATGGAATTCCAAAAACTGAAGCTAAAAGCTCCAAGCGGGTGTAATGTTTATAGTCTCCAAACTTCCAAAGCTCCATCGTATCAAGATGGCGAACTTCCCAAGGCTTTTTCCCTGAGATCTGTAAAGGCTCCGGCAAAGCTACTCCATTGATGAGCATTCTGCGGCAGAGGTATGGAAAATCAAATTCCTTACCGTTGTGAGCGCAAAGAATCCATTTTTTCTTCTCTAACAAAGCCTTAAACTCCAAAAGAAGTTCCCGTTCATCTTCATGGGAATAACATTTCGATCTGAACGCTAGTTTTTTATCTTTCTTTTTCCATTGGAAATAGCCGACACCTACACAGACTACCTGTCCAAATTCAGCATGAATTCCTGCTCGGTCAAAATATAATGCACCTGGATCGTGAAGGTGATCCGGTGATTGGATAAGGCGCTCTTTCTTTAGCCATTCATCTTGAATACGCTCAGGCAGTTCTTCAAATTTCTCAGTTAATGAGGCTGTTTCTATATCTAGAAAAAGGATGTCATTCAGTTGATCAAAAAAATCTGCCATAAGCGTTTATTAAGCGTGGAGAACTCCTTCTAGGCCAATTTCGGGAATCATCTTTATGAATCCAGGATCGAAACTGCCTGAAGTAAAGATAAACTTTTTATCAAAAATTTGATCTAAAATATAGTAACTCACCCAAAACTCATTGTTTAAAGCAAAAACTGCTGGATCTATGGGTTCTACTTTGGCTACTGACTGCTCTCCAAGCTCTTCCATCATATGGCGAAGTGTTGATGTCTTTTTTACTTCTCCATTTATTTCGCCATATCCTTTTGAAGTGATCATGACATTTTTTAACTCAATCAAATTCAAGTTTATAATATATACTGCCCATTCCGTTCCGGATGCGGTCTCTTCTTTAGCTATCGCCAGTTTTACTCCAGTCACGGGACTGAAATCTATGTCTTTCTTCATATTGCTTCTATACTCTCCATTTCAAATAATTCGATCAAATGTCGCTTCACTCGGTCTTTGACTTCATGCATTTCCACAGGGCGACCAAGTTCCAAATGAAGTGAAGTGACAGCCTTGTCATCGATGCCGCAGGGGATTATATGTCCAAAATAGCTGATATCTGCATTCACGTTGAAAGCGAAGCCATGCATAGTCACCCAACGACTGGACTTCACGCCCATCGCACAAATTTTTCTGGGGCTTTTTTGCTCCACATGATCTATCCAAACACCAGTTAACCCATCGATCCTTCCTGCTTCAACTCCATAGTCGGCCAAAGTCAAAATGACCGCTTCTTCGAGAAATCTTAGATACTTATGAATATCAGTGAAGAAATTGTCCAGATCTAAAATCGGATAACCAACCAGCTGACCTGGACCGTGGTAGGTGATGTCACCACCACGATTGATTTTGTAATATTGGGCGTCGTGGCTTTTAAGACCGTTTTCATCCAAAAGTAGATTTTCTTCTTTGCCACTTTTTCCCAGTGTATATACATGTGGATGTTCTACAAAGAGTAGGTAGTTTTTACTTGGTACCTGGTCGGCTGGGGGCAAAGGACGATTGCTGATTTTCAGCGCTACAGTTTCAGCAAAGAGTTTTTCCTGATAGTCCCAGGCTTGTTGATAATCCAGCTGTCCAAGGTCTCGGAATTCTACTTTTTTATTAATAATTTCATTCATCGGCTAGTCCCGAGGGATTTACTTTTCAACTGAATCAGCAAGTGGTTCGTTCATTGATTTTTCAAAATTAAACAAATATCCAAGATGGCTGAACACAACGATTCCGGAAAACTCGCAGAACAACTCGCAGCTGATTTTTTGGTGGGCAAGGGGTATGAACTAGTCGAAACAAACTATCGGCATGGACACGCTGAGATCGATCTCATCACCAAGCATAAAGGTTTGTTAATTTTTGTTGAAGTAAAGTTCAGATCTGGGGCTGGCTTCGGATTTGCTGAGGAGTTTGTCGATTCGGTCAAACGTAAATTACTTATTAAAGCAGCTGATCAGTTTATTTATGTTAATGATTGGCATAATGATATCCGCTTTGATATCATTGGCGTATACAAAGACCGAACAGGGAAAATTAATTTCAGGCATTTTGAAGATGCTTTTTACTAAACACACAGCTCCGTTCAAATTTTAAAAACATATGAAATCGAGCATGACGAAGAACGTCACACCTGGGATAATTATACCCTTGCGAGATTCCATGTAACCATTGAAAAACAAATTATAAACACATGAAAAAAATAGCATTCACTTTCTTTTTTGCCCTGATGGCAATTGTAGCTTTCGCTCAAAGTGATAGAAAAGATAAACAGATCGAAGAGGATAGTATGGATGCCAAAGCGGCATTTTTAGAGGAAGATGAGAGCATGCAGGAATTATTTGACTCATCTTATGGCTACATTATTTTACCAAATGTGGGAAAAGGAGGTTTCGGAATTGGGGGAGCGGCTGGTAATGGTGTTGCTTTCCAAGGTGGAAAACAAGTCGGGTATGCGAAAATGACTCAAGTGACCATTGGTTTTCAGGCTGGAGGTCAAGCGTATTCAGAAGTTGTTTTCTTTGAAGATGAGGAAGCTTTCGCAAGGTTTAAATCAAACAATATTGAAATGTCTGCTCAAGTCTCTGCTGTCGCAGCTGCCTCTGGAGCATCAGCCAATGCAAAATACGTTGATGGGGTAGCGGTGTTTACCCGAACAAAAGGAGGATTGATGTACGAAGCCTCAGTAGGAGGTCAGCAGTTTAAATTCAGAGAATTGTAAACTTCAATTATCTTTTCGATAAACTAGATTTCCGTCCTTATCCCATTCAGCACGGATGTAAGGGCGGAAATTTTTTGTGTAAGCAGTTTCCTGATATTGGATTTCACGCTTTCTTACTGCTTTGGTATTATTGAAGTCCCAGTATTCTGTCCACAGACCCACTTTTTCGCCATATTGATATTCCCCTGTGACCGCGACTTGTTTATTCTCATAGAAGTAAAAATAGTTCTCCTCTTCCAAACCATACTGAACGGGGATAATCTCTTGGATGGTTTTGGATGACTGATCAAAGTATCGAGTTCTTGACTCCCTCGGCCAGCCTGCTTCAAAGTGATTTTTGTCCTGTAGCACATTGTTTGCATCGTAGAGCATCCATGTTTTATGCTTGGTGCCGTAGTAGAACATACCGCTTTCCACCACTTCCTCATTAATTACCCGCTCATAAGGTCCATGCAGTAGGTAGCCTTTTCCTGCTTCATATTCTTTGGTTTTTATACTTCTTTCTTGAGGATCAAACCAATAAACATCACGTATATAGGGGTCTGGACGTCGCGCAGCATCAGTGTAGTTAAAGTGCTCAAAAATCTGCTGCCCCCGAATTTCCTGACGGGTATAGCCTTTTCGGGTTTTAATCCCAAACCATTCATTTTTCCGAGCTTTCTTCTTTTTCTCCTTTTTTTCTTCCTTTTCTTTTGAGTCGTCGAAAAGTAGTAAAGGCATTGTCGTAGGGAGTAATCTGGAGTTCACCACACCACTGGAATCAGGATCTGATTTCGGTTTTGATTCTTCAGTTTGGGCTAAAGAAACCTTGCTCAGAAGTAGGAGGAAAATAAAACTGATATAATATCTACTCATATATTAGAAAAACGCAATATCCTTCGGTGTATTTTATCCAAAAATAACATTTCGAGATCAAAACCCACCGATTGTTTAGATTTTATAATCTTCTCTCTACTTTTGTGGAATTTGTAAAAAAAATCTCTCAAACAATGAACTCTATTTTATCAGACCGGATAATCAATATGGAAGAATCAGCCACTCTTGCGATGGCAAAAAAAGCAAGAGAGCTGAAATCACAAGGAGTTGACATCATCAGCCTATCGTTGGGTGAGCCTGACTTCAAAACACCTAAGCATATCCAACAAGCAGCAAAAGATGCAATCGACGAAGGTAAGTACTTTTCATATCCTCCCGTAGCAGGTTATCAGGATCTGAGAGAAGCTATCGCAAAGAAGCTTCGTGAAGAAAATGAAATCACTGAAGCTAAAGCGGAAAATGTCGTTGTTTCCACCGGAGCAAAGCATTCCATTGCCAATGTATTCATGTGCATGATCAATGAAGGTGATGAAGTTGTTATTTTCTCTCCATACTGGGTGAGTTATGCTGAAATCATCAAGTTGGCAGGTGGAGTTCCAGTATTGATCGAAGGGACTTTGGAAAACAACTTCAAGGCTACTGCCGCTCAATTGGAGGCTGCTATTACGCCAAAGACTAAGGGCGTGATCTATTCTTCTCCATGTAATCCTACTGGATCTGTATTCAGCAAGCAGGAACTAGAAGCTATCGCTGACGTAGTGAAAAAGCATGAGAATATCATGGTGATCGCTGATGAGATCTATGAGAAAATCAACTTTGCTGGTAGAAATTATAGCATCGCGTCCTTCCCAGTGTATGTTTGACAGAACAATTACTGTGAATGGTTTTTCTAAAGGTTATGCAATGACTGGCTGGAGAGTTGGGTACATCTGTGCACCAGTTTGGATGGCTAAATCTGTAGAAAAAATCCAAGGTCAATTTACTTCTGGAGGAACAGGTATTGCCCAAAGAGCAGCATTGGCAGGAATTGCTGGAGACCAGACTCCTACTACAGAGATGGCTGATGCATATCTAAGAAGAAGAGGATTGGTATTGGATTTACTTCGTGATATTCCTGGTATCAAAACTCACGTTCCTGAAGGAGCATTCTATTTCTTCCCTGATGTGACTGCTTTCTTTGGCAAGTCTGCAAAAGGGCATGTCGTAAAAGATGCAGATGACCTTTGCCTTTATTTGTTGGCTGAAGCTCATGTTTCCTTGGTGACTGGAGCCGCTTTTGGAGCTCCGGATTGTATCAGACTTTCTTATGCGGCTTCCGACGAGGAGCTTGTAGATGCACTGGGCAGAATGAAAAAAGCCCTAGGCGAATTAGCTTAATAAAAACAATTCTTAACCCCGGCAAATAGTCGGGGTTGTTTTTTGCCTAGTCAGAAAGGCTTATTTTTGGGAAAATTTACCCTATGGCTGAAGTTATCGTTATCACACCTGTAAAGAATTCTCTTGAAACTACCTTGGATACCGCAAGGGCAATTTCGGGATCTACCGTTCAAGTGAGGCATATTATTTTTAATGACTTCAGTACTGAAGAGACAAAAGCTGGTTTAGAACAATTCAAGTCTCAGATAGGATACGAACTGGTACATTTGGAAGATCATACTGATCATCCATCTCCTAATTACAAATTAGTACTTCAGATGGCTCAGAGGATGGCTAATGATGCGAGTCTGCCTCTTTTGGTAATAGAATCAGACGTGGTTGTAAAGCCAAATACAATTGCTGATTTGCTGAGTTTCCAAAATGCAACTTCCAAATCAGGTTTGGTGGGGTCTGTGACAGTGGATGAAAAAGGCGTAGTGAATTTTCCTTATTTGAAATTTAAAGGTGTAAAAGAAAAAGTGATAGACACCTCAAGAAGTTTGAGCTTCTGCTGCACACTTTTTTCATCTGACTTTTTGAAAGCCTATGATTTTATGGGTTTGGATGAAGCAAAAGATTGGTACGATACCTTTATTTCGAAAAAATCTATTGAACTAGGATTTAAAAACCATGTCCTAATGAATGCTCCAGTTTGGCACCGCCCACATGCGAGCCGACCTTGGAAGCAACTGAAGTACAGTAATCCTCTGAAATACTATTTCCTGAAGTTCTGGAAAGGAATGGATAAGATCTAATTAGAGTTTGCCCAGAAATTTCATCAAGTTATTGTAAGGCTTGGACCAAGTGCGCTGAAATCGAAGTGGGCCATTCAATTCTCGCTCGAAAAAATCCATGTGCTTTGAATTCAGATAGGCTATTCGTTCTCTCTTCTTCTGGGATGTGCCAGTTTTCTTTCGCTTACTCCCTGAATGAATTCGATAGAAGAAACCAATGAAAGGGAGTTTGGCAACGTCACCTCCATTTTTTAGCATTTTGATCCAAAATTCCCAGTCTTCTCTGCCCATTTTCATGTCATCGCTGAAGCAACCTACTGCTAATGCGTCTGCTTTTCTGAAAACAGCACTCACAAAAATCATGTTGTCTCTTGCCAGGAGGTTCAAGTTGAAGTCCTTGAGCTTCCAAGGCTTTTGTCCAAACTCATCAAATTTTACAGCTTCACAATAGACGACTTTTACCTCAGGTTTTTTCTCCAAGACCTGAATTGCCTCCGAAATGTAATTTGAGGATATTAGATCATCCCCGTCCAAGGGAAGGATGTATTTACCTTTAGAAAATTCTATTCCGGAATTTCTAGCTGAGGTAACGCCAGCATTTTTCTGATTAAGTAAGTAGACGTTTGTATACTTTTCGGTGAGCTCTGCTGCGATTTCTTCACTATTGTCCGTAGAACCATCATTTACGATGATGATTTCAAGTTCAGGATAAGTTGAGTTAAGTGCGGATTCGACAGATTTAGCAAGGAATTGTGCCTGATTATAGCAAGGGATTATGATGGATATGGTTGGTTTCAAGTTTTTATAGACATGTTGAAGTAGATGCAATTTAATTGAATAGTCGGTGATTTTCCATTATTGTAAAGGTTGAAGTAGGATCAATTTATTGTAAGTTTATTTTGGTTTGGTATAAAAAAGCCAAACAATAATTTGTTTAATTCCCTGAAGTTCATAACTTTAATCTGGTGATTAAACAACTTTTCAATCGTATTTTACTTTTTCAAACGAGGATTGTAACACTAATCCATTTTTCAACCTCAACCTGTTTCAGAAAAAATCCGGACTACGGTTCGGATTTTTTTTTTGAGAATTTTTTAGTGAACTTTCGGCTTGCGTATACACTCACTAGCTATGATCCGAATAAAGATTTCAATAATCTTTTTTGTCTTTATCTATTGCAATCAGTCTTTTGCACAAAAATCGAAGCTACAATACGACTCTATGTATGTGGAAAGTACTCGTGATGTGTTGGCAACTAGACTTTTTTTTAGCAGAAAATATACCAGATTAGTAGCTATGGCGCCAGAATCCAATGAGCGATACATGTTAGTTCCTAATACTGGATTAAAATTGGGACTTGGATTTACCTATCAAGATCTAACTATTAATGCTTCATTTCCTGTAAGATTTCTGAATCCTGACCGAATAGGTGATTGGCCTGGGAATTTGGATTTGCAGTCTCACATCTATGCTCCAAAGGTTATTGTGGATTTCTTTGGGCAGTTTTACAATGGGTACAAGATAGATGCTGAAAACCGGACTTATTCTGAGGAAGATTACCTAAGGAAAGACATGCGGCTCATTTCTTTGGGGCTCAATATGAATTACTTGTTTTTTGGAGACAAGCTGTCCATTGCGGCAGCCTGGAATCAGTCCTCTGTCCAAAAGAAATCGGCTTATTCACCTTTTGTTGGAGTCGAAGGGTATGGAGGGAATATGCGTGGTGACTCTCTATTATTGCCATCGACCCCGCAGACTGATTTGATTAATTTTGACCAGGCCAGTTACTTTTTGGCTGGACCAAATGCAGGGATGGCTGGAACTTGGGTTTTTTGGAGAAATTTCTATCTGACAGGAGTGGCTTCTGTAAACCTGAGTGGAGGATATACGAAGTGGAGGAACGAGGAGGAATTTACGAAGTGGGGTGTAGCACCTACTTATTATTTACGTGGGTTTTTAGGGTACAATGGTCCTCGGTTTGCAATTACCACGAGCTATGTTTATAAAAACCTTAATCTCATCAAGGGAGGACCTTATGATCAAGCAGTAAATACGGGCGATTATAGAATTAATTTTATATATAAAATATATGCAGGAAAGAGTTTTAAGAGAAAGTTCAATAAAGTGAATCCTGTGCGGATCATAATTAAAGAATAGTACTTAATTCTTTGGACTCCCTGTTATAATTGTTTTAGTTTTGAAAGCATAACAAACCCCAAATATAATGGCAGACCAATTTGGTATTCAAGAATCATTGAAGCGACTCGGGCTTAAATCCGAAAACTTAGGAACTTCAACGGGCATCAATTGGATAGATTCAGGTGAGTCGTCTATTTCTTCTTTTTCACCAGCAGATGGTGCCCTGATCGGAAAGGTGCAGTTGACTAATCAGCAGGCCTACGAAGAAGTGATGACTAAGGCACAAGTTGGATTTGAGAGCTGGAGACAAGTGCCAGCTCCCCAACGAGGAGAAATTGTTCGGGAAATAGGAAATGCCCTGAGAGAAAAGAAGGCTGACTTAGGAAAGCTAGTTTCTTACGAAATGGGTAAATCATATCAAGAGGGGCTAGGTGAGGTGCAGGAGATGATTGATATCTGTGATTTTGCAGTTGGTCTTTCCCGACAGTTATATGGTCTTACTATGCATTCAGAGCGTCCTGGCCACCGTATGTATGAGCAATGGCATCCTTTGGGGATAATAGGAATTATTTCAGCATTTAATTTCCCAGTTGCAGTCTGGTCTTGGAACGCTGCTTTAGCTTGGGTTTGTGGAGATGTTTGTGTGTGGAAACCCAGTGAAAAAGCGCCTCTTTCAGGAATTGCCTGCCAGCTCATAGCCGGAGAGATTTTTGAAAAACATGGTATGCCTGAGGGCATTTGCTCGCTTATAATTGGTGATTACAAAGTAGGTGAACTGATGTCTCATGACTCACGGATTCCATTGGTTTCGGCAACTGGTTCTACCCGTATGGGGAAATTGGTCGGTCAAGCAGTAGGGAGTAGGTTAGGCAGATCATTGTTAGAGCTTGGTGGTAACAATGCCATTATAATCACAGCGAATGCTGATATGGATATGGCGATACGTGGTGCTTTATTTGGAGCTGTAGGGACGGCAGGTCAGCGCTGTACTAGTACTCGTCGACTTATTATCCATGAAAATGTCTATGAAGAGGTTAAGTCTAGATTAGCTTCAGCTTACAGCAAATTGGTAATTGGGAACCCTTTGGACGAAAAAAATCATGTAGGTCCGCTGATCGATAAAGATGCGGTAAACATGTACTTGGCTGCCATAGAGAAAGTTGAAAAAGAAGGAGGGAAAGTAGTGGTAAATGGTGGAGTTCTGACGGGAGATGGTTTTGAATCTGGTTGCTATGTAAAGCCAGCAATATATGAAGCCGAAAATCACTTTGAGATTGTGCAACACGAAACTTTTGCTCCAATCCTCTATTTAATGAAATATAGTTCAATTGAAGAAGCGATTGCTATGCAAAACGGTGTGCCGCAAGGGCTGTCTTCTGCTATCATGACCACAAATATGAGAGAGGCAGAGGCGTTCCTTTCTGTGGCCGGATCTGACTGCGGAATTGCCAATGTAAATATCGGTACTTCAGGAGCAGAAATTGGTGGTGCTTTTGGTGGAGAAAAAGAAACCGGTGGAGGTCGTGAATCTGGATCTGATGCTTGGAAAGCGTATATGCGTCGCCAAACTAATACAATTAATTACTCATCCACCTTACCATTGGCGCAGGGGATTAAATTTGATATTTAAAACTATTATTCTTGATTCTGAAAATATTTTGTAAATATTCTTTCTCATTTTCAATAGTTTAGGGATGTTGTTTCAAAATGTATTTGCTTATGAGAAAATAGAAATTACCTTTGCATTCCCTTACGAACGGAAAGGGACACAAAGATGGGAGTTTAGCTCAGTTGGTTCAGAGCATCTGCCTTACAAGCAGAGGGTCGGGGGTTCGAATCCCTCAACTCCCACATCTAAGTATAATTACTCGAAAGTGTGTAAAAGTTATTTCCTGGGAGTTTAGCTCAGTTGGTTCAGAGCATCTGCCTTACAAGCAGAGGGTCGGGGGTTCGAATCCCTCAACTCCCACATTCAATCCCGGATAATTTATTCGGGATTTTTTTTTGTTAAAAAAAAAGCTGTCTCAAATATGAAACAGCCTAGCCTTGGTTCGAATTGTACTTGTTGATTATTCTAAATTCAACATGAATCCAGCCCTAAACCATCTCCCTGGCATTTGCACAGTTCCAGCTTCCACGTAATCGCTGTCTGTGATATTGGATGCTTCTGCAAAGAATCCGATTTTTCCTGTTCTATTATAATCTGCTCTCATATCAAGAAGGAAATAGGGGTCCTGATTCATTCGTTCTACATTTCTCATCTTTGTGTTCCACTCCAGCTTTTGGCCAATCCCAATGAGGATTCCGCCAATCAGCTGATTTTTCAAAGCTGTCAATGCGTATCTAGTCTCGATTCCAGGCTGATTGATTAAATCTGCGTCGAGGTAGTTATAGGATAGGTTAAATTCTTTGATGTGCAAAGTTTTGCCATTAGGGCTAATTCTATAATTTAATGAAGCTTCAATTCCATTGAATTTAACTTGACTGAAATTCTGTGGTTGCCATGGTGTGTCTGCATCAGGTCGAGTCCATTCGATTAGGTTGTCAGTACTTCTGTTAAAGTAAACCAGTTCTGCAAAAATTCCGGATTTCGACCATTTTGCTCCAATCTCAAAGTTTTGAGCCTGCTCAGGTACCAGTTGATCATTCCCGATATTCGTAGGGCCCACGTAATAGAGATCGTTGTAGGTGGGGATACGATAGCTGATTCCGTATCCTGAGTATAATCTAAAGTCGGTTGTCGCTTGAAAGCCAAGTTCAGCACCTGGGAAATGCTTCCAGCCATATTCTGAATAATAATTTGAATAAACTCCAGCTCTCAAATCTACTTTCGAACCGAAGGTAACCATCTGCTCCAAGAAGATTCCTGTTAAAACTCGATCACGATTTCCAAGGTTAGTGCTTTCGATCGTTTCTTTTCTAGTTTCTACTCCAAAGCCAGTTGTGCCAAGTTTTGTCTCAAAATTCCCATTTGCCTCCAACGCGTAGACATCGGTGGTGTGAAAGTTTTGGTAAAAAGAAGGCTCATTTCTTTTGAGCACATACTCATCTTGATTTCTTCGAAAATAGCCTCGGGTGTTCAAGTAAAAGTTGTTCAACGTAAGAGTGTGACTCAAGGAGGCTAAGGTAGTTTGCACACTTTCCCACTGGTCAGGAAAAGAACTGGAGTAAAAACCATTGGCTCCAAAACTTCTATCTGTGTAGGCAATCATCCCTTTTAGCTCATTTTTTTCGTTGAGGTTAGCTCCGCCTTCGTAGAATATGTTACTGACTTGGTAGTCTGAGTTGTACCAATGTCCATTAGAGTCATCGTAGGAAATTGCCAGATTTTGCTTGTAGCTCCCTATGGGTAGAGAGCCGGCGAAGTTGATTCCTTTCATTCCAAAGTCGCCAGCATATCCTTGTACTCTTGCGTACCTTTTATCGCTCAGTTCGGTAATGACATTAATCGCTCCAGCATAAGCATTTTGACCAAAAACTCTTGAAGCTGGGCCTTTCAGTACTTCAACTCTATCGATATTCACCAGCGGGACAGGTATGTTCATCATGTGATGGCCTGTTTGCGGATCGCTGAGTTTGATTCCATTTAGCAGCATCAGCGTCTGCTCAAAAGAGCCGCCACGGATACTAATATCTGATTGCACCCCGGTGACACCTCTTTGACGGACATCAACTCCAGGAACAAAGGATAAAACTTCGGCTAAACTTCGGGCTGGCGTAGTTTCTATTTGACGTTTACTGACCAGAGAGATGTTTCTGCTTTGCTTTGAAAAAGGAAGTTGGATCCTGTTTTCTTGAATCAAAACTTCTCCTAATTCTTGGGTGGTAGTGTCTGTTTGGGCATTTACCCTTAAACAAAATGCCAAGGAAGACACAAGTAGTACTAGTTTTTGCATGGGTTGATCGTAAATAGTAACCCAAAAGTGGACTGAAAATATCCTTTTTCCAATAAGGATATATTTCTAAAAATTCCTTAAAGGGCGAATCTCATGGAAAATATAAGGGAGGTTAGAATAGCAATTCTTACTTTTGAAACTAAATCAAATAAATAGTATGCGCAGGAAAATAATAGTTAAGCTGCTTTTTGCAGGAGCTATGCTCGCAGGATTCAGCAATTCTTTTGCTCAAGAAGTAAAAGAGAATAACCAAAAGGAATTTGGAGAATTTATCAACCGTAAAGGTACGTATACCCGATCTGCCTCAGGAAAACCTAATGTGGGATACTGGCAGAACAAAGCGGACTACCAAATCGCGGTAACCTTGGATGATTCCACCCATACGCTGGCCGGAAACATCACCCTTACTTATACAAATAACAGCCCTGAGTCTTTAGATTTTATCTGGATGCAGATGGAGCAAAATCGATTCACCGAGGATTCCCGAGGTACATTGAGCTACCCCGATTCAAGGCAACCGTTACAATGGAGATGTGGATGGAGGATATGAAATAACAAATCTACAGGCCAAAGTTGGTTCCAAAGGGTCAGTTTCTACCAAGCATATTGATTCTGACACAAGAATGCAGGTTTGGTTCAATGAGCCTATCCCAGCAAAAGGTGGAACGGCAACTGTTTCTATGGATTTCTCTTTCAAAGTTCCAGTTGAAGGAATGGATAGAATGGGAAGATTAGAAGTAGAAGATGGTTGGATTTATGCTTTTGCTCAGTGGTATCCTAAAGTAGCGGTATTCGATGATGTAGAAGGTTGGAATGTCGAGCCATACTTGGGAGCTGGAGAGTTTTACCTTGAGTATGGAGATTTTGATTATAAAGTTACTGTGCCTTATGACCACATCGTGGTAGGTTCCGGAGAGCTTTTGAATCCAAAAGAAGTGCTAAGCAAAGAGCTTCAGAATCGTTATGCGAAAGCAAAGGACAGTGATACCACTGTAATGTTGATTACTGCCGAGGAGCTTGGCAATACTGAATTGACGAGACCTAAGCAAGAAGGAACGGTCACTTGGCACTTCGCTAGGTG
>NZ_JBVVUG010000042.1:0-17804 GCF_055809615.1 Algoriphagus sp. 10J20-15
TTAACAGGTTTTTGGATTTTTAGACTCTCACTTTTATCATAGTATTTTAAAATCCACTTTTCATTTTTAGAATATTGTTGCAGTTTTGCATCAAAGCCCAATTTGAATGTCTATTCTATTTAAAGGTCTCCGTCTTGTTAATTCTAATGGTTTAAATGAATCCAAGGATTATGTTTTTGATAATGGAGAATTAACTCTTGCTACTTCTAGCAATTCTTTCAAATTTGATCAAGAAATTGATTCCTCTAATTGGCTATTGTCAGAAGGATGGATAGATCTCCGATGTAGTATGGGAGAACCCGGTTATGAGTATAAGGAGTCTATTGAAAGTTTGGCTGAATCATTAGTATCTAGTGGTTTCTCAGCTGCTGTTATACTTCCTAATACCGATCCGGTAATTCAATCTAAGGGAGATGTAGATTTTGTCCTTAACAGATCGAAAAAGTATACCCCCGAATTTCTAATACAAGGTGCAGTCACTAAGGATACGGATGGAGAGAATTTGACAGAAATACTCGATATGCATCACCAATCTGGAGTATCTATTTTTGGTGAAGGCAATAAGCCATTAGCAAATGGAGATCGCTACATGAAAATTCTCCAATATCTCCAAAAGTTCAATGGAGTCCTTTTTGATCATGCTTATGATCCTTTATTAGCAATCTTTGGCCACATGCATGAGGGGGAAAATTCTACCATGCTTGGTGTAAAAGGAATTCCAAATCTTGCTGAAGATGTAGCCATTCAGAGAAATCTTGAGATTATCCGCTATACTGGCGGTCGAGTTCATTTTCAAACTGTAAACACTGCAAAAGGGGTTAACCTTATAAGGGGAGCAAAAGCTGAAGGGCTGAATGTTACCGCTGACATATCTATATATCAATTATTGTTTTCGGATGGAGACTTGATGGATTTTGATCCCAATCTTAAAGTGTTGCCGCCTTTTAGAGGTAATTTAGATAGAGATGCTTTGATGGAAGGTCTGAAAGATGGAACTATAGATGCTCTTGTAAGTAACCATCAACCGGAAGACCGTGATTCTAAATTCATGGAATTTGATTTGGCTAATTTTGGTATGGCAGGTTTGCAGACTTTTCTTCCAGCCCTGGTGAAACTTGAAAATGAGCTTGGATGGCCACTACTTATTGAGAAAATCACTTCCGGTCCAAAGGCTATATTGCCTCACAAACTTTGTAAATCATGGACCATATTTGATCCAGAAGCAAAATGGGATTTTGATGATAAGTCAAACAAATCTCTTTCATCTAATTCACCTTGGTATGGGAAAAAACTTAAAGGTCAGGTGAAATACGTGATTCAAAAAGGACAATTAGTACAAGCTGATGTATAAGTACTTTAGCTCAGCTTACAAATTTGGTGGAATAGCAGGTGCTTTTAGTGTTCTAGCATTCATCTCCCTTTCATTTTTGTACCCGGATCCTACTAACTTAAATCTCGTGTTTGGTTATGTGATTACTCCTGTTGCTATCTTTTTAGCAATTAAGTTTTTTAAGGAATACAGTAATAATGGTTATTTATCCTTTGCCGAAGGAATGTCTGTGGGGTTCGTAGCTTATATGTTAGAAGCAATGGTGTCTCTTGTGGGAATTTGGTTGGTACTTTTGCTACATACTACATTGTTTGAGCAAATCAAAGAATCAAAACTTGAAGTATTGTCCGGTAGTAAAGAATCCATAGTAGCTCAGGTGGGAGAAAATTCGTTTAACTTAACCCTTGAAAGTATTCGAAATATGGTGCCTTGGGATATCGCACTGAATGATGCGCTATGGAAAATCATCCCAGGACTGTTTTTTACTATTATTATATCTATTATTTTAAGGAAAAATCCTAACTAACGAACTCATGGAAGAACAACAGTCTCCTTTTCAGGCAGCAATAAAACCAGGTCTAACAATTGGTTTAGTCAGCTTAGCGCTCACCTTCATTGCATATTTTATTGATTCAACCCTACTAGGATCTGCTTGGTTTGGTTTGGTAGCCATAGTATTATTCTTTGTGTTAATTATTTATTTTGGTAAGGAGTATAGAACTGAAATTGGCGGTTTTATGAGTTTTGGGACAGCCTTTAACTTTAGTTTTATTGCCATGGTGATATCAGGGTTGATTGGGTTGTTAGGTCAAATTCTCTTATTCCATGTAATTGATCCTTCTTTAGCAAGCGTATTAGCAGATCAGGCCTTTGAAACTCAAATGTCCATGATGGAAAAATTTGGCCAAAACCCTGATTCTATGGATCCTGCCATGCTAGAACAAATGAGAGATAGCACTTCTAAAGGATTTACCTTGTCTGGCCAGCTTATGAGTTTTGGCTTTGGACTGATTGTGTATGCGATTATTGCCTTAATTTTGGGAGCTATTCTTAAGAAAAAGGATAAGTCTCTCGATTATTAAATTATGAGCCAAATTTCAGTTGTAGTTCCTGTATTTAACGAGGAGGAGTCACTGCCTGAATTAACTCAATGGATTAGCCGTGTCATGCATGATCACGGCTTTTCTTATGAGTTGATTTTCATCAATGATGGTAGTACTGATAATTCCTGGGGGATAATTAATTCGCTTTCCCAGCAATTCAATGAGGTGAGAGGGATTAATTTTACCAGAAACTACGGGAAATCCGCTGCATTGGATGCCGGGTTTAAGAAAGCCAGTGGTGATGTAGTGATCACTATGGATGCAGATCTTCAGGATAGCCCTGATGAAATTCCAGGCTTATATGTGATGATTACTGAAGGGAAATTTGATGTTGTTTCTGGATGGAAAAAGGAACGTCATGATCCATTAGGTAAAACTATTCCATCAAGATTCTTCAATGGAGTGACCCGATGGATTTCAGGGATTAAATTGCATGACTTTAATTGTGGCCTGAAAGCCTACCGACGCAAAGTAGTTAAGAATATCCAGATCTACGGGGAGATGCATCGATACATTCCCTTGCTTGCCAAATGGAATGGCTTTGGGAAAATAGGGGAAAAAGTAGTCCAGCATCAAGCCAGAAAGTACGGCTACTCGAAGTTTGGTCTTGAGCGGTTCTTGAATGGATTCTTGGATTTGATCTCGGTTTCTTTTGTACATAGATACAAAAAGAAGCCTATGCATTTTTTTGGCTTATTGGGTAGTTTTTCATTTTTGACAGGTTTCTTAATCACTTGTTGGTTGATCTTCGAAAAGGTTTACGGATTGAGTAAAGGCCATAATGTGAGAGAAATTACCGAGCAGCCTTTATTCTTTTTGGCATTGGTTGCTTTGATTATTGGAGTGCAATTATTTGTGACAGGCTTTATCGCTGAGCTGATGACTTCAAATCAATCCAAAGAAGCTGAATACAAAATTGACGAAGAGATAAACTTCGACTTTTAATGAAGTTTTCGGTAATCATACCGGTTTATAATCGACCTGAGGAGTTAAAAGAACTACTATTAAGTCTTGCTAAGCAAAGTCTTACTGCTTTTGAAGTGGTCGTAATTGAGGATGGATCTTCTATTGACTCATCAGAAATTATAAATGAATTCAGTTCACAACTAGATATTCAATACCTACCACAAGCAAACACAGGTCAAGGGTTTGCACGTAACAACGGGATGAAAATTGCCAATGGGGATTATTTTGTCATTCTGGATTCTGATGTGCTATTACCAAAAGATTATTTACAAAACCTTTCCAAAGCGATTCAAGATAGAAAGCTTGATGCATTTGGGGGACCCGATGCTGCTGCGGCTGATTTTTCTGATTTACAGAAAGCAATGGATTTCGCGATGACTTCGGTTTGGACTACTGGCGGCATTCGTGGAAAAATGAAGGACCCATCTAAATACCAAGCCCGTGGATTTAATATGGGGGTGTCAAAAGCTGTATTTGAGGCTACAGGTGGTTTTGCAGATCCAAATCAGGGAGAGGATATTGAATGGAGTATCCGTATTAAAAATGCTGGATTCAAACTTGAATTGGTTCGAGAGGCTTACGTTTATCACAAGCGTAAAAACACGCTTTTTTCATTTGCAAAGCAGGCTTTCTCCTTCGGAAGAAATCGGGTAAACGTATCAAGATTTCATCCAGATGCCATCAAGTTGGTTCATTGGCTACCCACAGCTTTTTTGCTTTTCAGCTTAAGTATTCCGGTTTTTTATTTTATGAATAATACCCTGTTTCAGATTTCCATTAGTCTATTTCTGGTTTGGAGTATTGGAGTTCTAGTGTCTTCTTCTTCGCAATACAACTCTTTAAAAATTGGGCTACTAAGTTGGCTGACCTCTATGTCACAGCTGTGTTCGTATGGACTTGGCTTACCCTTAGAGGTTTTCAGGAAATTGGTTAAGGGTTAATCTCCTTTTCTACAAACAAAGATTACTTCATCCGGAGGTAATGCATTTTGTTTGATTACTTCTGAAGCCAGCTCCTTTACAAATAAGTTTTCCTCAATACGTATTCCAGACTTTCTCAAGCGCTTTGCATAATCTCTTCCGAACTTTCGAACGTGATCTCTCTGCCCAAAAATCCGTTCTCTCTCGGTCGGGTCTGTAATAGATTTGTCTTCTAAAGTCTTTTCGATAGGGTAGACGGGCGATTGTAAGATGCCCACCCGCCAAGCTTCAATACTCGATTGAACTCAGCACAGGCCCTAAGGTCGTCATCTACATGTTCCAACACATGGTTGCAAAAGACTACATCAAAGCTGTTTTCGGGAAATGGAATGTCATGCACATCCATTTTGACTTTAGCCAAAGGCGATTCAATATCAGCAGTGATGTAATCCAAATTGTCTAACCCTTCAAACCTCTCTATAAAGCAATGCTCTGGCGCGACATGAAGTACTCGAAGCGGTGCCGTAAAGAAGTCTGTTTTTTCCTCGAGGAAAAGCCACATTAATCTATGTCTTTCCAAAGACAAGCAATTAGGACATAGCGCGTTTGCTCTTGCGATTCGGCCATAAGGCAAGAATTTTTTATAGCTGTGTTCACATACCGGGCAAGTGACATCTTTGCCAGAATTCATCTGTGCAAAAACTTTCATGACTAAAGGACTTACCCGCTGTAATAGTGGTCTCGGGACGTAACGAATTACGAAACTAATAATGGATTTCATTTTTGGATCTAATCAAGCTGCAAGTTACGCAAAAGGGCTAAAAGGAGGGTAATGAAATAGAATGTTTTGCTTTTTTAGATTTTTTAGGATTTGAGACACACTTAGGTTCTTGTTTGTGAGGAATCAATAACTATTTTAGTTGATCTGAATAGATTACCTTTTTCAATCAAATAATAAAGCCCTTATGAAGATTAGAATCTTACTATTTTTCAAACCCTTTTTACTGTTAACTATTTTGGGCTCAACTATCAATTTTGCAAGTGGTCAAGATGTAAAAACTTTTACGTTGCAAGAGTTAGTTCAGCAGGCAAAAGATAATTCTCCCCGGGCACTTCAGGCAAAAACCCAACGAGAGAATAGCTACTGGAGGTACAGACTATTTAAATCCAATTACAATCCTCAATTAAGGCTTTCGGGTACTATTCCTCAATATTATCAGGAATACAATAATATTACACAGCCAGATGGTTCTATTGAATTTATTGAGGTAAAGCAGAATTTGATGGACTTGGGATTGGGCTTGGAGCAGGTAATTGGGGCCACGGGTGGTACAGTTTCTGTAAATACCTCTACGAATAGGTTTGATAATTTTCTTTCCAACCGAGGTAACTCCACAAACAAGATATTCTGGCGTACCCATCAGTGTGGCTTTACAGCAGCCCATTTTTGCTTACAACAGATTTAAATGGGATAAAAAAATTCAGCCATTACTGTTTGAAGAAAGTAAGCGTGAATATGTACAGGATATGGAACAAGTATCAGTATTCGTGACTCAACTGTATTTTGACTATTTAACTGCACAGGTTAACTATGATATCGCCACAACAAATCTTAAGAATACCGAGAACATTTATTCCATTGAACAGAAGAGAAATAAACTTGGCGTAACACCAGAAGATGAACTTCTGCAAGTAGAGCTTCAGGTATTGAATGCGCGACAAGCTATGGCCGAGGCGCAATTGTCATTAGAAAGTGCCTCTTTTTCCATGAATGCATTTATAGGCTTAAATCAATCTTCTAAGCTGAACCTGATATCTCCGGTGGATATTCCGGAGTTTGACGTGGACGTTGAGCAAGCAATTTCCCTTGCTTTTCAAAACAGGTCAGAAGTAATTGGGTTTGACAGACAAAAGAATCAAGCTGAAGCGGAAGTGGCACAGGCTAAAGGTGATCGGTTTCAAGTTCAACTAAACGCTAGGTATGGGTACAATAATGCGGCTTTCAGTTTTCCGGATCTTTACCAAAATCCTAATACTCAGGCATTGGTCAGCCTAAATCTATCAGTTCCAATTTTGGATTGGGGTAGAAATAAGGCCAGAATGTCCGTAGCAATGGCAAATCAGGAATTAGTTAACTATACCGTTGAGCAGGAGCAAATTAATTTTCAGGAAAACATTTTCACAAAAGTGAAAAACTTTATCAACATTAAAGAGCGACTGAATGTGACCAAAGTTGCTTCAGATGTGGCTCAGAGAAGATATGATATTGCATTAAGTAGGTACCAAACTGGTAATGTAACTATCTCTAACCTCAATATAGCCCAGAGCGAAAAGGACACTAATAAAAGAGCATTTTATGAGTCCTTACGTGACTTTTGGGTTGCCTATTACGAGCTAAGATCACTTACTTTATATGATTTTGAAAAGGGGGAATTACTATATATACCAGAGGCTGAAAATTGAGAATGTTATTCCTGAATTGGGTTTTCGTCTGGCTTAGGGTTAGTTATGCTACCTTTAGGCAAGCGTCCAGCTTTTTTTAATGATTCCCTGATGATCCATTCCAGCTGACCATTGGTGCTGCGGAACTCATCTCCGGCCCATTTTTCGAGCGCTTTCATCATGTTCTCATCTAGCCGTAGAGCAAATGCTTTTTTCTTAGGCATAATTTATTCTTCCTTCCAATTTTCAATGAAAGCTGTCAGTTCTTTAGCCTTCATTGTCCCTATTAATATTTTTTTCTTTTCGCCTACATCTATTAAAAGTCCTTGATCTCCAAGAACTGAGTAAGCTTTGGTAGTTTTATTTCCTTTAAATCCCCATCCTCCATAGTCTGAGATGGGGCTATAGTTAATGACTTTGTATGACTTAATTGTTTCTTTTTGGAAACTTCGCCACTGACGAATAAAGGGCGTGTATCTGAAAGAAATACTTTTATCATCAATCCTTGTTTCAAGTTTCAGATTGAAAATCAGGATGAAAACTAGAATCAATGAGCCAATAACTACTCCCAGTGCAATCGCCATTTCTTGTTTGTCATCGGTGGTAGCATATAATACAATCATTAAGATAATCACTGGTACCTCTGTCAAAATCATGACGTACATAATCCAAGTACCTAGATAAGATTGGCTTTCTTTGAAAATGCGATTAGCCATGGCTATTGATTAAGCGTGCCTACATTTAGTACAGGACTGGCACTTTTGTCGGAACAGAGAACTACCATCAAGTTCGATACCATTACGGCCTTTTTCTCGTCATCAAATTCAATGATGTCTTTTAATTTCAAATCTGCTAATGCCATTTCTACCATTCCAACAGCTCCTTCAACAATTTTTTGTCTTGCCGCTACGATAGCAGTTGCCTGTTGTCTTTGGAGCATGGCTGATGCAATCTCAGAGGCATAAGCCAAGTGAGAAATTCGAGCTTCAATTACTTTGATCCCCGCATGATGTAGACGTTCACTGATCTCTTGCTCTAAGGAATGGTTGACATCTTCAACGCCAGATCGGAGTGTGACCTCAGCTTCTTCAGCTTCAAAATTATCATATGGATATAGTCCAGCCATCTTTCGTATTGCTGCGTCTGACTGTAAGTGAACAAAGTTTTCATAATCATCCACATCAAATGTTGCCTTGAAGGTATCTTCCACTTGCCAAACTACGATGGTTCCGATCATTACCGGATTGCCTATTTTGTCGTTCACTTTGACTGGCTTGTTTTCAAAATTTCTCACTCGAAGTGAGATTTTCTTTTTTGTCATAAAAGGATTAACCCAGTAAAAGCCATTGTCTTTTACACTTCCTTTATAGTTTCCGAAAAGTAGAAGTACCATTGATTTATTTGGTTCTACGATGAAGAACCCACCTAGACTTATTAGTGCTACCACTACCGATAAGATGCCGACGACAATCATGATTTGCTGAACAAAAAGGGCAACTGCCAAAATAATAAGTGCAAGTACAAACAGGATCATAAAGTATCCTGACATAGGTTTAGTTATTTTTTCCATGTTAATATGATGTTAAAATGATATCATATTAAATTACGCTAAAGTTTGATTAAGGTTCAAGTTTTTGCAAAAAAAATACCCCGATATTAGTCGGGGTATTTGATTAAGTTCGGTTCCTTATTTTTTCTTCGTAAAAAGTGAATCGACAAATTCTTTCCGATTAAAGATTTGTAAATCAGTCATTTTCTCGCCTACTCCAATGTATTTGACTGGAATTTTAAATTGATCTGAGATGCCAATCACCACACCGCCTTTGGCAGTTCCATCAAGTTTGGTGATGGCTAATGAAGTGATTTCTGTGACTTTTGTAAATTCTTTTGCCTGAATAAATGCATTTTGGCCAGTAGATCCATCTAAAACGAGGAGGATCTCATGCGGTGCATCAGGGATGAATTTTTGCATTACGCGCTTGATTTTGCCAAGTTCATTCATCAGATTCACTTTGGTGTGGAGTCGCCCGGCAGTATCAATTATGACGACATCTGCATTAGAATCCACTCCTTGCTTTACCGCATCGAACGCTACCGACGCAGGATCTGTATTCATGCCATGAGACACAACAGGAACGCCGACTCTGTTTCCCCAGAGTATCAATTGATCTACCGCCGCAGCTCTAAATGTATCTGCAGCACCTAGGATTACTGATTTTCCTGCGGATTGGAAAAGATTTGCCAGTTTCCCTATTGTTGTCGTTTTGCCAACACCGTTCACTCCCACCACCATGATTACATAAGGTTTCTTTCCCTCCGGTAAATCAAAATCCATTAAATCTTGAGAATTGTTTTCCTTCAGAAGGTTTTCAATTTCTTCTTTGAGAATCACGTCGAGCTCCGCTGTGTTTACATATTTGTCACGCGCTACTCGTTCTTCAATTCGTTGAATTACTTTGATTGTAGTGTCCACCCCCACGTCAGAGGTGATTAGTATTTCTTCCAATTCATCCAAAATCTCATCGTCCACTTTGGACTTGCCGACTACGGCTTTACTGAGTTTTGAAAAAATGTTTTCGCTTGATTTCTGAAGGCCTTGATCGAGGCTTTCTTTCTTGTCTTTTGAAAAGAAACCAAAGATTCCCATGGGTATGCGTTTTAAAAGTGGAATATAACGAAAAAGTCCCTGCTGACCGATGGACAGAGGGACTAGAATGCCTTATGCTGCAATTTGCAACTTATTTTTTCAAGGTGTCCTGTACCAATGGGGAAGGAACCATTTCTTCTCTGAAGGTATAAGCGCCAGTCTTCTCAGATCTAACAGCCTTGATAACTTTGGCGTAAGTTACGCCGCCTTCTTTCTTAAGGGTTGCTACTACTTTCTTAGCCATAATTTTATCGTTTTAACGGAATTGCTTCCGAGCTAAATTATTTAATTTCTTTATGAACAGTTACCTTCTTCATAATTGGATTGAATTTTTTCAATTCCAATCTTTCAGTAGTATTTTTTCTATTCTTGGTAGTGATGTATCTTGAAGTACCTGGGAATCCAGAAGCTTTGTGCTCCGTGCATTCCATAATCACTTGTACTCTATTGCCTTTCTTAGCCATCTTTGTATTGATTTTAAGGTAGTGACCTTGATTATCTGATTACAATCATCCCGTTATCCTGAGCTTCTTTCAAAACCGCAGTGATACCTTTCTTATTGATAGTCTTCAATGCCTTAGTACAAACTTTCAAAGTGATCCATGGATCTTCTTCTGTGCAACGTAGAACGTCTTCTTGTGAAGATTTGGGTAGAATCTACGCTTAGTCTTGTTGTTTGCATGGGAGACGTTGTTACCTACTCGAGGTCTTTTTCCGGTTATGTCACAAACTTTTGCCATGGTAATGTATAGTAAATTGTATCCGTTTCTGTAATGAGTCTGCAAATATCGGAACTTTTTGGGGATATGCAACAATGCATTTCAAAAATATTCCCTTTTATATCAGACTTTTGGGTAGGGACAGTGTTTACAGCCGTTCCCGCAGCAATAGCCCCGTTTTAGATGATAACTTTTTGTGAAAACCATCAGTCCTTGCTCGTTGAAATAGAAGTCTTCCGAACTTAATGGGCTACTAGGTTGAGGGTTCTTCGGATCTTTCATGTTCGGGCAAAGGCAATTACTATATTTGGACTTGACGAGTCCTTATTATATAGTATACAAAATTACGAAAAACATGCAGACTATCACAGAGCCGAAGCATCCGAATTCAGCTAGCGCTGACGGCGTGGGGTAATGTAAGCGAGGCTGTTATACAGGAACATACGAGGGGCTATAGCTCAGGCGGTTAGAGCGCTTCGCTGATAACGAAGAGGTCCCAGGTTCAAGTCCTGGTAGCCCCACTCCATCCCCATTCGGGGCCTTAGCTCAATTGGTAGAGCGCCTGCTTTGCAAGCAGGAGGTCAGGGGTTCGATTCCCCTAGGCTCCGCTCTCGCTAGCACGCCGCCGCTTCTCCGGCGTGCGCCGCTCCGCGCACCGAGCGTGGTGAGCCGCTCCGCTCTGCTGGCCAGCACGCCGCGGCTAGCCGGTTCGTTCGCTTCGCGCACCGAGCGCGGTCGCTCACTCGCTGGGCTTCTCTTCACGCCGGCGCTTCTGCGGTCGGTCGCGGTCAGCTCGCCGTCGAGCAGGCCGGTCTCGGCGAGCACGTCTCGGAGGGCGTCGCGCGAGCGCACCCCCGGCTTCGGTGGCCGAACTGCAGCTGATTGTCGACCGTGCGCACCGAGATGCCGAGCTCCTCGGCGATCTCCCGGAAGCGCGCCGGCGGGCCGCGGCGCCGGCGACGTCGGGTTCCGCGGGGTGAGGACGGCCGGTCCGCCGAGTGCAGGAGCGGCCGTGAATGTCGCCGCGCAAGGCGAGCGCCGCGGCGGCCAGCCGGCGGTGGTGAGCGTCGGAGATGTCGCCGCGACCCGCCATCCCAGCACGTCGACAGGCGCACGCGGTCAAGGCGTTCTTCGACGAAACGGGCGGCGGCCGCGATGACCTGCTCAACGCGGCCCAGCGGCTCGACGGCGCGCGCCACGTCGAGCACCGCGAGTGCCGGCTCGATCCTCTCGATCGAGTTCTGGCGCGGCGCTCCGGCGACCCGGGCCGTGCGGTCGATCTCGCCGAAGCGCAGCGCGTGGGCGAGGGTGAGAGCGCCGATGAAATCGTAGAAGTCGATGGCATCCTCGACGGCGCGCAGGATGACCTCGGCGGCCCGCGCCGCTTCACCGGCGGCTGCGGCGAGGAACGCCTCGCGCTCGGCGCGGGCGACTTCGCGGCACCGCTCACCCGGCCCAGCGGCGTCGAGTCGTTGTCGAGCATCCGAGCGGCGTCGGCGGTGTCGTAGGCACTGCGCGGCGATGGCGAGCGCACCACACAGGCGAACGGCGTCAGCTCGCCGCCATCCGGACGACAGCGCTGCTCGAGCGCGAGATCGGCAAGAGCCTTGGCCTCGGCGAACCGGCCATCGTCGGGGTACGTGCCGGGCGAGGACGCCGTGAAGAATCCCACCTCCTCGTGGGCCTCGGCGCGAAGCGACTCGAGATAGGAGGCCGCGGCGGCGCCGTCACCCGCTCCCGAAGCGCGCAGAACCGTTCGATGCCAGGGCGATCGCGGCCGAGGGGGCATCATCGCCCAGCACCTCCCGCGGCACCGCGAGCGCGACCGCCGACGTTCGCGCCGCCGTGAACTCGCCCCGCGCGGCCGCCGCGATCGTCGCCGCGATCACGCTCGGCACCGGGCCGGCGAAGGAAACCTCGGCGAGGGTGCGCCACCTCCAGAGGTCCGCATCGAGCGGGAGCCGTGTCGCCCGCATCCAGGTCTGGCGCACTTCCTGCCCGTGTGCGATGGCGGCGGAGGGATCGCCTCGAACAGGAATGCGAGATGCTGCCCCGCAATAGCGCGTGCAGCGCGATCTTCTCCCGAGGCTTCTGCGCCAACCCGGCGGCATCGTCGAAGCGCGCATCGGCGATGTCGGTTTCACCGACCGCCGAGGCGGCGGTCGCGGCCGTGAGCTGGGCGGCGAAGGCCGCGGCACGGCGACCCGGGAGCTGCGCCGCGGCGGCGGCCAGCCGCGAGGCCCCGCGCACGTCGCCGGTCGCGGTCGCGTAGCCGGCGGCCCAGGTCAGCTCCGTCGGATCGGTCGGGCGGCCCGCGCCAAAGCTCCCACTCGGCGGCGCGAAAGCGCCGGGCGGGAGCCGCGTCACGGCGAAGGAGTCGGAGCGCCTCGCCGTGACGCGGCTGCCCGCCAGGCGCTTCGCGCCGCCAATGGGGAGCTTGGTCACCCCGACCGATCCGACGGAGCTGAGCCCTAGCCCTTCCGCTGCTGACCGCGACCCGGCAACGCGCGCGGGGCCTCGCGGCTGGCCGCCGCCACAGCGTTCCCGGGTCGCCGTGCCAGTCGCCGCCCAGCTCACGCACGTTTCGCCGCCTCCCGGGCGGTCGGTGAACTCGACATCGCCGATGCGCGTTTCGACGATGCCGGGTTGCGCAGAAGCCTCGGGAGAAATTAGCATCACCTCCGGGGATCGCGGGGAGCATCTCGCATTCGTCGAGGCGATCCCTCCGCCGTCGGCGCACGGGGAGGAGGTGCGCCAGCGGCTGGATGCGGGCGACGCCGCTCCACTAGATGTGGAGGTGGCGCCCCCCTCGCCGAAGGTTCGGGGGCGCCCCGTCGCAGCGCGATCGCGGCGACGATCGCGGCGGCCGCGCGGGCGATTTCACGGCGGCGCGAACGTCGGCGGTCGCGCTCGCGGTGCCGCAGGAAGTGTAGGCGATTGAGGCGCCTCGGCCGCGATCGCCCTCGGCATCGAACGGTTCCGCGCTTCGCAAGCGGGCGACGGCGCCGCCGCGGCCTCCTATCTCAAGTCGCTTCGCGCCGAGGGCGCGTCTCACGGCGCTGCTCGCCTGGCAGCGGCCAGGCGATGGCCCCTCGCCGAGGCCGAGGCTCTTGCCGATCTCGCGCTCGAGGCTCGGTGTCATTGGGATGGCGGCGAGCTGACGCTCGCCGCAGTGCGCGCCGCGATCGCCGCGCAGCGCGACACCGCGACGGCCGCTCGGGAACGGAGCGAAGCTCGACGCACTGGGCCGGTGAGCGGTGCGGCGAGGACTCCGCCCGCGCGTGCGAGGCGTTCCTCGCCGCAAGCGGCCGGTGAGCCGGCGCGGGCCGCGTCATCGTGGAGAGGATGCCATCGACTCCTCCTACGATTTCATCGGCGCTCTCACCCTCGCCCACGCGTTGCGCTTCGGCGAGATCGACCGCACGGCCCGGGTCGCCGAGGCGCTCTGCCAGAACTCGATCGAGAGGATCGAGCCGGCACTCGCGGTGCTCGACGCGGCGCGTGCCGTCGAGTCAGGTCCGCATCGAGCAGGTCATCGCGGCCGCCGCCGTTTGTCGAAGAACGCCTTGACCGCATGCATCGAACGTGTCCGGGGATGGCGGGTCGCGGCGACATCTCCGACGCTGACCACCGCCGGCTGGCCGCCGCGGCACTGCGCGGCGACATGAACGCCCCGCTCCTGCGGCTCGGCGGACCGGCCGCTGCTGGCCCCGCGCGAACTCGACGTCGCCCGCGCCCCGCGCCCGGTTGCGCTCCCGGGGAAGTCGCTGAGGGACTCGGGCGTCTGGCGCACGGTACGATAGACTGCAGTCGGCCTACCGAAGCTTGGGGGTGCGCTCGCGGAGCGACGCCCTCCGAGACGTGCTCGCCGAGACCGGCCTGCTCACGGCGAGCTGGGCCCGCCCGCCGCAGAAGCGCCGGCGTGAAGAGAAGCCCTAAAGCGTCCGCGCTCGGTGGCGAACGCACGGGCGGCGGCGCGTCCAGCAGAGCGAAGCGCAACGAGGACCGCGCTCTGCGCGGAGCGCACGCAGAACGGGGCGGCGTGCTAGCGAGAGCAAGTAGAGCCTGGGGAATCGAACCCCTGAGCCTGCAAAGCAGGCGCTCTACCAATTGAGCTGAGCGAATGGGGATGGAGTGGGGCTACCAGGACTTGGAGCCTGTTTCGTTATCAGCGAAGCACTCGCCTGAGCTATAGCCCCCTCTTCGGCATGTTCCGCAGAACAGCCTCGCTACGTTACCCACGCCGTCAGCGTGAGCCAATTGGGATGCTTCGGCTCTGTGATAGTCTGCATGTTTTTCGTAATTTTGTATACTATATAATAAGGACTCGTCAAGTCCAAATATAGTCGTCCCTTTGCCCGAACCATGAAAGATCCGAAGAACCCTCAACCTAGTAGGCCATAAGTTCGGAAGCTCTTGTTCAACGAGCAAGGACTGATGGTTTTCACAAAAAGTTATAGAAACAAGCTGTGCTACAGGAAGCAGGTACTAAACACTGTCCCTACCAAAAGTCTGATATAAAAGGGAATATTTTTGAAATGCATATTTCTATATGCTCCAATATTGCAGAATTACAGAAACGGATACAATTTACTATACATTACCATGGCAAAAGTTTTGACATAACCGGAAAAAGACCTCAATTAGGTAACAACGTCTCCCATGCAAACAGACAAGAACTAAGCGTAGATTCTTACCCAATCCACGAGAAGACGTTCTACGTTCCAGAGAAGTGCATGGATCACTTTGAAAGTTTGTACTAAGGCATTGAAGACTATCAATAAGAGAAAGGTATCACTGCGGTTTTGAAAAAGCTTTCAGGATAACGGGATGATTGTAATCAGATAATCAAGGTCACTACCTTAAAATCAATACAAAGATGGCTAAGAAAGGCAATAGTACAAGTGATTATGGAATGCACGGAGCACAAAGCTTCTGGATTGCCAGGTACTTCAAGATACATCACTACCAAGAATAGAAAAAATACTACTGAAAGATTGGAATTGAAAAAATTCAATCCAATTATGAAGAAGGTAACTGTTCATAAAGAAATTAAATAATTTAGCTCAAAGCATCCAGTTAAAACGATAAAATTATAGTTATAGCAACCCTTAAGAAAAGCATAATCACTTACACCAAAGTTTCAACTATCAACTCAAAGAGCTCAGCATTACCTTCAGAGAAGAAATGGTTCCTTCCCCATTGGTACAGGACACCTTAAAAAATAAGTTGCAAATTGCCAAGCATGGGCACGGCATTCTCATCCCTCTGTCCATCGGTCAGCAGGGACTTTTTCGTTATATTCCACTTTTAAAACGCATACCCATGGGAATCTTTCAGTTTCAAAAGACAAGAAAGAAAGCCTCGATCAAGGCCTTCAGAAATCAAGACGAAAACATTTTTTTTCAAAACTCAGTAAAGCCGTAGTCGGCAAGTCCAAAGTGGACGATGAGATTTTGGATGAATTGGAAGAAATACTAATCACCTCACGTGGGGGTGGACACTACAATCAAAGTAATTCAACGAATTGAAGAACGAGTAGCGCGTGACAAATATGTAAACACAGCGGAGCTCGACGTGATTCTCAAAGAAGTTGAAACCTTGTAAAGGAAAACAATTCTCAAGATTTAATGGATTTTAATTTACCGGAGGGAAAGAAACCTTATGTAATCATGGTGGTGGGAGTGAACGGTGTTGGCGAAACAACAACAATAGGGGAAACTGGCAAATCTTTTCCAATGCACAGGAAAATCAGTAATCCTAGGTCCTGCGAGATACATTTAGAGCTGCGGCGGTAGATCAATTGATACTCTGGGGAAACAGAGTCGGCGTTCCTGTCTGTGTCTCATGGCATGAATACAGATCCTGCGTAGATTGTCGATTTGATGGCGGGAGGGCAAAATAGATCTAATGGGGATCCTGCATCATAATTGATACTACAGCATTCCCACACCAAAGTGAATCTGATGAATGAACTTGGCAAAATCAAGCGCGTGATGCAAAAATTCATCCCTGATGCACCGCCTCCCTCGTTTTAGATGGATCTACTGGCCAAAATGCATTTATTCAGGCAAAAGAATTTACAAAAGTCACAGAAATCACTTCATTAGCCATCACCAAACTTGTAGGAAAGGCGGTGGGGTAATTGGGCGTCTCAGATCAATTTAAAATTCCAGTCAAATACATTGGAGTAGGCGAGAAAATAACTGATTTACAAATCTTTAATCGGAAAGAATTTGTCACTTTTACGAAGAAAAATAAGGAACCGAACTTAATCAAATACCCCGACTAAGGAGATTTTTTTTTGCAAAACTTGAACCTTATCGAACTTTTCTAGCCTTTTAACATCATATTAACATGGAAAAAATAACTAAACTTATGTCAGGATACTTTATGATCCTGTTTGTACTTGCACTTATTATTTTGGCAGTTCCCTTTTTGTTCAGCAAATCATGATTGTGCTCGTGGCATCTTATGGGTAGTCGTCCTATTAATAAGTCTAGGTGCGCGTAGAACCGAATAATCAATGGTATTTCTCCTTTTCAGAATTATAAAGGAAGTGTAAAAGACAATGGCTTTTACTGGGTTAAATTATTTTTATGACAAAAAAGAAAATCTCACTTCGAGTGAGAAATTTTGAAAACAAGCCAGTCAAAGTGAACGACAAATAGGCAATGAGGAAATAATGAACCAGTCAGTAGTTTGGCAAGTGGAAGATACCTTCAAGGCAACATTTGATGTGGATGATTATGAAAACTGTCACTTACAGTCAGACGCAGCAATACGAAAGATGGCTAGAGACTATCCATATGATAATTTTGAAGCTGAAGAAGCTGAGGTCACACTCCGATCTGGCGTTGAATGTCAACCATTCCTTAGAGCAAGAGATCAAGTAAACATGCATCATGCGGGGATCAAAGTAATTGAAGCTCGAATTTCTCACTTGGCTTATGCCTCTGAGATTGCATCAGCCATGCTCCAAAGACAACAGGCAACTGCTATCGTAGCGGCAAGACAAAAAATTGTTGATGTTGGAATGGTAGAAATGGCATTAGCAGATTTGAAATTAAAAGACATCATTGAATTTGATGACGAGAAAAAGGCCGTAATGGTATCGAACTTAATGGTGATTTCTCTGTTCCGACAAAAGTGCCAGTCCTGTACTAAATGTAGGCCTAATCAATAGCCATGGCTAATCGCATTTTCAAAGAAAAGCCGATCTTATCTAGGTACTTGGATTATGTACGTCATGATTTTGACAGAGGTACCAGTGATTATCTTAATGATTGTATTATATGCTACCACCGATGACAAACAAGAAATGGCGATTGCACTGGGACAGTAGTTATTGGCTCATTGATTCTAGTTTTCATCCTGATTTTCAATCTGAAACTTGAAACAAGGATTGATGATAAAAAGTATTTCTTTACGATCACGCCTTTTATTCGTCAGTGGCGAAGTTTCCAAAAAGAAACAATTAAGTGGATTCAAAGTCATTAACTATAGCCCCATTTCAGACTATGGAGGATGGGGATTTAAAGGAAATAAAACTACCAAAGCTTACTACGTTCTTTGGAGATAGAGGACTTTTAATAGATGTAGGCGAAAAGAAAAAAATATTAATAGGGACAATGAAGGCTAAAGAACTGACAGCTTTCATTGAAAATTGGAAGGAAG
>NZ_JBVVUG010000043.1:0-119280 GCF_055809615.1 Algoriphagus sp. 10J20-15
CTACCTTTTTTATTTATCAGCAAGAATCATAACAAAGAAAATCGCAAAAAATTAGATGGATTTTCGGAGTGCTTTAATTATCAGGACTTTTGTTTTTTGTAGAGTGGCACAGTACTACAAGGCTCTCCGTACATTATGGATTTTGCACGGCTCTGTATAAGAGAAATTATTTTGCCGTAGGCGAATAAAGGAATAGGGAAATCACTGCACCCTTTGACCACAACTGGCCTATCTACGAAAGATTCTAGATCTAATTTTCTTAGACAATCTTCGGAAATCATCACTTCAAGCTCCTTTAAATCACCAATAGCAAAGCCACGGGCAATGGAATTGAGATAGGTAGCTACTAACATAAAAGCCCAATTTGGTACTATAGCATCAACTGTACAGGTAATCGCGACCCATTTTTTTTCATACTGAGTCCAATTAATTTCCTTCAGAGCGGCACGAAAGTCTTTTTCTCTTAAGATCAATTCCTGAAATAGAAATGGCTTCAGGTCAAAAACCACTCGCTCTTCCCGAGGATAGATTTCTTCCAGATTGATCGTGATAAGCGGGCTACTCGCTACTCTATTAACTATCTCGCTCATATTAGCAATGGATTCTTTTTTGATTGAAGAGCTTTAAACTCTTTCAGGTAATTTGGGACGAAATAAGCCAAGTCGGCAAATTCTTCTCTTTGAAACTTCTCATAACCCAATGCCCCTACATAATTCGCTGAAATTGGAATATCTAAAAAAACAGCATTTGGGTGCAGGATAACCTCCGACACTTTCTTTACAGCATCCCCTACAAAATACACCTTACCCCTATCAAGCAAACAAGTGAATGATTCCTCGTCGATGATTTCAGAGTCAAGTTTGTTAACTGAGTGTAATTCCTGATCGAAAACTTCCCGATAAACTTCCATCCGTCTCGCATCGAGCATTGCCACGATCAGCCCATTGTCATTTACATAAGATTTCGTACCATAAGCCATTGCTTTCAAGGTACTGATTGCTATCAAAGGAATTTCTCTGGCAAACGCCAATCCTTTGGCAACCGAAACTCCAATTCTCAATCCTGTGTAGGATCCAGGTCCTTCAGATACAGCAACAGCCTCTACCTCTTCTACGGTAAGTTGACATTCGTCCAAAAGAGTATCTATCATCCCCATGAGCTTTTCTGAATGAGCTCCCGGGAGATCAAGTGACTTCTCTCTTATCAATGCTCCACTTTCATGTAGTGCTATAGAACATATCGGTGTAGAAGTCTCCAAAGAAAGAATAACTGCCATACTCTTTATTTTGATGAGGCTGTTAAAACCATTTTTACTTTCTCAAGATCCTTCAAATACTCTTTCGCCAACATTACATCCTCGTCATCCTGCAATCCTGATTCAATCATTCCTTCTTGAAAATAATACCTGGAAACTATCTCCTGAGAAAGAATTTTCTTTATCTCTTCTTTATTAGTCTCCAAATCTTGCTCTTTACTGTGATTAACTCTCTTTTCGAGAGAATCAATCTGCGCCTTGATCTCATCGTAGTAATCTACTTTTTCAGCATTCTTGCGCATGTCCTCCACAGATTTCTCTAAGTAGGTGGTGTAATCGTACTCTTTTCCTTCTAGCCAACTCACGAAATCAGCATAGTCTGAATCTGAAATCTCAAAAGTGGCTGCATCTGCAATCTGAGGATGATCATAGAAATACTTCGTACCATAATCAAACACATGATTTCTCGCAACCAAACTATATGAAATCGGCGCATAGCTTTTTTGTTCTACGCTCTCATCAGGCTCAATTCCTGCCCCATCCAATACTGTTCTCCCGTTTTTGGTTTGAAATGCCTTTCTCAATGAATCTGGAACAGTCACCAACTCGTTGCTTTCTCTACTTTGCAAATAGTCAATGGCTTGAATACAGCGACCACTTGGAATGTAGTATTTGGCGGTAGTCACTTTCATCTGGGCATTGTAGGTCAATGGAACTGTAGTTTGCACCAACCCTTTACCAAATGATTTTCTTCCTAATAAAACAGCCCGATCGTAATCCTGTAGCGTACCAGCAACAATCTCTGATGCAGAAGCACTATGCTCATTAAGCAAAACAACCATCGGAATATCCTTATCCACAGGGGTTTTGGTAGTCTTATAGGTGTAATTCACATTTTCAAGCTTGCCGATAGTTTTGACTACTTCTTTTCCTTTAGGAATAAAAAGATTAATAATCTCAACAGCTTCGTTGACTAATCCACCTGGATTATCTCTTACATCCAGCACCAGCCTATCTATTCCCTGGCTTTTCAAATCTACAAGCGCATTTCTTACTTCCGTAGAAGCATTGGTAGTGAACTCGGCCAACTTAATATAACCTGTATTGTCGTTCAATTTTCCGTAATAAGGAACATTCTTGATCGCTATTTTCTTACGAATCACATCAAACTCAAGCGTATCCTGATCTCTTTTAATTTGCAAATGCACAGGTGTATTAGCAGGGCCTTTAAGAAGTGTAGAAACATCTGACGTTCCCAAGGTCGTCACGTCAGTAGAGTCTATTTTCAATATATAATCAGCTATCTTCAGGCCGACCGTCTGCGCAGGAAACCCCGTGTAAGGCATGATTACCATGCTTCCTTCTCCCCGATTTCCTATCAAAGCACCAATCCCAGCATATTCCCCAGTCGTCATCATTCGATAATCATCCGAATCCTCCTCAGGAACATAAGTCGTATAAGGATCCAATTCCTCCAACATCGCATTGATACCGATGGTCACTAATTCATCTGGATCAATATCATCCACATAGTAGGAGTCTAGTTCACGTATGAGTGTAGCGAAAATGTCAATGTTCTTAGCTATCGCAAATAGCTTGTCGTTCTTAGGATTGAATGCAAAAAATCCGGTAAGTGCAATTGCTCCCAGTAGGAAGATCAGCAGGGATTTTTTCAATGATTTATGCATGCTGTTTTTGGTTTTCGCTTACAATAGTGGCAAGTTTCTTTAAAGCCAGGATAATTTTAGTCTGAATTTCTGAAAATTCCATCAGATCGGAAACTTACATAAATTAAGCCAATCGACATAGAAGGGGCTGTGGGAGGAATCAACGCTTTGTTAAGCCTATAGGCCTCGCGCATCCTTCGTTTTACAAAGTTTCGCCCGACAGCCTTTTTGATCTTCTTCTTCGAAACGGAGAAAAGCACCTGAGAGGTTCCACTACCCTGATCCTTTTTAACAAAAAATTGGACTTTAAAGGGGTACAAAAAAAAAGAGGAACCTTCGTTAAAAAGTTCCTTGATAAGTTTGTCGGCATGAAGCCGCTCACTTTTTGGGAGTCTGTAATTCATCACAAGGACTATAATCGTACGTGAACATACGAAAATCAGTGCTAAGAATTACTTCTTCAATGTCTTTTCAGAAGAAACAGTCAACTTGTGTCTTCCTTTTGCTCTTCTAGCTTTCAGTACTCTTCTACCGTTAGCAGAAGACATTCTTTCTTTAAAGCCGTGCTTATTTTTTCTTTTTCTACGAGAAGGTTGAAATGTTCTTTTCATGATCGAATATCTTTATCTAATTGCTTGCTTGATTAAGTCTCCTTGGTTTGCCTCCCAAAAAGGAATGCAAAGATAAGTACCATTTCCTTAAATGCAAACAAGCCAAATAACATTTGTTTGAATTCATTCAACTTAACCACAATGAAATTCCTAATAGAATCCCAAAATCCAGTATCTCAATTCATACAAATCACGCTATACATTCCTGTAAGGCATCTTTCACAGGTGCGACTACAGCTGCCCGCTTGGAGAGCAGGACGTTATCAGCTTTCAAATTACGTTCAAAATATTCGAGGTCTCCAAGTTATCTCACCAAATGGAGACACAATTTCTCATTCCAAGTTGACTAAAGATCTATGGGAATTCAGCCCCGACCATGTGGGAGAGTACCAGATTCGTTATGAATATTACTGCGCTAAGATGGATGCGGGCTCTTGCTGGGTCGATGACGAGCAACTTTACCTAAACTTTGTTAATTGCTGTTTTGAGGTGGAAGGTCGTTCCGAAGAAAGGATTACAGTAGAAATAAATCACCGGCAGCACTTTCAGTCTTGTACTACCCTACTCAGCGAAAACAATGAATATTTTGCCTCCAATTTTCAGCATTTAGCGGATAGCTCCTTTCTAGCTTCGCAAAGCATAACTCACCAGGCATTTGAAATCGATGAAGTCAAATTCCATTTATGGTTTAATGGAGAAATTCACTTTGACCTTTCAAAATTCAAAACCGATGTGAGGGAATTCGCAGAAAAGCTTATCGAGGCTTTCGGGGAGTTTCCGGTAGAGGAATACCACTTCATCTATCAACTTCTGCCCTATTCACATTATCATGGTGTCGAGCATCAGCGCGGAACGGTGATTACATTTGGCCCTGCTGAGAGTTTGGCAGAAAGAAAGCATAGAAATGAACTCATGGGTGTGAGTTGTCACGAATTGTATCACGCCTGGAATGTGTGCCAGATCAGGCCTATCGAAATTATGCCTTACGATTTCTCCAAAGAAGCCTATCATGAAGCCGGATGGATGGTAGAAGGAGTCACAACTTACATGGGAGATATTTTCTTGTTGAGATCAGGATACTTTTCCCTTGAGGAATATTTCCAAACATTTGAAAAAGTACTGAACCGTGAAGCAGTGAATTTCGGCTGGCAAAATCAATCCATCTTAGAGTCCAGCTTTGATCTCTGGATAGATGGCTATGTGGCCGGGATACCTGATAAAAAAGTGAGTATCTACACCCATGGTGCTTTGATAGCGTTTTGTCTCGACGCAATGCTTTTGGATGAGAATTCATCTCTTCATCAGGTGCTGAAGATGCTTTGGAAGAAATTTGGGAAAACGAAAATTGGCTATACGCTGGAAGAAGTATGGGAAGTGGTGCTTTCACAGACTAGCCACCCTATCTATTTCAATCAGTTCTACGACGACTTTATCGCGGGAAAAGAAGATATTTTCCCATTGGTGGAGAAACACCTGTTATCGCTTGGTTTTGATCTCACGAAAAAATGTAAAGAAGATAGCTTAGCCTCAGATTTTGGAATCATCAAATCAGAGGATGGTAAGGTTGCGAAGGTTCATCCAAAAAGCGAAGCGTATTCCAAACTCCAAATTGGAGATATCGTCAAGGAGCAAGAAATATCTGAATCAACTATTAAGTTATCCCTCGATAGATTCGGGAGAAAAATAGAAGTGGTCCTAACTAAATCCAGCGAATTTCTATTTAAAGACTATCAGATTTTAGACAAAAAAAACAACCCTAAAAGAGTTGTTTGGATTGGTAGATAAAGCAAAAGGGCTGTCATTGCTGACAGCCCTTTCTTAACTAACTATTTCAATTCTTAATTGAACACCGAGTCATCCAAATCTTGATTGAACTCTATAGATGTGATATTAGCTTTAAGAGGCATAGGCAACATGCTGTTGGTGATGACCATTGTCATCGGCATCATCAAACCATCTACTTCTTTGTAATCTTTGTAAACAATTTTCCCAGCAGCGGGAGATTCAGTCTGAAGCTTTAAACCAGAAGCAACGCTATAATATTCCGTAGTGTTTCCATCTCCACCAGCATCAAACGCCAGCTTATAGGCTTGCTCACCTTCCACTTCAGCCGTTCCTTCAAATGTAACAGCGATTCCTAAATCATCTAGATACAACTCACGGAAAGCATAAATCTGGTTTTTCAATACTGCTGCAACTTGCTCATCAGTCAACGTTTGCTCCTGCCCCATTGCAGAAACAGTACCAGCTCCGTCTTTGACGACAGTCTTTGACATTACATTACCATTCACCTCCGTGACGTTTAACATGCGCTCATTTTTCTGATCAGTTATTCCCTGGATGAGCAATTTCATTCCTTGAATTTCGGCTTCCATGTTCATTTCCACGTTATAAATCGCCTTCATCTTGGATTCTCCACCTGTGGCTTTGATGTAGTTATCGATCACTTCTTTGACCGAATTCTCATCTTTGACTTTGATTGAACCTTCTTCGGCTACCACATGAGCTTCTGACGCCATTGGAGCTACCAATAGGCTAAATGCCAGTATTATTATCGTCTTTTTCATTTGATTTATTTAGTTAAAATCTGCTTCAGTCAATTCTGGATTAATTTCAAGATTAGTGATTTTTGCCTCCAAAGGCACAGGAATCATTGCTGATTTAATCGTTTGGGTCATTGGAATCAAGACGCCATTTTTCTCTTGATAATCACTGTAAAATGTGTCTCCCGAAACTGGGTTTTCATTTTTGATTTTCAATCCAGATTCTACTGAGTAGTAATTGGTTACCGATGACCCTAATGGAGTTGCCACGATTACCTTATATGCTGGAGTTCCTTCTACATCCTTAATGCCATCTAGCGTCAAGGTATACCCCATTGTTCCAAAATATAATTCTGGTATAAAGTAGGTTCCAAGTTTAGCAGCATCAACTTGCTCATCGGTCATAGCCATGGATTGACCTTGAACACTTGCCGTACCTTTACCATCCTTCACGACCGAAGTCTGCATTACATTCCCTCCTACTAGGGTCTTTTGGGCAAATCTCATATTGGCATCATCATGAATCAACTCAATGGTTAACTGAGTACCCATCACTTCGGCCACCATTTCTAATTTTGCCGCTTTGATAGCACTTGCTTTAGCTTTTCCGCCAATTGCAGCTATGTAGTTTTCAATCACTTTTTCAGATGTCATATCTGCATCTACAGCTGCCATTTCTTTGGCAGGGAAGCCCATATTGTCAAACATCATGACCTCTCCAAACTGAGCTAATTTATCCTTGATCTCAGTCCCGTTACCCACTGCTGTAATGTACAGTTTCGAAGGATCAATTAGATCATCAGCTGTTTTGTTAATATCTGCTATGGTCAGCGCATTCATTTTTTGCAAATACGTTTCGTAGTAATCTTTTGGAAGGTCATAACGCTCGATATTCAATGCAAAACTTGCTATGGTAGAAGGACTCTCAAGCGATCTTCCAAATGAACCTGCCAAGTTGGCTTTCGCTTTATCCAATTCTTCCTGCGTTACTCCATCTTTTACCAGTCTATTGATTTCATAGATGAATTCATACACTGCAGAATCCGTCACTTCTGTACGAACCGACGCATTGGCAGAGAATTGACCTACCAATTTGTCTGGAGCAAAAGAGGAATAGGCTCCATAAGTATAACCTTTGTCCTCACGGAGATTCATGAAAAGGCGGGAAGAAGAACCTCCACCAAAAATTTGATTTAGCACTCTACTTGGAATATAATCTTCATCGCCAACTTTCAACTCAATCGGCTGGGCAATATCTATTACTGTCTGTACTGATGAACTTCTATCCACCAAGGCTACCATATTCTTATCTGCTGGCGCAGGCTTAGGATACGTAAATGATGGCACATCACCCTGCTCCCAGTCACTGAAATAAGACTTCACCACTTTCTCCGCTTCTGCTTTACTCATATCTCCGACAATTGCCAGGTAAGCTACATTTGGTTTGAAAAATGTCTCGTAATACGTTTTGATATCTTCCACCGTCACATTTGTCAAAGACTCTTCAGTTTGGACTTCGCCATATGGATGGTCTTTTCCATACACCATCGCATTTGATAGTCTGCTGGAAATAGCACCTGGCTCATCTTTGCTGGTTGCCAAAGCAGTGATCGATTGCTTCTTCAACTTATCCAATTCCTCTTGAGGAAAAACCGGATTGAACAGGACATCAGTCATCAAATCAAGTACTTTGTCCTGATGTTTTTTCAAAGAAGAGGCAGAAACAGATGTAGAAGATGCCCCTAGAGATGCACCGATAAAATCGATTTCCTCATCCAGCTCATCTTTTGTACGGTTAGCTGTACCAGCTGTAAGCATTTCACCTACAAAACCTGTCATCCCAGCTTTATCTCCTTCCATGATCGGGTCTCTTTCAAATACAAGTGTGAAGGATACTCTAGGCAGTTTATCATTCTCTACTACAAAAACTTTCAAGCCATTCTCTAGGGTAAAAGTCTCTGCTTCGCCAATTTTTATTACCGGTGCTGGCCCCGCTTTTGGAAACTGGCTTCTGTCCACCTGAGCAAAGCTCACGATAGACACCAAAAGGCTCAATACAAAGGATATTGTTATTTTCTTCATGTCATTTCGATTTTAAGGTGATTCAATTACTGAGCTGCTTCGGCAGATTTTGGTAAATAATACAATACCACACGGCCATCCAACGTCAAATATTCTTTGGCTACTCTCTGAAGGTCTTCCTTGGTGACTTGACCATAGGCGTCCATTACCTTATTGACATAATTCGTATTGCCATAGATCACATGAGCTTCAGCAAGATTCTCTGCTACACCCGCCATGGAGGAATTTCCACTCACAATATTGTTTTCCATGATGTTTTGTAGCTTTTCAAAATCTCGGTCAGAAATGCCTTCTTCCTGAACCTGTTTCACCAGTTTATCGATTTCTGTCTCCAGATCCTTTGGTTCTACTCCCATATTCGTGATGCCATACATGATAAAAATACCTCCATCTTCTAAGTCAAGAGGAATTGCAGCAAGTGCCAACGCTTTTTGTTGCTTATCTACCAACTCCTTGGTCATCAAGGAAGAATTCCCTCCTGTCAAATACGTAGAAAGCATAGACATTGCATAGGAATCCTTGTGAGTTTTAGGTGGAAGATTGTAAGCCTGAATCACTGCTGGAATCTGAATATTGTCATATACTATATCCCTGATTTCGGCAGTTTTCTTAGGTTCTGTAATATCAGGTCTGTAGATCTCCTTGGTTCCTTTTGGGATTTCGGAGAAATATTTCTTCACCCATTCTTCTGTCTTCGCATAGTCTATATCTCCAGCTATTGTCAACGTAGCATTGTTTGGCACATAGAAATCCTTATAAAACTGCTGAAACTCCTCAATAGAAGCCGCATTCAAATCATCAAGCGAACCTATTGGAGCCCAACGATACGGGTGAACAGAATAGGCTCTTTTCAACGTTTCGATTAAAATACTACCATAAGGTCTGTTGTCGTAACTCTGGCGTTTCTCCTCTTTTACTACCTCACGCTGCGTCTCTACTCCAGTTTGATCTACTTTGGAATGCAGCATGCGCTCACTTTCCATATAAAGCGCCAGCTCTAACTCATTAGAAGGCAGAGACTCGTAGTAATAGGTAATGTCATTTGAAGTGTAAGCATTCAAAGTACCTCCGTGCGACTGGATAATATTCATGTATTCTCCCCTTTCGATATTCTCCGACCCTTCAAACATCAAGTGCTCAAAAAAGTGTGCAAATCCAGTTCTATCCGGTTGCTCATTCTTAGATCCTACATGGTAAAGAACCGATGTCACCACGATTGGCGTGGTATTGTCCTGGTGCATGATCACATGCAGCCCATTGTCCAAGTCAAATTCCTTGAACTCAATTTTGGTTTGAGCAAAAGCAGGAATACTCAGCATTCCTGCTACTAACCCCAAAGCAGTAAGTTTTCTCATCATTGTATGTTGGATTATATTCTCATTGATAAAATCTTTGAATGGTAACTTCAAAAGACAAATTCAAACTTATTGTTTACCATTCATCCTAAATTTCCCTAAAAAAATAACATTTAACTCTAATCTAAAAATTTAGGAAGATATATTAATAAAAAATAAGGCCCTGAATAATCATTTTTCAGGGCCTTATTTTATGGATTTAGTCTTGCTAAAATATCTTTTGCTTCATGCCATTGAAGCCTAGGACCAAATTGACTTACAATTTTCGAACTCGCCATGGATGCAAGCTTCCCGCTTGAGGCATAACTGTGCCCGTTTGTAATACCATACATAAAGGCTCCCGCAAACATATCTCCTGCTCCGTTCGAATCGATCGCGGTTGTTGCATAAGGTTCGATATCAATAAAGGTATCTCCATCGAAGATCATGGCACCGTTTTTCCCCTGCGTGATTACAAAGTGCTTAGCTACTTTCTTCAATTCCTCACGGGCTTCAAGCAAATTATCCTTTCCTGTGAAAGTCATCGCTTCTTCCTCATTAGCAAAGAGTAAATCCACACTTGCACCGATCACCTCAGTCATGGGGTCTTTGAAGTACTTCACCATAGCCGGATCGGAGAAGGTCAAGGCTACTTTTACCCCATTATCTTCAGCGATTTTCTTTGCATGCTTCATCGCTTGCTTACCATTCTCAGAAGTGATCAGGTAGCCCTCGATATATAAATATTGAGAATCTTTGATCGCAGCCTCATCTACATCTCCTGTGGAATAGGTTTGTGTGATTCCCAAAAATGTATTCATCGTACGTTCAGCGTCTTCAGTTACCATTACTAGGCATTTACCTGTGATACCTTCCGCCAAACTGCTTTCATTCAAGTTGTGAGAGACACCCGCATCCTTCATGTCATTCATATAGAAGTGGCCAAGTTCATCATTTGCAACTTTACAGGAATAGTAGGATTTACCTCCAAACTGAGAAATAGCGATTACTGTATTTCCTGCTGAACCTCCACATTGCTTCTTTGCTTCTTCGGTGTTGATCACCGCCATGAGAGCATTTTGACGATCCTCATCCACCAAAGTCATGAGCCCTTTCTCCACGCCATTGTCAGCAAAAAACTGATCTTTTACTTTGAATTCTATATCTACTAAGGCATTCCCTATGCCGGTTACGTCGTATTTTTTCATTTTTTATTCTGTATTGGAAAATTTTAAAATTGAAATATTGGAAAATTGATTTCAGTGGTTATCGATACTTCGATATTCAACATTCAGCATTCTTCATTCGAAATTACTGTTAAAAGATTAGGCTTAAAGAGACTTCAAAGGCTAATTGGGAGAATATCTCAATAGCATATAAAGATCTCGTAAATCATAAATCTCAAATCGTAAATGGCAAGGGTCAATCAAATATGCGGTGTCTTTCAAATGGCTTTTCTCGATCAAACAAATAGCGGTAGGTATGATGAGTCTTGTAAATATCTGCCAAAAGCTGTTCACAAACACGCATCATCTTTGGATTGAAATCGCCAATCCAGTTCATCTCAATAGTTTTGTATTGAAAATCAGGCTTGCCGCTCATCTTGTCGTAGGTGATGATCATCGCACTCTCCACCCCTTTTCCCTGATGCTCAGGCACTACTCCAAACACCAGACCAAGCATTTTGTTGGGAGGTGAGAAGGTTTTGTACCAAAGAAATTTGAGTTTACCGATCAAGTCCATTTTGCCATTCACATGCTTGAAGATCTGGTTGATTTCCGGAATCTGAATAAAGAAGGAAACGGGTTCGCCTTTATAAAACCCGAAGTAAATCAGCTTTTCCTCAATAATCGGTTTCATCTTGGCAAACATCATCTGCGCTTCTTTCAGCGCAAGTGATTTGCCCATGTGCCTAGCCCAAGCTTTATTATAGACAGTCATAAAGTATTCCGGCGCCTTTTCCTTTAGCTCCTTTCCCTTCAGGTAATGGAATTCATAGTCAGGATTATCCATAACCACTTTTGCTCTGGCTATCATTTTCTCATCAAAGCCTAAGCCCTGAACATTTCTCGCGTAGGTAAACTGCTTGAAGTAAATCTGGAAACCGTAATCCTCGAAGAACTTTTGGTAGTATTTAAAGTTCCACGGCATATTGTAATTCGGCTCTGTGAATCCATCCACGAGCAATCCCCACCATTTGTCGCGCTCTCCAAAATTAATCGGTCCGTCCATGGCTTCCATTCCTTCGCTTTCCAGCCAGGCTTTTGCCGTATCAAAAAGTAAAAATGCCGCATCTTGATCGTCAATACATTCAAAGAATCCTAAACCTCCTGTCGGTTGTTTTTCCTTCATCTTAGGATTGATGAAAGCTGCTACACGACCGATGGTTTCTTGTTTGTCATTTTGCAAAATCCAGCGCTTGGCTTTGGCTCCATTTCGAAATAGCTTATTGGTTTCTTTATGAAAAAGCCCCTCGATATCTGCGTCAAGAGGCCGGATCCAGTTTTTCTCGTTTTTATATAACCTCACAGCCATCTCGATAAACTCTTTTTGATGGGCTGGCGTGGTGACTTCGATCAATTGCATTCGGGTGATTTTAGAATGCTAAATTAGGTAGATCGGGTGAAAGGGCAAAAGGTGCGTTGTCCTGCTTCTCCAGAAGCAGTACAAAAAACAACCTAAAACCAAATCCAAATGATCAATTCTCTTACTACCATTATACTACCTCCAATCAATAAAAAGTAGATCAAAGCGTTTCTCCTGAATTTGTCTAAATAATTAAACTTATGTAAGCCTACTTTGTCAGGAACAATAACCTTACGGTATAAATAAACACCCAATCCAAATATGATTAAACCGACTAAAATCAACATCTCTTAATATTTTTAAAAGCTGCTTCTGGAGAAGCAGCATAACTGGTGATTCTATATTCCTCAATTCAATTGCTTCAGCAGATTCTCACGGTAACGCATACCAATTGGTATCATTTTTCCTCCAATTTTAATTTGATTCCCTTCGATAAATTCCACTTTGGAAGTGTTAATGATAAAGGACTTATGAGTTCGCACGAAAAGCTCCTTGGGTAATTCTGCCTCCATTTTTTTCATCGTCGAAGTAATGATCAACACCTGACTTGCCAAATACACTTTAGCATAATCTCCAAAAGCCTCAAAAAATAATATCTCCTCAAAAGCAGTTCTATATAACTTCTTATCCACCTTCAGCATAATGTACTCAGGTGAATCTTGCTGAGTCTTCAGGCGTTCTTTTACTTTCTGAATGGCTTGCAAAAAGCGATCAAAGGGAATTGGCTTCATCAGGTAATCGACAGCATTAAGCTCAAAGCCATCCAAGGCAAATTCCGGATATGCTGTAGTGAATATCACCAGAGGTTTATTCGCCAGTGTCTTATAAAAATTGATACCCGAAAGCTTCGGTAGATTGATATCCAAGAGTAGCAAGTCAACGGGATTTGACTCAATTCCTGAGATTGATTCCAGTGCATCTTTGTATTCCCCAGAAAGGATTAGATCTGGATGATCAGAGATGAATTGTCTCAAAACATCCCTGCTGAGTGGTTCGTCATCTATGATTGCACATCGGATCATATAAGTGTCAAATTAACTCGAAATTCTGTTTCGGTTTTTAGAATTTCTAATTCATAAGAATTAGGATAAATAAGTTCCAGTCTTCTTTTTACGTTTTCTAGCCCAATCCCTCCATACTTTCCTTTTTCCATGTCATCGATCTGGCCCAACTTATTCTTGATCGAAAAAGAGATAGCTGTATCCACTTTCAGCTTGATGTCAATAAATGCCTGTTCAGAATCATCTTTCATTCCATGTTTGAAGGCATTTTCCACCAAGGGAAATAACAACAGTGGTGCAATCACCACCCCTTCTAATTCACCTTCCAAAGTAAACCCGACTTTGGACCCCTCTTCCAATCTAAGCTTTTGCAACTCGATGTAATTTTCCAGCATTTCCACCTCCTTCACCAAAGGCACTTTATCTTCTTCTACCTCATAAAGCATGTATCGAAGCAAATTAGAAAGCTCCAAAACTGTTTCAGAAGTCTGATCGCTTTTGGCCAAAGCCTGCGAATAAATGCTATTCAGGCTATTAAATAGGAAGTGTGGGTTAATTTGAGTTTTGAGAGAATTGAGTTCAAGAGACAATTTCTCTTTCTCTACCTGCTGCAGTGTGTACCAGGATTTTGACAATTTGATAAGCGTAGTAAGAATCAGATAAATCAAGAAAATACTCACTAAAACCTGCCACTCTGTGAAGGAAACCATATAGAACTCAGAATCTAAAAGCGGAAACATTACCTCAAACGTGAGTTCATGAATCACATACGTCGCCAATAAAAGCAACGGAATGCTCAGAAAGTAAAGCAGGTATTTTCCTTGGTCGAGAAACCTAGGAATCAGTACTCTTAAATTGAAATAAACTAGAAAGAATAGAGGAACATGAAAAAGCAATGCATAAAAAACATCTATGAACTTGAAGACACTCGATATCGAAAAATAATTTCCGATCGCATAAATGGAAAGCATCCAAAAAACCGGATGCTGAAACCATTTTGAGTTGATGAGCTTGATCATAAATACTGATTAGCTGGCTTTCTTGTAAGTCTCCGTATCCTCAAACACCGACTCGTCATCAGAATATTTGTCGATAAATTTCTGAATTTCCTTAGGCTGAGCTGTAATTAGGATCGTTCCGTCCACATTTTCATGTCTCAATCGGATCAGATTACTTTCAAAAAGCTTATTCAATTTTTCCAAATCAAATGAAGTCAGGTATAGTTGCATACCGCTGAATTTCAATTTAGCAAAAGTATGCACTGGAATCATATTAGAACCTAAACCCTCAGCTGAATAAGGATCGTCAGGATACAAGTCTAGAAATAAGTCGTCCCCTATTTTGGCAATATGGCCTTTGAATTTAATTAAATCCCCACCTTCCATAATCTCAATAGCGTATTCTTTATTTTTAGATAAGTCGGCAGATTCGGATGAACCAAAAAAATTAGGCCCGGAAGAAGTATTTCTAAATTCTATATAATCTTCATCATTCATCTCCCATCGACCTAATAATTCCGGGAAATATACTAGCGTATCATCTGTGTAAATAGGAAACAGTGAATACACACAGGAATTTAATAAGACTACCAAAAGTCCAATTGCGAGAATTGATTTTGCTTTTTGCATAATTAGAATATTTGAGTTGTTGACAGGCTCAAATTGGCTAATTAACTAAGGTCGAGAAAAAAATCTCTATGAACACAGCAAATCTCCAGACGAACAAGGGATTTTAAGGATTTAGATTTTTTGGGGTTCTTCGAAATCTTGAAAGAACAAAAAAAATGCTGCTTCTTGAGAAGCCGGACTAAATCTAAGACTCATATAAATAATATGGCACTAGTTTTTGATTGTCAATTCAAAAATAAAAAAGGATTCAGCGTAATTTGGAGAAAGCTGGTGTTTAAAAGATTCAGGTAGATGATCATACTTCTCCATTATTTGCTCTCCAGATATAGCAAAATTCAGCTTCCCGTTGTTGGAAAATTGCGGGTGACTTAATGCCATTCCTGATATAGAATTGTCCAAGATCCCTGGATAAATCGTTAATTCATTTGATTGGAAATCAATTAATCCCAATTTTTGTCTCCCTTTTTCACTTATCTGGAAAAGAACTCGATGATCCCCAAGACCATAAACTTCACCCATCAAATAACTATAATTGCGTTCATTGAAAAATGTCAACATATCCATCGCATGTTGGATTTGAAGAAATCTTTCCTTATTTACCGCATCAGCACCAAAATCAACAATAGCCAATGGCTTAAACCCCTCTTCATTTAAGACATAAATTGTATCATTGAATGCTTGAGAAAAAAGTACTTGTTCATTCCAATTCGAAAAGGGTGAGTAGGATTTATAGACAAAATTGTATTCATCTTTCCGAATAGGAAGTTCTTTTGACAATACGCCATTCCGATCTACTAATATGTCATAGTCTTCCAAATCATCGATTCGATTATTGTAAGAAATAGTGGTTTGCTCATTCAGGTTAAAGTGGAAGTGGGCTTTAAATGGAAGGTTTTCAGTATTTACTTCTTCAAGATTTTCATCAAAAAAGACTATAGAATTTCCTCTAGAAATAATGCCAATATGATCTTGCTTTAAAACAACCTGAGTTATTGCGTCAGCATTTAACTTATCATCAAAACCAAAATCTATACTTTTAACCACCTTGCCATTGAGTCCAATTTGGTGAAGAGTGGTTACAACTCCTTGCTCAAATAGATAATAATACCGATCTGACTTCAAAATTGTCGGCGTGCCAGAAATGGGATATTTGGTTTGAATTTCTATAATATCTAAAGATTCGCCTATTTCTGAAACTAATAAAGGTTTCTCAGACATAATTGGCCGATAAGAAAATTTTGAAGGGGCTTTATTACAGCTAACACTAAAAAGTAAAGTGAAGGCAAAACAGAGTTGTATTCGAGTCATAAATTCAAGATTTCTAATTAACTATACCTTGGCTAACAGAAACTATAGCCAAGGTATATATTTTTACAAATCAACCTCCTATTTCCGGAGGTTCGTCACAGAATCCTTGCCAATTTGCAAAACATTCATCTCCACCTTCGAGCCTACAACGAATTACCTAATCTACCTCACTTCCCGCTCCACACCGTTGCCACACAATCTTGTATGGATTAGCTATGGCATCATTTGCAGGTAATGCGGCAAGGGACAAAACAAATAATCCCACTAAGCCAAAAATCATTTTTTTCATAATTCTAAAAGATTTAGTTTAAAATAGCTGACGTAGTCAACAGTTTGTAAACACTACAAACTAAATCAATATTATTATTATACATTGCAAATATCTAGTAAGATTTTATTAAAAATTACACGCAAAGAGGCCTCAACTGAAGGTAGTTACCTTCTAAAAAGTAAACTGCATGCTGATCAGAAACTTGAAATGGCCTCATTATTAAAGTTTAAAAATTATTTCGTAAATAATAAGGAGTCAGTTGCACACTGAACTTTAAAAATAATGAAAATGCTGCTTCTGGAGAAGCAGCATAACGACACCGAAGCAGGCGATATTTCATCCTACCCCTCAACCCTTGCATACAGATCGACGATCTGATAAGCCATTATTCCCCTTTTCTAAGAGCAGCTATCATTTCAAATGCCTCCTCAATTGGAATGGAAGGATCTTAAGAATTTTTGGCTTGATCATAAAGACGAACATCCTCCATTTCCTCAAGCATTTCCACCATTGCTTCAAATTCCTTCACTGAAAGAACCACAGAAATCTTATTTCCTAATTGGTCTGTAATATACTTTGGATTGATAGTCAGCATGATGAAAGTTAACAATTTTGAAATACTCTAGCTAATACGATGGATTAGCATTTCGTGTTATTTCAAATCCAAACTCTAATTACTCCTCCACTTCAGCATACAGATCAAACTCTGTCGCATCAGTTACTTTCACATTTACAAAATCTCCAACTCGGCAATAGAATTTTGAAGCATCGATCAACACTTCATTATCCACTTCCACAGAATCGTACTCCGTACGACCTACGAAGTGACCGCCTTCTTTTTTATCAATTAGGACTTTGAATGACTTGCCGATTTTCTCTTGGTTCAAATCGTAAGAAATCTGCTCCTGAATCTCCATCAAGTTGTTTGCACGCTCCTGCTTCACTTCCTGAGGAATGTTGTCTTCCATAGAATAAGCATGCGTGTTTTCCTCATGAGAATAGGTAAATACTCCCAAACGCTCAAATTTCATTCGCTCCACAAAGTCAACCATCTCCTGATATTCCTTCTCACCTTCTCCAGGATGTCCGGCAATTAGTGTGGTACGAATAGCGATATCAGGCAAAATATCACGGATGCTGTGAATTAAGTTTTCTTGTTTTTCGCGAGTTGTACCTCGACGCATAGCCTTCAGCACATCTGTAGAACCGTGCTGCAAAGGAATGTCCAGGTAATTACAGATATTCTCCCGCTCCTTCATTACTTCAATCACGTCCATAGGGAAACCAGTTGGATAGGCATAATGTAGACGAATCCAATCAATGCCATTCACATCAGAAAGTCTGCGCATCAACTCAGCGAGATTCCGCTTTTTATAGATATCTAATCCATAGTAAGTAGAGTCCTGAGCGATCAAAAGCAACTCCTTCGTTCCGCCAGCGGCTTTATGCTCCGCTTCCTTCACCAATTCTTCAATTGGTCTGGAAATGTGTCCTCCACGCATAATAGGAATAGCGCAGAAAGAACAAGGTCTATCACAACCTTCGGAAATCTTCATATATGCATAGTGCGAAGAGTGCGTCAATAAGCGCTCCCCTACCAACTCATGTTTGTAGTCTGCTTTGAATTTCTTCAAAATCGCAGGCAAATCCCTAGTACCAAAAAATGCATCGACCTGTGGAATTTCCTTCTCCAGATCATCTTTGTAACGCTGCGAAAGACACCCTGTCACATAGACTTTGTCCACCAAACCTTGCTCTTTGGCATCCACATATTGCAAAATGGTGTCGATAGACTCCTGCTTTGCATTGTCGATAAACCCGCAAGTATTGATAATGATGATGTTATTGTCATCCGTGCCCGACTCGTGGGTAGCGTTGATGCCATTGCCTCGAAGCTGGGTAAGTAGCACCTCCGAATCAACAAGATTCTTGGAGCAACCCATGGTTACAATATTGACTTTGTCTTTTTTTAACGTTCTCGCTTTCACAGTTTTCCTACTTTTTGAGGCTGCAAAGGTAGACAAAAAAGTAGCTTCACACTTTTTTGAATTTAAAATTTGAGAATTTGAAATTTAAAATGAGCCTAATCTCTAAACATAAACCACCTAGCCCAAGTCTCATGACTTGTGCTTACCAATTTGCAGTCTTCAGACTGCCTCTATTAAAAAGGCAGCTCTTTCTATTCTTGCAAGTGAAAACTTTCAGGATTGGGATTAATTTTAACTAAACTTCCGAGGTTTGTAAAACCTCAAAGGTTTTGCTTCTCTGATAGAGTTTATGCGAGTTTCAAAATTTTAAATTTTTCATTTTAAATTCTTCAATACCCCGTTATCTCCTTCAACAACTCGAAAAAACCCTTCTTCCGCTCAGAGTTGATTCCCCAATCAACTGGCACACTTTGATACCCTTCTTCAAATCCCTCATCCTTCATGCGGAAATCAAAATAACCCCAGGAAGCATAGGCGGAAACCGCAGCGGTAAAATTGTTTAAATCCTGATCAAAATTGAAATGATCGTCTTCATTGTAAACGATAGGTTTATCCATATATCCATTCACCTTACGAGTCGCTTCCACCTGCTCAATAATCTTTCTCGGATCTTTCACACCATTGCCATGAAGCAAAATAAAATCGGAAGCTCGCACGACATTTTCCTTTGGCACTTCTCCCCCACCATAGCTAGTGCTCACAAGAAATCGAAACCCATTTTTCTGCTTACTTTTCACCAGATCTATCAATTCATGAACTCGCTCAGGCTGAAGAATTGGATGATCATAGCGAATATTACATTCATTGTTTACTTCGATTAGCACATTTCTATAATCTTTGCTGTGCAACCAGTCAATTACATTGCTCACAGCATTTACCACAGCTTTTTCATCAGCAAGGTTTTCATCCTGCCCAAAATAAAACAGTCCAAGCATAGGCGCCATTCCCAATTCATCTGCTTTATCCAATATCCTCTCCAAGCGATTGAAATAAGCAGGTCGTAGCTCTCCACTTTCGGTGTAGGCAGAATTGATCCAAGGCTGACTTTGAGAATAGCCGTACGGACTTCCTCCCTGCAGGTTAATCGTAAAGGATAACAAGCCGTAAGACTTCCATTTAGCCATATGGCTTACAAATTCATCCGTATTCCGATCTGCATCCCATTTCTTAGTGTCTGGATACACCCAATTTTTAACAGTTTCCGCATTTAGATCATCAAATACTCCTTGCACCATTCTTGAATTCATCAATAAACCTTCAATAGTATGTCCATTCCATATTTGACCAGCATAAGTCAATTCATTATTGATATAAAATTTATCTGAAGAAATGCTGATTAAAGTTTTGCGTGGAGTTTGGGAGAATACAGCAAGGGCAGTTAAAAAATAAATACTGACTAAAAGGCCGAGTGACTTGATTTTCATAGGTGCTAGATTTTGGGTTAAAGTTATGTTCTCAATTTCTATTTTCTTTTGGACATCAGCCTATTACCAGATGATTTTTTTGCTTTCTTAAGCCAATATTATCTAAAGATCATTTCCAACTACATAATCTTAAACTAAGCTTAACTCGCTTTCTGAGTTGGAGCAACCCCTTTTTTCTACTTTTGAGACGTACAGCAAACTTTTTAACTCCTTGCATTTATTTTTCGCCCCGATTCACGTCGGGGCCCTTTTGCAGGGCGCGGATTCTTCCTTTGCCTTTTTGCTTCCTTCCTGTAACTTAGGATGGAAATCGCCATTCCATGGAAACCACTACCGCAACTTTAGCTTTCGACCGAAAGAATCTAACTGATCAAAAACTGATAGAACTCTACGAATCGCTCATCATACCTCGCAGGATCGAGGAAAAAATGCTGATTCTATTACGCCAAGGTAAAATATCCAAATGGTTTAGTGGCTGGGGTCAGGAAGCAATTTCTATTGGGGTAGTAAATGCTCTGAATGAAGACGAATTCATCCTTCCGATGCATAGAAATCTAGGAATTTTCACTGGGAGAAATATGCCTTTGGAGCGGCTTTTCGCTCAGTTTCAGGGAAAGCTTTCGGGTTTCACCAAAGGCCGGGATCGCTCCTTTCACTTTGGGTCAATCGAGCATTATATCGTAGGAATGATCTCTCATCTTGGCCCTCAATTAGCCATTGCAGATGGAATCGCTTTAGCGGATAAGCTTTCGCAAGAGAAGAAAGTAACGGTTGTTTTCTCGGGAGATGGAGCAAGTTCGGAAGGTGATTTTCACGAGGGTTTGAATGTGGCAGCGGTCTGGAAATTGCCTGTGATCTTTGTGGTGGAGCATAATGGCTACGGGCTTTCAACACCGAGTGAAGAGCAATTCGCCTTCAAACACTTTACCGAAAAAGGTCCTGGATATGGAATGGAAGCTATTCGAATCCAAGGAAATAATGTACTCGAAGTATATACTGCCATCAAAAATCTAGCTGAAGATATCCGTCAAAACCCACGCCCTGTTTTGGTAGAAGCCATCACTTTTCGGATGAGAGGACACGAGGAAGCTTCAGGAACCAAGTACGTACCCAAGCAACTGATGGAGGATTGGAGCAAACTGGATCCCGTGGAAAACTACGAGCACTTCTTGGAAGAATTAGGCATGCTAGATGGGAAGTCAAAAGAACGGATTAATAAAAAAGTCAAAAAAGCCATAAATGATGGGTTGGATATTGCCTTCGCTGAGGAAGCCATTTCCCCTAACCTAGAAACTGAACTAAGGGATGTTTATGCGCCATTTTCGCAGGAAGTTATTTCACCTTCTCCAAACTCGCCAAAATCCGAAAAGCGACTAGTTGACGCAATCTCAGATGGGCTCCGTCAATCCATGGAAAAATACCCTAATCTCATTCTAATGGGTCAAGACATAGGAGAATACGGAGGAGTTTTCAAAATCACAGATGGTTTCAAGGCAGAATTTGGAGCGGATAGAGTTCGCAATACACCACTTTGCGAGAGCGCGATCATAGGAACTGGACTTGGACTTTCCATCAGGGGCTTCAAAGCCATGGTTGAAATGCAATTTGCAGACTTTGTTTCTGTAGGCTTTAATCAAATAGTCAATAACCTAGCAAAGATCCATTACCGCTGGGGACAAAATGCTGATGTGGTAGTTAGAATGCCAACTGGAGCTGGGATGGCTGCGGGACCTTTCCATTCCCAGTCCAACGAAGCTTGGTTTTTCCATACGCCAGGCCTTAAAATCGTCTATCCATCCAACCCTTACGATGCGAAAGGCCTGCTGAATGCGGCTTTCGAAGATCCAAATCCTTACCTCTACTTTGAGCACAAGGGAATGTATAGATCTATAAGCTCTGAGATTCCAGACGAATATTATACGGTTGAAATTGGCAAAGCAAATTTGGTAAAAGAAGGAAGCGAAATCTCCATCATCACCTATGGAATGGGAGTTCATTGGGCATTGAAAGCAGTGGAAGAACTAAATTTGTCAGCCGATATTTTAGATTTGAGAACGCTATTACCTTGGGATAAAGAAGCTGTGAAAGCTACATTAAAAAAGACTGGAAAAGTGATTTTCTTACAGGAAGATTGCCTGACGGGTGGAATTGGAGCTGAAATCTGCGCTTGGATTTCCGAACATTGTTTTGAGTACTTGGATGCTCCCGTGATGCGGGAAGGAAGCTTGGATACGCCGGTGCCTTTTGCACCAAATCTAGAAAAGCAATTTCTGCCGGTGGAGCGATTTAAAGCTAAATTGGACTATTTATCAAAATTCTAAGTCAATCTACTTAACCTATCCAATTCCACATTCTAACTCAAAGTAACCGTAAACTACTTCCAATTTGTATAAAACAATTGAAATTGGGATTTTGGATTTCATTTCCAGTTAATAACAGCGGATATATTATATTTATCTGCTTGCAATAGACTCTTTTTCAATTTTAAACTTAATTTTTAATAACTACGTCATGAAAAAATTTTACTTAAATCTCCTTATCATTCTGCTTATTTTCAATGCCACAAACCTTACTTCTGCACAGTCTTTTGTAGGTAGTACCATTGACAATTATGCAGGAGTACATTCTCTCTTGATCAATCCAGCAAATGCGGCAGATTCTAGAATGAAGCTGGACATCAACCTTTTTTCTGCCAGCGCTTTTGTGGGAAACGATTTCATCAGTATAGATTTAAGCAATCTTAAAAACTTTAGTGATGGTTTTGATTTCGATACTGATGCTGAGAAAAACCCATTGGATAACAATAATTTCTTTGGTAATGTGGACATTCTAGGCCCCTCTGCCCTTTTCAATCTCAATGAAAAAAGTAGTATAGGAATCACTACGCGTGCGAGAGCATTTTTCAACATCCATAATATTGGCGGCGAGCTTTACGAAGTCACCTCTGGCGATGAGGATGTAGATAATTTCAATGTCTCAATGGATGATCTTTCAGGAGTCGTCCACGCTTGGGCAGAATTCGGAGTAACCTATGCCCGGGTAGTCTGGGAGCAGGATAAGCATTTCTTGAAAGCCGGCGCCACAATCAAATACCTAGCTGGTGCGGGTGGAGTTTTTGGATTTAGCCCAAATTTATCAGCTAATTACAATTCTACAAACGAAGCACTTACTACGGCAGGTAATCTGAATTATGGTTACACTTCTGGTTTTGACTCAGAGGAAATTGATTTTGCAGATATCACGGGTGGTTTTGGAGCAGATCTGGGAGTGGTGTATGAATTTAGAGATTCAGATAATTGGGATGAAAACCCTTACAAATTAAGAGTTGGGCTATCTGTCACGGATATCGGGGCTATTAATTACAGCGGCACAAGTAATTTCAGATATGACATGAATGCCACAATTGATGCTAATGAATTTGACGAAAAAGACCTAGAGGAAGTTCTTGCGGACAATTACCGAGGGTCAGAAACGTTAGAAAAAACTAAGTTTGGCCTACCAACAGCTATTCAAGTTTTTGCTGATTATAGCATCACCAATAGGTTTTTTGTAAGTGCTCAAGGAGCACTCTCTGTAAAAAAAGTGTCTGATATTCCTGTCAGCAACATTATCAATTCATTCTCAGTCACTCCTCGATTTGAGATGAGATGGATAAGTGTTTACAGCCCTATTAGTGTAAGACAATACGATTCAAGCGTGGCTTGGGGCTTTGGTTTCCGGGCTGGTCCTGTAACCATAGGTTCAGGATCAATTTTGACAAATCTAATTTCCAGCTCCTCCAAAAGTGCTGATGTATATGTAGGCTTGAAAATTCCATTGTATAAGGTTTCCCCTTATTAATGCAAAAAGGTCAGGGATTTCGAAATCCCTGACCTTTTTTACTTACTCTATGACTTTTTCAAATCTGAGCTCTTAGTAATTCCAAAAACTTCCGATCAAGTTTCTCACCGTACCAGTCTTCATATTCCACGTCTTTTCTTCCGGAATTCATTACTCCAAAAGCTCCTGAAAATTCCCAAATCCCAAACCCAATTCCATTTTCTTTTAAAACTGTCAGCACGTCCCCAAACCAACTCAGAAATACCTCATGGGGAGTTTCATTATAGCAGCCGCATTCTCCGCAATGCACACCAATTCCCTGATCAACTAACGCTTTCCAAGGCGCATAATACCGTCTGATTTCTTCAATGCCAAGCGTCCTTTCCCCTTGCGTCAATGGCCAATCTACCGGAGGAACAGTTGAAGGATCTTTATACACCCAACCTGCTTTATAATGTGAAATCGGGAATGGGTGATACCCTCGGCAACTTTGCGCCAGCTCCAAATCCGCAAATTCTGGCATTGCCGTACCTCCCCCACCATTTCCATCCGCTATCACTAATCGAGACTTTTTCACTGATTTGATGGTTTCCAAAGCAGCTTTGGCGACCCGATGATAATCCACTACATCTACTGGTCCCCCCGGACTGTGCTGATCATTGGGATCTTCACGCTGATAAGGCTCGTTGACCAGATCAAAGCTTAATTTCTTCTTGGAGATTCCTTTGTATCGCTTTGCCCACATTTCCCAGTGCGCACAGAATGCATCTTGTGCTTCCTGATCTTTCCAGAGATTATAGGGTTCTACAAAGCCTGCGTTGATGCAAAAACCAGGTGCACGATGCAGATTCAAGCTTACATGCAAACCCTGAGAAATACAGCGCTCGACGAGTTCGTCCACTTTATCCAATCGACTTTCGTCAAAATTCAATACCTCGTCATGACGAATCGGACGGGAGCGATCTATATCCAGGTAGCTTGGATAGGAAATAGGAATTCTGGCAAAATCAAATCCCCAATCGGCGATCCATTTCACGTATTCTGGTTTGGTGGGTCTGCCCCGATCAGGATGATCTGAGAAAAAGTCCAATAGGTTAAAGCCTTTCCAGGCGGGTAGTTTGTTTTTGGATTTGGCAATTTCGGCAAAAGCCTGAAGTGAAGTACTGCCAGCTAAGCTAAGACCTGTACCAAGCAAAGCGGATTTTTTAAGGAAATTCCTTCGGGAATCTGAGGTGTTCATGGGTTAATTTTAGGTTTGACATCTTCAAGATACTAAAGTCCGCTAAAGCAACAGATGAGTATACATAAATGGCTTCTTCTTTACTTTTTTGGAATTCGCTAAACAAACACACCTATTTGTTCCGTATGCATAGCTAACTATTATGATTGTCAGCAATGATGCCAGTAGCGATAGTTTCTTTGCTTTACAGGACGTCCCGATAGTTATCGGGAGACCGATGACCGAAGTGGCCTAAATGCCAACTTTTACCATATTAGAAGTCGCTTTTAGGCCTTTACTGGTGCGATTGCGGATTTACATAACTAACTGTAAGTTTATGCGGAAATCTATACTCCTTCTTCTTTTTCTAGGCATCGCGACAAGTCTAAAAGCGCAGTTTTTCATAGCCGGAGGACACTTCAAAGGTGGCATACCTGTGTCGAAGTTGAAGCAAGAAGTGGACAAAACATTTTTCCCAACCCTATCCGGAATACTACTGTATGAATTCTATGCTCAACCTATTCAGGCTGGATTGGAAGTAAGCTACGGAATCTATGGGACGAAAATGGAAGTTAGAAATGACCTCTACCCTGGTTTTGTGGAAGATTTTCGGATCAGAAGAAATAATAATTACACCTCGGGCATGGCGGTCTTTAGATACCTTCCTTCGATGACTAGCAAGCTTACTCCTTTTGTGGAAATACAGGTAGGTGCCAATTACCTCTATTCGAGATTCAAAATACGACCTACTATTTTTGAAGATGTAGTGGAAGCAGGCAAAGACATGCAGGATTGGGCTTTTGCATACAAGGTCGGCGGAGGAATACAGTTTCCCCTGCCGGGAATCGATGGAGGAAAATTGGAGCTAAGAATCAACTACCAAGACGGAGGAACCATGCACTTTTTAACCAAAGGAGATACTAATTACTTGCCTGACAAGGGCGATGGAGAATTTGAATACAACCCCCGGAATAGTCCGCTTCAATTGATTACAGCTTCGGTGGGGATAGTGGTGTATGATGCGTTTAGGTGATATCAATATTACCATTAGGCTTTTCAATCCTCCACCAACCTCACTTTATAAAACAGGTTAAAATCCCGCTCCACTCCTCCATCGGCAGCTTTATTGGTGAGCGATCCCTTTATTAGAGAGGTAACATAACATCAATCTATTACCCTTTCGATATTCGCTCTATAAAAATTATAGAAGTCTTCATCATCTTCGAAATATTTGATTGGGTGAAAGATGATATCATCACCCGTTGAAAAATAATTCAACTTTGGAACATCTCTCAACTCCAATAACTCTTTCTCCAAGAGTTTATTAAAATCCATATCAAAGACCTCTATATAATATTTTTTACTAGTTTCTACGACTGGGGACCTTACTATTCTGTAAAAAAATTGATTTCGATATGGTAGAATCGGGCCAAAATATACGTCATTAGACCACTTACTTGTCATCTCACTTCCTTCTTCATAAGTTGGATCCATAGATATAGACAAAGGCTCCTTTTTAATTGAGGGGAAATTTTCATTTAGCGGCGTAAATTCTCTACTCATTTTTGACTGCACATCCATCATCTGAATTGTATTCACAAATGGATATGAAACTATTAATTTATCTATATGGGCGAGTAAAAAAGGGAAATTAAATGCTCTAACTTCAGCATTTTTATATTTGAAGACAGGATCCTGAACCTTAAGTAATTCGTCTTTTAATTGGAAATCGATTAATTCTAGTTGCTTAGTGAAGAGGTCAAAATGATTAACAGCAAATTGGTTATCCACAAAATTCTTGGTGATAAAATAAATATCGTTTTTTGTACTTATCCCTGTAAAAGTCTCATTTGAACTAATATCCCTCACGTACTGGGTCATATTATCATTTTCGATAAAATCAAATGATTCCAAATTCACAAAATCAATACCTTCCTCTCCATCTATTCCTACCCCATACCCACTCAAATACACTAAGTAATCAAGATTAGAAAAAAAACTTTTAAAATTTTGGACTCCGTGTGGACCCTCAACAGGAACTTCATTTCCTTTACGAGCTAACACAGTATCCGAAAGAAAAAACAGACTATCTATACGTCTAAAATATTGATTATAGATCAGAAAGTTGTTTTTATTTTCTTGATCCGGGATAAACATAAAAGGGATGACCCCTGACATATCTATAGATCCAATATTAAAACTTTGTGGATCACTAACAATTACAGAAATTTCCTGTTCGGAAACTTTCTTATCCGAACAGGAAAATAAAATTATAAGATAAATGGATGTCTTTAAAAATTTCATATGCGTATTTATCCGCAACTGGAATTTGGGCCATCTGTTGTGATAATAATAAATTGAGTATTTCCTCCGCATAAATCTACTAACTCAAAATTTGACCCAGCACAGCAATTTTCTATGGCAGCATCAATAAATATATCTGCACTCTCATGGGTACTGCAATAGTTCCATGTATCTGTACAATAGGGAGGAGGATAATTGGCAAAAGCCGAAAATGAATAGAGAATTAGACCTCCCAATAATAAACATAGCTTTTTCATAATTTAAAACTATTAAAATGAAATCCTCGCTTCACACCAAGTAGGGTGGAGGAAAAACACCCCTTACCGGTAATCTTGAAATTTCATTTTTAATTTACCCCCCCCGACTAAAAATGCAAGTAAATTGAACTATTTTTTATAAAAAAAATAAAATAATTAGTTTAAACGTTAATTAACTGCTAATCAAGTAACAACAAGTCTCAATCCTCCACCAACCTCACTTTATAAAACAGGTTATAATCCCGCTCCACTTCTCCGTCGGCTGCTTTGATGATTAGCATACCATCTGGCAAACCAAGATTTACCGATCCTGCCACTGGGAACTCATTCAGGATTCCTATTTGACGATCTCCTTTCACGATTATATTTCGCAGTTTTCTATACTTGATCATTGCATCTCTATATTCAGGATCTGACTGGAAATTCTCTCCTTTGGCTCTAAAGCCATTATATATATCCTCAGGCATAGCTGTATAGAACTGCACGAATTTGATAATCACCAAAAGCTTTGATATCAGCGAAACCTGGAATAAATCATCGCTTCTTTTTCTGTATCTGCTACATGTCCCTCCCTATCTGGATGACTGCAACTCTACTCCAGTTTCATATATCAATTCGTAACCATCCAACCTATACAAGCCCATTTGATTTCCTTTAACTGGCAATGAAGCCACCTTTTTTGTTTTGGGATTGTAGCTTAAGAATGGATAACTCTCACCAACCCATTTTTGGGTTTTCTTAGGTTCCCAATCCTCAGGATAGGTATTTACATAAGTTATTGAATCCTCATCCAGATCATAAATAAAACCAGCGTTCGCTTGGTTATAAAAATCCGCTCCAATCTTCTCATGATCAATTGCTGCTTTGGAAAAGGAATTAGGCTCCTCACCTACTATAAATGATTTTCCCTCTTCTTCAAAAACAGAAAATGACTGCTTATAATTATATATGGATAGGGAATTCAATTCCACTAGGGTGCCATCAAATTTCTTGATCTTTTTGAAATCCAAATTGTACAAACTGAAATCCATGGTTCCGGAAAATTCTTTAAAGAAGATACCCCTCCTCACCATAAAATCGGCCTTCAGCCACCATTTGAATCTGATCGGGGCCTTCACCGGCTATATCACGATTGTCAATAATCTTCCCTTCGCCATTCACCAAGAAAATTTTACCTTTTCGAAGTTCCTTCATCAGATACAAATCCTTGGAAGGCAAATAATCTAAAACTGCTAACATTTCCAGCGCATCCACCATAATAGAGTCTACTACTTCAAACTGTAGCACTTGAGCTGGGTTAGCTGGGTTTGAAATGGTTTCTTTTTCAGAACAGGAAAAAAGTACAGTTGCAAAAAGTGTGGTAAGGCTCAAAAGAAGAGATTTAGTCATAGTAAAGAGTTTTGATTTTAAAGTTAGTCGGGAAAGGTGGGAATTATAGGACAAAGGATCTAATATAAATGAAATCATCCCTGCAAATCTAAAAATAATTTTTAGATTTGCAGGGATGATTCACAGGCTAATCGAGAAACCATTCTTAAATCTATATCACAGTTTCCTGTGACTGGAATAGTTGGGCCTAGGCAGGTAGGTAAAACCACCCTAGCTAAACAGCTATTGCTTAACACAAATACTATTTATCTGGATTTAGAAAAAAACTCTGATCTAAATAAACTGAATGATCCTGAATTATTCTTCTCCCAAAATCAAGACAAAACCATCATCCTAGATGAAATCCAACATCAGCCTGCTATTTTCCCTTTACTGAGAGCTCTCATAGATGAAACTAGAAAGCCGGGACGATTTATTATACTTGGTTCTGCATCTCCTTCTCTGCTTCGTCAAAGTTCTGAAAGTTTGGCCGGACGGATCAACTACCTGGAAATGATGCCGTTTTCTATTTTGGAAACTAATGAAAAAATAACGAGCCAAGATCTCTGGATTTATGGAGGGTTTCCTGAGCCTGCCTTGTCACATGATTCGGACTTCGTCCAAGATTGGTACCGCAGCTTCACCACAAGTTACATTCAGCGAGACTTACCTCAGTATGGATTACCCGCAGATCCAAGGGTAACAAGGCAATTTTTGATGATGATTGCCTCTGTACATGGAGGGGTGCTCAGCTATGCGGCTTTTGCCAAATCATTAGGATTGACCGCGCCCACGATCAAAACTTACCTTAGCTTTCTGCTAGATGCATTTCTCTTGAGAGAGTTACCCTCTTGGTCAGTCAATACAAAGAAGCGCCTTGTCAAATCCCCCAAACTATATTTTCGCGATACGGGAATGCTACACTATCTGCTTGGGATCAAGAATATGGACAGCATCTTTGGAAATGTCGTCTTGGGCAGTTCATGGGAAGCTTTTGTCATCAATCAAACTGCTGCGGTATTGAAATCCGATGACGAAATGTACTACTATAGAACACAGGATGGCGCAGAAATTGACCTCTTGATCAGGCGTAATAACCAATGGCTTGCAGCCGCAGAAATCAAATTCAGCCTTAGCCCCAAGCTCACCAAAGGCACCTACTTAGCAATGGAAGATTTGGGGATAGAGAAATTACACGTGGTAATTCCCAGAGAAGAAAATTACCCGATGGCAAAAAACATTCAGGTGGTGGGGATTACACATTTCATCCAAATGATTTCTGTTTAACAATCTTTGTAAATATGAAAAACCCTTCAACTTCCGGGTAAGGGTAGGCTGCTTTGGGTGACACCTCAACTGTTTCCCAACTCCGCCGTGTCGCTGCGCCGCCACGAGAAAACTCTGAAAAACCCCTTGCGCCTCTGCACCTTGGCGGGAGCTATCTTTTCTATAATGGTTTTTTTCCACAACAACACCGGCAACACCCAAAACACCCCCACCATACTGAAAATCAAACCACCTATCGTCCCGATCGCCAGTGAGAACCAGAAAATCTCATTTTGCCCTTCTATAATAAATGGAATCAATCCAAAACAAGTGGACAAAATCGTAAGCAAAATTGGAATAGCTTTTCCGGCAACAGATTTCAAAACATTTCGATTGTATAATCCTTGACTTCTATTATTCAGGTCGTTGACGATAAAAATCCCGGCATTCACAGCCAAGCCTCCCAGCATCACAAAGGCAGCATATCCGCCTTGATCAAAGTAAAAATCAAATAGAGAAAAGATCAGAAACAACCCTATGAAACTGATTGGAATAATCGCAATGATGTAAACTGGCTGCTTGAGGTTTTCAAACAATACCGAGCAAATCATAAAAATCCCAATAATGAGCAAGCCCAATAAGCCATATTGACGCTTTTGCTGATCATAATTCCAGCTATAGGAATCCTTCTTCGCCTCATACCCGATCGGCATAGTCATCTTCATTTCGTCGAGCACTTCATCCAAATATTCATCCCCAAACTTCCTCGAACCCATGTATTCGAAAGCTACAATTCGGATGTATTGCCTGTTTTCTTTATGAAGTGAATTGGTAGTCGTTTCTTTGGTTAACGTACCATAATCGGAGACTTTGTAGATTTTATTTTCCCCTCCGATCAGTCCTTTCTGCTCCATGTCAAACTTACTGAAGTCGGCAGCATTACGTTCTCTAATCATCAAACCGTAATTTTTCTCCTCCAGTGTCAGAAAAGTCGACGTTCTCTCGGGCTTTGACATGTCCTGCAACGCAGTCAAAACCTCGTACTGGTTCGTCTGTCCCAGCGCCATTCGATTCTGATCCAAACGAAGTACATATTCCTCCGTTTTTTGCTCTCCGTAGCCAGCCCGCTCGTTTGTTTTTACTTCTTGGATTCTCTTGTGAAGCAAAAGCTTTTCTGCCAAAACATTGGCTTGCCGCTCCAATTCATCAAAATTGTAGCCCTTCATTTTCACTCGATAGCTAGGAATCTGATCACTGGAACCTCCGGTATAGAACCCTTGCCCCACACCATAGATATTCCACTGAGCTCCAGACCAATCAGTTGATTTTACCGATAGTTTCCCCTTTAGCTGATAAGGCAAAGCACCATTTTCATAGGCTTCTTTAAACGTGATTTCTATACTCCCCTGCTGGCCACTATACACTGAGGTAACGAATTGATCTATGCCTTGCACATCATCCAGGAAAGATTCGAACTCTCGCATAATAAAGTCCATCTGCTCGAGTGTATTACCAAAAGGAAGGCGACAGTAAACGTATAGCTTCGTCTTTGCAGCCTCACGATAGCCACTTTTCTCATACACTCCCCGCACAAACATCCGCATGGATCCTCCCAATGCTTTGTCTACGTAAGGACGGATTTCCTCCTGATAGAAGGTATTACCCACGGTCTTGTTGTACCACTCATGCTCATCCCATTTGGCAGGGAGGAAAAATATTGGGGTTCCAAAAAGCAAAATAAGGAAGATGATAAATGTCTTTCTGTATTTTGCCGTCCAAGCTATACTTCTTTCGTAATTCCTCAAATACTTAACACGCTTCCGCAACTTGGGAAGCGTCAATTTGCGGCCTTGCTTCACAGACTCCTTGAACATCACCTGATAGAAGGCCGGCGTAAATACCAAGGCTATCAAAAGCGAAATACCCAACATAACCGAAACTACAATGGAAAATTCCGTAAGGTTTTTGCGGTCTTCCTCTGGCAAGAAAAAGACAATCATCAATGCAGCAATGGTGGTCATGGAAGCTGCCAAAAGCGCAAGAAACACCCGACGGTTTTTGTGCTTGTGCAAGTGATCAATCATGATGATCGCATTATCCACGATCAACCCAAAACTAATCGTCAATCCTGCCAAGGAGTACATGTGGATATCTACTTTCAGGAAATAAAGTACAATCGCACAAAGGCTCAAATTTGCCAAAATCCCTAAAAAGAGAATACTCAGGTATTTGATGTTTCTATTGATAAGAAAAATGAAAACCACCAAAATCAGGATCGAGAGTCCAGATCGTTTATAGATTTTATTCAATTCCTTCTCTAAGTATTCCGTATCGTCGTTTTCCAATCGTACCTCAAACCCAGCTGGAAGTGATTTCCCAGCGTCCTCAATTGCCAATTTCAGCTGTTGCGCCAGTAGCACTTTATTCACTCCATCGCGGTTGTACACGGTAAGTGTCACCGAATTATTCCCATTGATCCTGTAGTACCTGTTCGCCTCAGCTTCTTCTAAGGTCATGCTTGCCACATCACGCAGTCGGACTTCTTTTCCGCCAGTTTCGCTGATGACCAAATTTTCCAGCTGATCCTTGTCCTGAAGTGAGCGGTCTACTTGTACAAAGAGCGTCTGACCCTCATTATTCATCACTGCACCCGGAAATGTCAACCCAAATGCACTCTGAATGCTATTGGCCAACTGATTTCTGGTGACGCCAAAAGATTGCATCTTCTGGATATCGTAGGTGACAAAAAGCTGTAAGTTATTTGCTCCCAGCACTTCCACTAGCTCCACCTCCTCGTAGCGCGTAAGCGCAGGCTTGAGGATATCCTCCGCTATTTTCTTGATTTCAAAAGAAGCAAATGGTCCATTCACACTATAGGTCAAAATCGGGGACTTCTCCTGCGAACTAGTCTGCGAAGATTGTGACACCGAAGGATAACCAACACGCTGATCCATCTGTGGGTAAATCTGCCGGATCATGCTGGAGATCTCAAACTTCTTCATCTCCATATCAGCCTTCTTGTCGAAAGTCAGCGTAATGGAGCCACTGTTGTAATTTGAACTTGAATTGATTTCCTTCAGCTCAGTTAATCTCGAGAAAGCACCTTCCAAAGGAGATGTAGCCAGCTTCTCTACAATTTCAGGAGATGCATTAGGAATGCTAAACCGCACTGATAAAATTGGTGACCGAGCCCTGGGATTCAGATCCACAGAAAGCATAGGGATCACTGCCAACCCAAGGATGGAAACGACTACAAAGACTATCAGAATTCTGAATGGAGTCATATTATGCCGTTTTCAATGATTTCTTAGAAACAGTAAACCAGTAAGCCAAAGGCACAAAATACAAGGCTGTAAGTGTACCAATAGTCAGACCCCCGATCACTGCAAAGACCAATGGGCGCTGCAAATCAGCTCCCAAGCCGCTGCTAAACACGATTGGAATCAATGCCAAAATAGTCGTAATCGAAGTCATCAAGATAGGCTTGAGACGAATCTGACCAGCTTTATGAAGTGCCATTTCCAGTGCTTGTGCGGCAGAAATATCATCCGACTCCACATAAGTTGTTCGAAGCCTATTAATGGTATCGATCTTCAAAATCGCATCATTTACCATGATTCCCAGCATCACCACCAGACCGATAGCAGACATCACATTTAGCGAAGCTCCGAAAATCCACAGCACCAAAAATGCTCCACCAATTCCCAAAGGAAGGGTAAACACCACGATCAATGGCTGGATAAAACTCTCAAACTGAGCTGCCAAAATAAAGTAAAGTAGCAACACAGATATCAACAAAATCCCAATTAACTGGCGGATATTTTCCTTATCCTTGAAATACTGACCGACTACAGTTACTCCGAGGTTTTTATCCTGTCCCCAGCGATTGTATGCACTAATGTTCTCATCCGGATTCTCAGCGGTCACATTCAGAGATTGATAAATACCTCCTTTATCAGCAGTCACATATTTGTAATGATCCTCGTATCCATATTCTACAAATTCGCCAAGAATATATGAAGTCGTATCCGAGGCCACCACTCTGGTAGTGCGAAGGATATCTTCAAACCGTGCATTTGGCTCCTTCAATCGGATTGGAGTGATCTCTCCAAAGCGTCGAATATCGGTAATCGTATAACTTCCAAATACACCTGGAAATCTGCGTTTGAATAGCATCTACTGGAATTTGATAGGTAGCCATCTTATCTGCTCGAAGCGTAAAGACCACTGAAGCTTCTTTCATCAACCCAGGTCCTCGCTCCCACTCTTGAGTTGGGATCTTGACTGAGCGCAAGGATCCATTTTATCCTCCGGAACTGGTTCCTTGGATGCCAGATCTTTCCATCTCACTTCGTAGAAAGGCATGTCAGAACTGAACAACTGATCAAAGGCATTTGGCGCATCGCCAAGCGTAAAGGATGCTTCCGTATAATTCTGTTTTAGCGTAGCTTCAGAGATCTTTGATGGCCACTTCCTTTTCTTCTACAGATGGGAAAAGGAAATAGAGAAGGATTGCTGTATGGAGTTCTCCCCATTGAAAAGTAAAAGTTCGCTTTACACCCACATCCGCTTCAGCCTGAGAATATGTTCCTTCAAGACTTTTGAGGAGCGTCACTACCCGATCTCTATTTTCTGAAGCAGAAATCGGCTCAGACCAATCCACATCAAGGGTCGCGTCCAGCTTCTCTATCTCTGGGAGCCCGGTCGTTTTTAGCATCAAGCTCTAACTCCCAACCCAAGTGGAATTAGTAATAAAAACACCAACATTGCTGTTTTCCTGCTTCCACTTATTTTGCGATAGCCAAATTCATACAATCCTAAAACCTTACTAAAAAACCTTCCCTCTCCATCATCATAGGTCTTTTTGCTGCGCGAAAACATCAGAAAATACAGCATTGGTAGCAGGATAAAAGCCACTGCAAGTGAAACCGAAAGAATCGCCGTCACAGCTACTGCCTGATCGAAAAACAAGGCGCCAGAAATCCCACTGAAAACACCAGCGGTACAAACACTGCCAGCGTAGTCAATACAGAACTGATCAGCGCTCCCATCACCTCATCCACTCCTTCTACACAAGCTTCGACAGCGGTAAACCACTTTCCCTCTTCCTTGTAATATTATCCAAAACAATGATTGCGTTATCAGTCAGCATCCCAATCCCAAGTGCCAAACCTGAGAGGGAAATGATATTGATCGAAAGATCAAAAAAGTAGAAATCAGAAAGGAAATCAGCAAGGAAGACGGCAAACTCACGCCAATTATCAGCGGAAGTCTGTAATCCTTCATAAAAGAGGAAAAGCACTGCGAAAGCGAAAACACCTCCAAAAAGTAAGGAAGTTTCCAAGTTGGAAATGGCAGCATTAAGGAGATTTGACTGATCCTGAGTGATCTCAAAATCCACCTGAGGATAATCCTCTTTGAATAACTCGATCGCCTCTTTGAGTGCAGGAATCAACTCATTCATTTTGGCGGAAGCCTGCTTGTGAACGGTAATCACCAGACTTTCCTGAGTACCAAAGGTGATACCCCAGCGTTTCCTGCGTCTCGTAATTTACCTCGGCAAGTTTACCCAATGGAATAATCACACCTGAAGATGCCGCTACCGGCAAGCTCTCAATGTCTTTTGGTGTATCAACTCTCGTCGCCAATCGAAGGTAGTAAAAACGAAACTGCCCATCCTTCACAGAAATGCCCGGAAGCTCTGAATTACCGGATTGGATCGCCGAAATCACATTTTGCTGGGGTCATACCGTAAAGCGGACAATGCCTCCTCGCTTGGCTTTACAGTGATAATCCTGTCCTTTTTTCCATTGATATCCACCAGAGAAACTCCCGGAAGCTGCTCTATTCTTTTCTTGAGGACATTTTCAGCCAGTAGACTTACTTCTACTTCATCCGCTCCTTCTTTTGGCACCACCTGCACACGAGCGACAGGAATATCTGAAGTATTGATTCGGATGACTTCCGGACGTCCCAGATCTTGCGGCAGTCCATTGGTCAATCGGTCTATTTTCTCGATTGACGTCGATGTAAGCCATACTCCATCTGCGTACTATAGCTCAAAAGTTAAGCGGATCGTCCCCACTTCTGACCCTGCTTCAGAATGGTCGATTTCCTCCAGGCCGTTCAGCGTGATCAATCCTTCTCGGATGGGATTCAGGACATTTTGCTCTATTGCTTCGGGAGAAGCATTGGGATAACTGACCTTCACCACGATTTGCGGTACGTCGATCGGTGGCAAAAGCGAAATTGGCAGCGTGCGTAGGACGATGAAGGCAAATACCATCAACGCCATAAAAGTCATAAAAACTGCAATCGGCCGGGCCAGTAAAAATCTAACCATGGCTTATTCTTTTACGATTTGAACCGGAGCTTGATGCGCAAGTTGAAGGTTATTGGAAGTGATTACGGTGCTGTTTTCTTCGAGACCATCGAGAATCTCCACTTCCTCTCCATTGTCTTTGCCCACTTCTACGTAATTCCATTTTGACTCTTTGTTCTCTATGGAGAACACTACCGCTCTTCCTGATCGGTAGACTAGTGCATCTTTCGGAACTACTAAGGAGTTGCTTTGCGGAGCACGGATTATCGCTCGGGCATTCATTCCTGGCAGGTAAGATTTTTATTTGCTGCCAAAGTAATGGATACCTGCACTAATCCACTTTCATCTACTTTAGGATTGATTCCTGTCACACGGCCTCTAAGGGCAGTTTGGGTATTGGAAATTGGATAAACCTCAGCATTTTGGTTGATGGATATCAAGCTAATCTCATATTCAGCACTTTTACTTTCAGAATGAACTCATTGGTTCCTAAATCTGGCAAAGCTCAGTACTTGCACCGACCAAACTTCCTGCTTTGTATTTGAGATCCGCCACCTGCCCTGAGATCGGGGCTTTTACGACGCTTCTATCAAATGCCATTTGGGCTTCTTTGAGCTCTACCTCACTAAGAAAGACACCGACTGGCTCGAAGTTGTTCATCTACCACCGCTTTTTGGGCATCATTATCTGAGCTGAAAAGTGTTTCAAAACCCATTTTGTGATTCATACTCAGCATTAGCATTTCTAAGAGATATTTTTGCCTTCTCCAATCTGAATTCTGCTTCTGTAGGATCCAGCGTAGCTATAACATCTCCTTTCTTGACAAACTGCCCTTCCCGGACATTTACTTCAAGTAGGTAGCCTGCTTGTTCTATTACTGCTAGAACTTCGGCGCCTGCTTCAAGTTTCCCAGTAGCATTGATTAGGTAATCGAAGCTTTTGCGCTCAGCTGTGGCGACATTTACCTCAGTGGCGGCAACTTCATTTCGAAAGGATTCTGTGGGAGCTTCTTCGACCTTTTCCTTATCTTCCTTACAGGCAGAAAATAGGACTATTAAAAAACCGAAAAGTAGTAGAGTAGAAGTTTTTCATTGAAATAGTAGTTTCAGCTAATAAGAAACTAACTAATTCTTCAATGTCAAAATATTTATTTTCAAAAGGATGTTAATGATTCTAAAAATCTGGTAAAGAGGTATCAATTTCTTTGGAAGGCGGGCTAATGGCTAGATCTACAGGCCTTAACCTCATGGTAGCAGGAGGATCGTCTCCAAAATATTCTATAAGTCTATCGATCTCCTCAATAGTTTCCACTTCGATTCGCACACGAGTAATTCCATCATCCAGCAAACCTAATTGAGTGCCTGCCGCACGGGACAAATCAATGATTCGTCTGGAAGTTTTGGAAAGTCTATCGTTAATCCTCACCCTATACAAACTCGCCTGTATCTTCCCGAGTCACTTTGACAAGGGTATTAAATGGCAAAGTTTTATGCGCTGCTGTGAGGCTATCCATATGAAAAACCTCACCATTGGACGTTTTTCTTAAGTGGAATCTGCTACGATAGAAGGTAGCGACTCCCTCTTGTATCAACAAGGCATCAGGCGGCAGTTCGGGCTGATTTGGCTCGGAAATAAGCGAAGCCACCAGAATAAGAAGCCAATTCCACATAGGTAATCTGAATTTCGCCAGCATTTCCAATAAAGATGCCAATTTATGTCAATTGTATCAAATGGCTTGCAGTAAGTCATCCACTGAAGTAACTTAGTTCTTCATTCATTTTGAGCCTACGATTATGATCAAGTCTCCACACCGCAGATTGGCATTTGGGAAAAAGACTTCAGCAAGTATTCCAGACTGGAGGAGCAAAAACTGGTTTTGGCAGAAATCCAGGAAATAGCAGATCAGGAAAATGTTGACCTGATTCTATTGGCAGGAGATATTTTTGACACATTCAATCCAGTCATGAAGCTGTAGAATTGCTGTACAAATCTCTTCGCAGGCTTTCAAAAGGAGGAAAAAGACCAATCATAGCTATCTCCGGCAATCATGATAGCACACAATTCGTAGAAGCTCCGGATCCACTGGCCCGTGAAATGGGGATCTTTTTCTATGGAAAATACGACACGGTCATCCCAATTGGCAAACTTGACAATGGTATAGAAATCACCCAATCTGATACCGGTTTTGTGGAAATGAAGCTGCCGGAAATTGACTTTCCGGTTCGCATTATTCTAGCGCCCTATGCAAATGAAGTTTCGATGAAAACTTACCTAGGAGAAGGAGATCGTGAGGAAGAGTTCGGCAATCCGTCGGGTGAGAATTGGTCGCACAAAATAGCTGAGCAATATTGCGATGAGCAAGGAGTAAATCTCTTTGCAGGGCACTTTTTCTTTATGAAAGAAGGTGAGAACCCTGAGCCTGAACCGGAATCCGAAAGACCAATTCTCCACGTGGGAGGAACGCAGGCTCTTTTTACCAGAAATATCCCTTCACAGATTCAATACGCAGCTTTGGGAGATTTCCGCATCGCTACCATTCAGTTGGTCACGAGCATTGCCCTGTAGTTTATTCCAGTTCGCCCCTCGCCTAGCTCTTTTAGCGAAGCGGATCAGGAAAAGCAAGTGGTGATCATCGAAGCGGAGCCGGGAAAACGAGTGAATTACCGTCCAATAGGATTGAAGCAAGGAAGGCCTCTATTCCGCAAAAACTTCGATAACCTGCCCGACACCTTAGCTTGGCTGGAGGAAAACCCCTATTGTTTTGTGGAACCTGACCTATGTGACTGATAGCTCCATCGAGGCGGCTACGCGAAAAGCAATTATGAAAGCACATGACGGCATCGTCCATCTGATTCCCCAGATCAAAAATCCTTTGGGAGAGAAACTCAAAGTTTGCAAGTGGAAGACCTCGGAAAAAGACATGGAAAGCCTGTTCAAACTATTTTACCAAAGTGACTAAGGTCAGGAGCCAAATGAGGAATTACTCTCGATTTTTAAAGAAGTCATCAGCCAAAACGACGAAGCATGATTCCTATCAAACTTGACATTCAGGGATCATACTCCTACAAAGAAAAGCAGACAATAGAATTTGATAAGCTGACGGCAGCGGGACTTTTTGGGATTTTTGGTGCAGTGGGTTCTGGAAAATCCTCCATTTTGGAAGCAATTCTTTTGGCGCTTTATGGAAGTACGGAACGGCTTTCTGATCGCGGAAAAGAAAAGAATAGCATGGTCAATCTCCAAAGTGATCTACTTCTTTTAAATTTCGAATTCAGCTCGGGTAAAAACAATGCAAAAACATATTTAGCACGCTATTCAGCTAAGAGAAATCCGAAGAATTTTGACGACATCAAGCCAGCTGAGCATACTTTCTATGAAAAAGTAGATGGGAACTGGGAGCCGATTTCAGCTAGGGCGGAAGAAATCGTCGGTATGGAAAAAGGAGCATTTCAAGATACGGTAATTATTCCACAGGGTAAATTCAGAGAATTGATTGACCAAAAACCTTTGGATCAGGCAAAGATGATGAAAGAGCTTTTTGGTTTGGAGCGATTTGATTTATCCTTCAAAACCGGCTTACTTCTAAAGGCTGTGAAAGAGCAGAAAATCCGTTTGGAAACTCAATTGCAGGGCTTGGAAGAATATTCAGAAGAAGTACTGATAGAAAAACAAGGTCATTTTTCTGAGCTAAAAACCCATGCAACTGACGCTTCGCAAAAGCTAAAAATTGCTGAAACTGAAATTCGGCTTCAAGAAAACCTGCGAGCTAAAAACCAGCAATTGCTGAAGTTCAGAACTGAGAGAGAAAGTTTGAATTTTCAACGTCCCGAAATTGAAAAACAGCGTCAGCTACATTCAGAATTCATCAAAGCCAAAACCCATCTTCGCCCTGTTTGGGACCTGATTCGTGACACCAACGCTGACTTGGAAAAGTATAAAGTAAGCGTAATTGACTGTGAGCGCTTTAAAATAGAGTTTGCAAAAGAAGTTGCTGATCTGGAAAAAGAAGAGGAGGAGCTCAAAAAAAAGAATCAGGAGCGACCACAAAGGGAAGCAAAAATCCGTGATTTGAAAAAAAAGTCATAGAAATCCAATCCCTAGAAACTCAGCGAGAAGTTGCGAATGCCACTTTGCTTAATTTGCAACCCTCAATAAAGATGAAAAAGAGGCTCAAAAGGCATTGGAAACAAAAATTACTGAGCTAGAAACTGAGGCGGAAACAGAAGCTATACTGACAGCTCACAATTGGCAAACCTTATTAGCTCGAGCTAAAGACTGGAAAACCCTCGAAGTTCAATTGAGCAGACTTCAATCAGAGGAGAATGAATTAGCAAAAGAAGTAAGGCGAATCGAAGACAAATTGGAAGTTCTAAAAAGTTCTATTCCTGATTGTGAAGACTCTTTCGAAAATTGGTTAACAACCCAGAAAAGCAACTATTCAAAAACTGGAGAAAGAGCGCGATATCCTGATGCAAAAGCAAGGACTTGCTGCGCATGTTCATTTGCTTCATCACGGAGAGGCCTGCCCACTTTGCGGAGCAATAGATCATCCAAGTCCACTTCAAGGAGATGATAAAAATAACTTAGCCCAAAAAGATCTTGAAATTCAGGAAGCAAAGGTGCTTTTAGATCAAATTCAAACTTCTAAATCCAGTTTCGGAGAGTTGACATTTCAGTTTAGAAAACAATCAAAAAAATATTGCCTCAAAAAGCTCTGAATTACAGAAGAAACGAAGCAAAATCTGAGCTCTTTAAATGTCATACTTTTAGCTAAAGAGGGAATAGAATCTCACGAAGCACTACTTTCGAAAATTCAGGCAATAGAAAGAAACTCTCAAAGTCGGGAAAAGCTGATCCAAGAAGTAAAATCCCTTCGCAAAACTTGGGATGCAGAGCGAATTTCGATCGATCAAATCTGAAAAGGAATTGCAACAAGCACAGTTGGCGCAACTGCAATCTGTACTATCCAATATTTCCTCGAAGAAAGAAGAAATTCGAGATATGGTTTTCTGTAAACAGTTTTTCACCAAAGAATCTGAGCAAATCCGATTTGCGATTGATAAAGTGGAAAAAGACATAGAAGACGCATTGAAATCACTGGAAGGAAAGCAAAAGCATTTGCGCGAAAAACGTAGTGTAGCGGATAAAAACTTAGCTGACTTATCAAATTTCATTCAGCTGCGTGATGACGAGTTCGACAAAGCTCGAAAAGCTAACCGCAGATTTTGAAGCTTTGAAAATCAAACATGGCTTCCAAGATGAGGAGCGATTGATTAGCTTATTGCCAGCATTCACTGGATGCGGAGAAGGTAGCTCGGGAAGTTGCGGACTTTGACAGGAAGCATGACATCGCCGAAAATAGAATTCAAGAATTGGAAGCCGAGAAAGGTGTAGCCGATTTTCAGGAAAAAGCCTTTCAGGAAATGCTAGGATCTTTCGAAAACTTAAAAACCAACGCTGAATCTTTCCAAAACCAAGTCTTATTGCTAGACAAGGAAATCAAGGAAGCAATTTCAAAACTAGCCGAAAAGAAAAGTTTGCAGGCTGACTTCGCCAAACTTGCGATCAGAGAAAGCTATCTCAAAGAATTGGACAATCTATTTCGCGGCAGTGGTTTTGTAAAGTTCGTCAGCCTCATTTACCTGAAGGAGCTTTGCAACACGGCGATGTGTGCTTTTATGAAGCTTTGCAAAAATCGACTTAGCCTGGAAATCTACTATAACAATACTTTTGGTAATTGATGTATTTGAATGAGGCAGAAAACGCCTAACGAAAACGCTCTCTGGAGGCCAGACTTTCCAAGCTTCGCTCTGTCTAGCATTGGCTTTGGCAGTAAAAGTAAAAGCCCTTGAACCAAGCTGACCAGAGTTTCTTCTTTATGGATGAGGGGTTTGGTGCCTTGGATAAAAATGCCCTTCGGGTGGTCTTTGAAACCCTTAAATCACTTCGCCACGAAAACCGGATCGTAGGAATCATCAGTCACGTGGAAGATTTACAACAGGAAATTGGCGTCTTTGCTAATGTGGAATTGGATCCTGAGCTTGGATCCCAAGTGAGTCTATCCTTTTTTGACACATAAAAAACCTCTGACAAACTGCCAGAGGTTTTTTTGAATTAAGAAAACCTATTTACAATATATACTCCTCGTTGACCCAATCAATTTCTTCCTGACGGATAGTATGATTGGAATCCTTGAAAATCGACAATTTCACTTTTGCCCCCATCCTGCTCAGTAGGGTTTCTGATTCTTTTATTCTAGAAAGGGGTACATGAAAGTCTTGCTCGCTACTTCCAATAAAGATTGGGGTGCCATCAAAATCACCACATTCTGTTTCTGAATAGTCTCACCAATTAACCCACCCGTGAAAGCGATTACTCCCGCAAGCTTCCTGAGGATTTTGTGGAGCCAACTCAAGGCTAAGACAAGCCCCCTGGGAAAAGCCAATAAATACGACGTTTTCCGAAGGAATACCAGCGGCAGCAATTTGATCCCATGCATCTTTAATAGAAGCTAATGACTCTTTTAAAGCTTTCTCATTTGCCTCATCCGGAGCCATGAAACTGTAAGGATACCATGAACCTCCTTCAGCTTCTGGAGCCAAAAGCGCATAATCATCTAGCTTAAGGTACTTCGACAGACCCAAAATACTTTCTGCATTAGCGCCTCTACCATGAATTAGAATCGCAGCTTTTTTGGCTTGATCGAAGGGAATACCTGCTGTTTTTCTTATCTTAGGCATAAGACTCTACATTTAATTTTACTGGAATCAAACTCTCCTCTAGTTTTTTGCGATTTGGTTCAGCCCATTCAGGCAGTTTAATCAACTCACCCAAGTGCGCTTCATCCTCATCAATTGCAAATCCTGGTTCGTCTGTAGCCACTTCGAAAAGAACTCCACCTGGTTCACGGAAATAGATGGAAGTAAAGTAATTTCTATCTTTCACTTCAGTCACCTGATAGCCATTTTTCATCAGCTTATCCTGAACTTGAAGTTGCGAAGCTGCATTTTCTGTGCGGAAAGCAATGTGATGAATTGTGCCTGCACTTTGCATTCCACGGCTCCCAGATTTATCAATCACTATGTCCACAATATCTCCCTGGCCCGCCAGCTGTACCATATCGAAATCTGCCATTTTCCTCTCCTATAAAACGGTAATCCATGTGCTGAGTCAGCAACTTTTCAGTCAACTCCTTAGCTCTTAGATTTAAAGTAGCTCCATAGAAACCTTTAATCGAATGCTCAATTGGCACCTGTCCATAAGACCAGCCCATTCTATCATCCTGATCATTTGCGATCAACTCAATTCCCATGCTGTCATGATCTTCAAAACGGATCAATTGATCACCAAATCTGGTCAGTTTATCTGAAACAGCAACTCCGAACTTTTTCAATCGCTCAATCCAATAATCCAAAGAACCAGCAGCTACTGAAAATGCAGTGTAAGTAACCTCCCCCGCTCCTTTGGAACCTTTGCGAGCGCCAGTAAAAGGAAAGGTAGTAAATACTGTACCAGGCCTTTCCAATTCATCTCCGAAATAGAAATGGTAAACTCCGGGGGCGCATCAAAATTGATTGTCTTTTTCACTAATCTCAATCCGAGTAATTCCGGTATAGAAATCAATATTTGCTTGTGGGTTTCCAGCAATCGCAGTGATGTGATGGATACCTGTGATTAATGATTGCATAGATTTTCCTTTCTTTTTATTATAAGAAAAGCTGCCATATGGCAGCTTTTCAGATTATCCGTTTGCTTCGACAGATTCTTCAACTTGTCTGCACTAATTGAACATTGAGGAGTAGACGAACTTGATCACTCACTACTACACTTCCCGCCTCAGTCACTGCTGACCAAGTTAGACCGAATTCCTTTCTGTTGATTTTTCCTTCGATTTCAAAGCCTGCTTTAGTTTGTCCGTAAGGATCACCAGCTACCATCCTCCCGAAATCAACATCAAATTCTACGTTTTTAGTAGTTTCTCTCAAAGTCAAATCTCCTACTAACTTATATTCGCCTCCGTTATTCTTGATTTTTCCTGAGAAAGTCAATTTAGGATGATTTTCGGCATCAAAGAAATCTGCTGATTTCAAGTGATTATCTCTGTCTTTTTGATTGGTATCAATGCTATTGATCTCTGCAGAGAATGAAACTGCTGCTCCATCGAAATCCTCAGTACGAACTTTCTGCTGAACCTTCGAATGATCTGAAATAACCTGTTACTGTAGAGATAACCAGGTGTTTTACTTTGAAAGATACTTCAGAGTGTGTTGGGTCGATAATCCATTTTGTAGTGCTCTCTATAATGTTTGTGTTTTAGTTAAATTTTTATTTGTATGATATTAATGTATAGACACGTATTAGTGTAAATTTTTTAGCCTCGTAATTTATCGAGTAGTGTATTCATCATAACTACTTCTTCCTCATTGAGTTTGATTACCTCATTGTTAAAAAGCTTCCATGTAAGCTTGTAATTCATTTAAAACCTGTAGCCCTTTATCAGTAATTACAATATCAACCTGTCGCCTATCAGCAGGACATTCCCTTCTTTCTATCAAGAGCTTAAGCTTTTAATTTATCTACCAAACGACTTGCATTTGACATTTTGTTAAGCATTCTATCCTAGAGAAGACACGGTAGTTGGAACTCCATTTTGCCCCCTCAATATTCTTAACACATTATATTGCTCTGGAGAAAGATCAAAAGGCTTTAAAATACCATTTTGAGCTGAAACCAAATAACTGTGAGTATAAAGTAAATTGACCACTAATTTATTATACGGGTCTTTGAACTCCTTCTGTTTGATTGCCTCTTCTAGACTGCCCATATCTTTTGTTATTGTATTTAATGTATATACATGTAAATATATGAAAAGGTTTCAAAAAGCAAGAAAATTTTTCACATAAACAAAAAAAAGCCTCGAATGAGGCCTTAGATGCATTAATAATATTTATTTGGTTCTACCCTGAATTTAATGGAAAGGTAAGTTGGCCGCTAAACTAATATCTACAAAAGAAAGTATAGCTTCTGTTTATTATTGAATAATTTTTCTTGAGAGAATCAACATCTGATACACCTCTCCTCCATTTTATATAGGCCTTGATCTTCGTCACTTTTTGGCGGCCAAAAAGTAACCAAAAAGCCCTGAGCCTCGGTCTTTTCTTTCCGCTGATACCTTTTTTTATTCATTTTAAACAGCAATGCAGCGGAATTTTGCTCTGGCTTTCATTCACCTAAAAATGACTGGATCTCCCTCGTGCCTCGGGAGCTAAGTCATTTTCTTAACGGTGTTCAACCCATTACAAAACCGAAAATCCCGCAAGGAGCGAAACCCCCCATCCGGATGATAACCTCCGGAAACCATCATCAGAAACAAATAACTAGTAAACTCCATTAAATCGTGGTAGTACCATTTATTTTAACCCAAGTAATTCTTCATCCAGAAGATCAACTTCTCTCAATCAGCCAGTCTCCTATTAATCGATTAACTTCTTTTGGTTTTTCTATAGAGCTACTATGCCCAGCACCGATGATTCTATGCAACTTAGACTTTGGAATACTCATTTGGATAAACTTTGATTTTATTGGTTTGGTTGCTACATCTTCATCGCCGACAATCACCATAGTGGGGCAAGTAACGCTTCCTAATTCGTGTTCTATTCCCTTTCTATAAATCACTCCTTCCACGGCCCCTGTGATATTTCTTTTATTTGCCTTCAACTGTGATTTCCAATAATCAATTTTCTGAGCGTTCAAGTAGCGGATCTTTTAGCCAGCTATCCGCAAACATGATCTTCATAACTTTGCTCGCCACCGGTGGTACTACCCCGAGCCATTTCACGATTCCATTGAGTGTTTTGTATTTAGGCAAGTTTTCTACAGGTTCTGAATTTGGCAGAGGTCCCTAGGAGGATGACTTTTGATCAATTGAGGAAACCTAGCAGCCAATCTCATCCCGACAAATCCCCCCATCGAAAGTCCTACAAAATGTACTCGACCTACGCATAGTTTTTGGATCAACTCTGCTGCATCTTCAGCGAGAGTATCCATATCAAATGGACCTTTCATCTTCACTCTTTCCCTGCCCTCTGATGATCATAGGCAATCACCCTAAAACGTGCCTGCAGAAACGCTATTTGATCCCTAAACATCTTGTGACTCCAAAGTAAACCATGTGAAAAAACAATGGTTTGCTCCCCAACTCCTTGATCCGTGTAGAAAATATCGACTCCGTTTACTTTGATTTGGGGCATTCTATTTTTTGTTTTTATGGTTAGCTCTTCGAACCCTAACCAGGAAAAGTCTTTCATACTCAATTTCAATTTATCTCTTTTCTAAAAATCTAAACCAGGCTGAGTGATTGTAAACCCTTCAGTCTCTTTTTGCTTATCTACTATAACCTTCACATCCTCCAAAAGTTTTTTAGAATCATAGACTGATTCCATCCTTGACAGTATACTTTACGCCTCCTACTCTGATTGGTTTATTATTCTCGTCTATCCGGATTGCGCCTGTGCCATAAAGTACTTTCAGATTTTGAAGTGGATTTTCTTCCAAAATGACAAAATCCGCCAACTTACCTACTTCTACTGAACCAATTTCCTTTTCCATGCCCAGCAGTTCTGCCCCATATAAAGTAGCAGACCTTAAAACTTCCAGTGGATGAAATCCAGCTTCTCTTAACAATTCAAGTTCTCTGATATATGCAAAACCATAAAGCTGATAGATAAATCCTGAGTCAGACCCTGTAGTCACCCTACCTCCTTTATTCTTATACTCATTTACAAGAGTCATCCACAGCTTATAATTTTCCTTCCATAGAACTTCCTCCTCAGTAGTCCAATCAAACCAGTAAGAACCATGGGACTGACGACTTGGGGCATAGAATCTCCAAAGCGATGGAAGTGTATATGCATCATGCCATTCCGCAGTGCGGGCACGCATCATATCCCGATTGGCTTCATAAATATTAAATGTAGGATCAAGTGTAAAATCCAATTCAAGCAATTCATCCATCACCTTATTCCAATGATCAGATCCAGGTTGAGCTGCTTGCTTCCAAAGTTTGCCTGCCTCAGCAAACCTATGCTGCTCATTTTGGTAATTATATTCTAATCTAAAGTCTTGAATCGTTCGATTTTCAAATAAGGCCTCTGGCAAACCGTACCAATGCTCCATTGAAGTCAATCCAGCTCTGGCGGAATTCAACACATTCCATCGAGCTACATCCAACTGTTGATGATGCATAGCAGAGCGAAGTCCAATTCTCTTGTTTTCAGAAATTGCAGCTTCCATTACCTCTGGATTTGCTCCAAAAAATTTAATACCATCTGCCCCTTTTTTCGCATTCTCATTTACCCAAGCTTTGGCTTGTTCGGCCGTTGTGATTGGAGCTTTTGCTCCTTGACCGAAACTGGTATAGGCTAGGATTCGCGGAGCTGTAATTTCATTGGCAGCTGATCTTTTCTTTTGATCAAGAACCCAATCCAATCCGTTCCCTGCCGATGGATCTCTAATCGTTGTGATGCCATGAGCCATCCAAAGCTTGAAAACATATTCAGCAGGTGTCCCCTGACCTCCTCCTCCTATGTGTCCATGAGCATCGACAAACCCCGGAAGCAAATAGTGTCCTTCTAGTTCATAAACTTTGTCATCTGGCCCCGCTTTTGGCCTACGGTTTTCATTAATTGGCATCCCAGGATAGCCGACAACCTGAAATCGGAGCAATCCTATTTTTCGCACCGACAATATCGTCACAGGGCCTACCGGAGGTGCACCGGTACCATCTATCAGGATCACACCTCTTAATATCAACCGTCCATATTGTCCATCGCCCTCGGTTCTGTCTCTGGCAGCGGCTTTTATTTGGCAAAAGGCTGAAAAAGGAAAGATAAAAGCCAAAAATGGCCAGCGAAGTAAAGTCTTTTTTTCATAGGTGATGGTCTGATTCAGCAAATAAGTTAAGTCTAAAAGTCACAACAAAAAACTGAAAAATGACGAAGTAAGGACACAAAAAAGCCCTGAAGGAGAATTCCAAAGGGCTTTTTTGAGGATTGTTGGTGGAAATTATAGATCTCTTAAACTTCTCCATGATGTCTTCAGAATCCTGTGAAGGAATATCCGCCATCATGAAAGAGATTTTGCATAGTAACTAATCTAGTGTAGTCAGAGAACATCGTAACGATATATTCTGCACAAGCTTCTGCTGAAGCATTTCCCAATGGAGAAAGAGCCTCGGCGAAATTGTAGAAGGAATCAAATCCTCCAATACCAGTTCCCGCCGTTGTTTTGGTTGGAGATTGAGAGATGGTATTTACTCTAACTTTCTTAAGCTTACCGAATCTGTATCCATAGCCACGTGCGATGCTTTCTAACAAAGCTTTGGCATCAGCCATATCTGTATAGAAAGGGAATACTTTCTGAGCTGCGATATATGAAAGACCAACGATCGACCCCCACTCATTCATCACATCTTGCTTTTCAGCTACCTGCATCATCTTGTGAAAAGAGATGGCAGACACATCGTAAGATTTCATTGCCCAATCGTAATTCAGATCACCGTATGATCTTCCTTTTCTGATGTTTGGGGACATTCCGATGGAATGCAAAAGAAAATCGAAGTTACCTCCAAGATACTCTTTTGCTTCAGCGTAGAGTTTCTCGATATCTTCTGTGCTCGTCGCATCCGCAGGAATCACAATAGTATCGCATTCCTTTGCAAGGTCATTGATAGCACCCATTCTCATGGCGATTGGTGCATTGGTCAATACAAATTTTGCTCCTTGCTCTTTCGCTTTAAGCGCTGTTTTCCACGCAATTGAGTTCTCGTCAAGAGCACCGGTGATGATTCCCAGTTTTCCTTTTAGCAAATTATCTGGCATATAGCTAGGGGGTTATTTTCAAAAATTACTGCCCAAAAATAGGAAAAAATAATCATTCACGCCTCGAAATTGATGCAATGAGGCAATTAGCGACGAAGCAACTCCTTTGCACTTTCTATTGCCGAAGCCGATGGTGTGGCTCCCGCAATCATTTTTGCCAACTCCATCACTCGCTCTTCATTTTCGAGCAATTTGATTTTGCTGACGGTTTTCTCAGATGAGTTGTCCTTATAAACAAAATAATGGAGATCACCTTGTCCTGCTACCTGAGGCAAATGCGTAATGCAAATCACCTGATGTCTTTTGGAAATGTCTTGCATCATCCCAACCATTTTCAACGCTACCTCACCTGAAATCCCGGTATCAATCTCATCGAAAATCAAGGTAGGCATGGCCATTTTATCAGCCATCAGGTATTTGATGGCAAAAAGCAATCTGGAAAACTCACCTCCTGAGGCTACTTTTTTCAGGGGCTGAGGAGAAGATCCTTTATTGGCTGAAAAGAGCAATTCGATCTCATCCATCCCATTTATCGCTGGCTCAATCCCCTTGTGTTCCATGACAACTTTGGAATTCTCCATTCCCAATCCGGCAAGTAAGCCTTCCAAAGACTTCTGGAAAGCAGTAAAACTCCCTTGCCTTTTCATACGAAGAATTTTTCCTGATTGCGCAACTTGTGCCTGACTCTCTTCAAGAAACTTCTTTGCTTTTGCTAACGTTTCGTCAAGATTCTGAACTTGAAAAACCTTATCAGCCAGCTCTTTTTCAAGCTCCATTAATTCTTCTACAGAAGCTACTCCATGTTTTTTCTGAAGCTGATAGATCTTACTTAGCCTATCCCGAGTTTCATCCAGTTTCTCAAAATCAACTTCAACCTTATTCTCCTCATCTCCAAGAGTCTCTTCTATGTCCTTCAACTCAATATTCACTGCCTGAAATCTTTCTCTTAGGCTAGCAAACACATGCGCCAATCTTTCCAATGATTGCATTCCATGCTGAATCTGAGACATTCCTTGGCTGATCCCAAATTGCTCATCTTGGAAGAGATTCAGCATTTCATTGATCTTCAATTTGATCTCTTCAGCATTTTCAAGGATTTCCTGACTAGATTCCAATTCGGCTTGTTCCCCTTCCTTCAGTCCTAAAACACTCAATTCTTCTAGTTGGAATTGATTGAAATCTGCTTCCTTTTGTAACTCAATTGCCTTTTTAGTCAGCTCATTGAATGATTTTTGAGCTTTTTGAAAAGATTGATAATCCGCTTTGTAATTTTTAAGTTCTTCCTGAGTTTGCGCAAAGGCATCTATTAAGCTGAGCTGATAGTTTCCTTCTCCTAGCTGCAAGGTGTCGTGTTGGGAATGGACATCCATCAAATAGCTACCTAGCGTTTTCAAGGCATCTAATAAGACTGGGGTGTCATTAACGAATGAACGGGATTTGCCTGCTGGACTGATTTCCCTTCTAATAATACAAATTGGCTCGTAATCTAACTCAGCCTTATCAAAAAAATCCTTCAAGCCGTAGTTTGCCACATCAAAAACTCCTTCGATAACACACTTTTTATCTTCATGTAGCAGGACCTTGGTATCTGACCTGTTCCCTAGAAGCAAACCTACAGCGCCAAGCATGATGGATTTACCAGCGCCTGTTTCGCCGGTAATCATACTAAGACCTTGACTTGGCTGCATATGCAGTTTGTCAATCAGAGCATAATTAGAAATGCTGAGAGATTTGAGCATGGGTAATGAGTTCGTTTGGGCAAAACTAAAAAATCGAGCTTAGCTTTTCAGCAGCTCATTGTACTTTCTCGCATTATTCGGGTCAACTTCCAGAAGTAGTTCGACAATTTCTGTCCTAATCTCCAAAGAAGCGTTTTTCATAATCGAGGTAATCTCGTCGCTTTTGGCATCCATAAATGAGATTACGAAGATGCCATTTGGCTGGGTTTTATTTGCCTCCGCCAAAATCCGGATGGCCTCAAGCATATTTTGATACGCTTCCTCTGGCTTAATCTGAAGAATATCCAAACCTTGACGATGATATAAATAATAAGCATCTCTAATTACAGAAAAAACCGACGAAGTATAAATGTCATTATTTAACGCATATCGATTTCGACGATCTGATGTACTCTGTGTCCACCCGCTGACTGGATTGCTGTGCATTATTTACAATATCATTTGCTGCAGCAAAGAATTCACTTCCACCTCTACTTTCAAATGTATCATAATCCAAACCTAAGGCTATCTGAGCATAAAATGCCAGCAAGGAACTTATATTATTTAAAAAGGTAAAACGATTAAATTCCAGGGCTGGGATTCTACGTAATCAAAACTCCAATTTCGATCTGCAAAATTAAAAACCAAGCTCTCATAGTTCGTACCATACACTGGCCTCACCGTCTGGATTTGGACGGTAGCATTGTATGTTCCCACTTGTGGCACATCATTTATCGTTATCAACAAATTCCCTTTGATACGTTCTTCAGGCCGAAATTCATCTGTTGTCCATGACCTTCCATTTAAAAATTGCTCAAAACTGGTCTTCATCTGAGCGAAAATATTGGTATTCTGAATTCTCGCGCGATCACTATTAATGATCACCGTAAAATTTAGCTCCTGAGAAAACCCAGTGAATGATTGACAAAAGAAGAGTAGAAGGATAATTCCTTTTTTCATGTATTTAAGTTAATCTTTCTTTGGCCACAAAGTCAGTTCGACCCCATGGCTTTCTAGATGCATGAACTCCAAACGATTAGTATATAGATATAATTGCATGCCTTGGATCATGATCGATTTCATAGTCCTAAAATAAGGAAATATAAAGGCTCAAACCCAAACAGGGATATTTTTGATTTGATCTATAATAAGATTAGCGATTTGGTTTTTAGGAGCCACATCCGACTCCACCTCTAATCCCGAAGCATGAAAAATATGCACCTTATTTGTATCTACTTGAAAACCTGCTCCAGATTCCTTCATGGAATTAAGCACAATCATGTCAAAATTCTTCTTCCCTAACTTGACCTGCGCATTTTTAGCTTCATTTTCTGTCTCCAAAGCAAAGCCAATATGAACTTGATTTGGCCTTTTCTCAGCCCCAAGTTTTGCGGCAATATCTACGTTTTTGACTAAAGAGAGCAATAGCGTAGAATCACTTTTTTTAATTTTCTCAGGGGCGATTTCTGCAGGCGCATAATCAGCTACTGCAGCAGCAAACACAAATATCCATTTGATCATGGATTTTTGAGGATGCTTCATACATCTCTTTGGCTGACTTTACATCCTGCCAATGAAAATTATCCTTATTTACTTTTAATGAAATCGGACCTGAAACGACAAAAACATCTGCTCCTCTGGACATAAAAGCATTTGCTAATGCGAGTCCCATTTTCCCACTGGAATGATTGCTGACGTACCTTACAGGATCTAGGGCTTCTTGGGTTGGCCCCATAGTGATCAGTACTTTTTTTCCTTTGAAATCAGTCTTGGTGGTGAAAAACTTCTGCACTTTAGAAACAATGTGCTCTGGCTCCATCATTCTACCTTTCCCTGATAATCCGCTTGCTAATTCTCCGGATTCAGCATCGAGTATGATATTCCCGAATGATTCTAATTTCTGAATATTTGATTGTACAGAAGGATGATGAAACATGTCCAGGTCCATGGCAGGCGCTACCATCACCGGGCATCTAGCTGACAGGTAGGTAGCAGATAAAAGATTATCGCAAATGCCATTTGCAAACTTGGCAAGGGTATTAGCACTTATAGGTGCTACTAAAAATAAATCCGCCCATAATCCTAGCTCCACATGGTTATTCCAAACACCAGTTTCATCTTTTTGAAATTGGCTTAAAGCAGGGCGCTTGGATAGTGTTGCTAGGGTGAGCGGAGTAATAAAGTCAAAAGCAGAAGTGCTCATAATAATTTGCACTTCTGCTCCTGCTTTAACTAGTAATCGAGTAAGAAACGCGGATTTATAGGCAGCTATACTACCCGTCACTCCTAAGATAATTTTCTTACCCTTAAGGCTCATAGAATTATTCAGCCGTTGGTTCCTCAGGGAATCGGCTATAAACTTTGCCTTCCATGAATTCTTCCATTGCTAACGTGCTTGGTTTTGGCATTCTTTCGTAAAACTTAGAGATTTCAATTTGCTCTTTGTTTTCAAATACTTCTTCCAAATTATCAACAGTAGAGGCAAACTCAGAAAGCTTCATATTCAACTCTTCTTTCAAAGTGTTGGAAATTTGCTTCGCTCTTTGACCTACAATATGAAGAGACTCATAGATATTCTCTGTTTTATCAGCGATTTTATCAAGATCTCTTGTAATGATTGATGGATTAATTGCCATATTCTTGTTTGATTATAATTCTATTTTATTTCTACTTTTTCTATTGTCTTGTTCTCAAGTGCCTTTGCTTTTTGCTCAGCCAAGCGTTGATTGTAGTCGGCTAAAAGAACAGAATGTGAGTCTAATTCTTCTTTAGCCTTCTCTTCAATATCTTTCACTTTTCCTGTAAAAGCGCTATTTGGATATCTACGATAAAATGAAGTTGCAAAACCTAAAGCATCCTTCAATCGATCTTCCTTTTTCAAAAACGCACTGTTCTCGGCATATCCAGTGCTTACCTCAACTAGCTTGTAAGCAAGCTCTTCATTATGCTTACTGTCTGGATAATCTTTCATGAAATTCTGAAAGTTGATAATGCAGGCCCTATAATAATCACCAGGGTACAAACCATCTTTCAGTCTATAGTACATAGAAGACTCCATATAGGCTTTTTCCTCAAATCTTCCTTGCAAATCAACTAGCATTTCCATCGCACGCTCATAGCTTGCAGAGGCTGGGAATTTAGTCACGAACTGTTGTATCGCAGACACTGCTTCCTGAGAACTCTGTTGATCAAGGTTGGCATCAGGAGCATCCAAGTAAAGGGAATACGCATTCATAAATAATGCTTCTTCAGCAAGAGGGCTCCTATTATATGTTCTGTAGAAATTACTGAAGTAGCCAGCAGCTTCTATGTATCTTTTAGTCTTAAAATGGCAATTAGCATAATTGTAATCTGCCAATTCTGCCTTCTCACTCCCTCTGATAACCGGCAACACCTTATCGTAAAGGATTATAGCTTTATTGTATTCTCCTTCCTGATAATATTTGTTGGCACCTGCGTATAATTCCTCCCAATTCGTGCTCTTCTCAAGCTTGTTGAATGGGCCGCAAGAACTCGCAGCAAGTATGATAAATAGTAATAGAATGGATTGTACGCGCATTTTCATTTTCAAGACCGCAAATATACGGGATAATTTTTCGGATTCAAATGGATGATTGCTAGTAGGTCAAGTCTTACTTCTTGACAACGAGCTTCTTGGTCACAATATTTTTATTGTCCAAGAAAAGGGTGTAGAAATATATCCCAGGATTGAAATCGGATACGTTGATTGGAAGAGTGCTTCGTTCTGGATCTAATTCATAATCTGCGATAGGATTTCCAATAAAGCTATTTATTGAAATTCTTGCTTTAACAGATTTGTTTTTAATGTTATAGTCAAATTGAGCAGTTCTAACACTTGGATTTGGATACACATCACTTAATACAATATCCTTGTAATCAAATTCATCAACTTTTTCTGATGGATCATCAACTTCATACCTAGCTTCAACGACAAATAGATCTCTTAAATTGCTCTCATTCACAAAAGATAAATCAAAAGACCCTCTTGTTTCAGCGATTCCCATATCAAAAACCAGATACAAATCAGTAAGTAACTCACCAGGTTCTAACGTCAATTTTATTTTAGCTAGGTCCTTTTTGGGGTCGTAGCATTTATCTCCAATACATACACTGACCTTCTGTGAAGACCCAATATTTCCACGAAGACTTTTTAACAGGTAAGTTTTTACTTGATTGGATTCGTTTTGAAGGATGATGGTTTTTCGCTGTGTAGAGCCTAAATCGCCTCGAAATTCTACTCCATCACTCAATACACGCACCTGTTGAGCCTCCGAAAATACGGGAACCAACAGCCAAAGCCATGTAAAAAATATGAGTAATCGTTTCATGTAAAGTTTTAATCGATAAGCCTTCAGTGTTGTAACTGTATTCAATATACGGACAAAAATATACCAATGGCTATGTATTAACAGAAAAATGCGGTTAAAATCTGTTAACCCTAATGAAATTTTTTAGGCGCTAGTACGTTAAGCCAAACCTAACACCCCCTACAACCGTGATGGAATCTTTTTTTCTGGTTTCCAACCGCGTTTTTCCAGTGATTTTTGGATCTCTTCCTCTGTAGGCAAAATTAATTCAACATCCGGCTCATTGAATAAATTTTCTGCATCTGGATCAATTTCTTCAGGCTTTCTCCACAAAAAAATATCTTCAAGTGTGGGCCTTTCCTCAAATCTCCAATTAAACCCTTCTAATCTGGAATTTTCTTCTGTAATAAGTTGGAAAGGAGTGAATTTGCCGTCAGGTTTGATCCCATAGGTGACACGTTGTATAGCACCATCCTTAAACCTGAGTTTGATATTCGCACTGAGCGTTTTATTGATCCCCTGGGAGATTGTATCTGCTTGCAAAGCAAAATAAAGAGATTCTCCATTGCCTTCAATATCAATCCTATCCATCTGGCCCTCTCTAAAATACCCATCCATAGTTCGACCCTTCATCTGGTTGAAGTTCATAATTGTATCCTGAGTGATGACAAATACTTTATCCTTCATGAAGACCCGCTCCAGTTCTTCATTTGCAATATAAAAAACCATACTATCAGCGGTAATTTGGCTTTTTTGATTCCACATCACCGGGCTTTTAAACAACTGTATTGAAGAATCCGCATAATTATAAACCAACGAATCTGCGACACCAGACATATCGGATTTCACTAACCTCACCGACCTAAATGCTAATAAATATTTCATAGAATCAGCTTCACCGTCCTGAGAAATCAAGGAATCTGAAGCCATGTAAAGTGTGTCTTTTTCAAAATACCTCCTTACCAATGCATTCCCATGAACCAAACTATACTTTCGCTCATCCCAATACTCTCCAACATCCCCAAACACTTCCACTTGCCGTTCTTTATTGAGCACACTCACATTTTCTTTACCCTCATAATAGGCATCCAGCTCGCTGTAGTACAACTCCTTCGCCTTAATCCTACTTGTTTCTGTCTCCACAACACCTTCATAGAACCTGAATTTCTTGCCCTGAGTATCATAAAAACTACCATTTTGAGCATCGAGGGTATTTCCTTCTGTTGATATCAGATTGGTCAGTCCTTTAGTTTCAGCAGTCTTCGGAATGGTCAAGTAAACCAAATCATTGGTTTTCATGGTATAGTCAGGGTTTACCAGTACCACGTTATTTTTGAAGGTGATTCTCTCAATATTTACTTCATATGTTCCTCTCTCACTAGTCAATACATTTACAGAATCAACTACTTTCCCTTCATTGAAATAATATGCAATATTCGCCTCACGGTCGTAATCAAGGAATTCGGTAGTAAGTGTAGTTTTTTGGTTAGTGAACACGACATTTTTCCGAAGCTTAGCCAGCTTTGTATTTCCATCATACTCAGCGTATTTGCTAGTAGTCTGTACTGGGTCTTCAGTGTCCACTATTCTCACATTCCCAAAAAGGCGTGCTCTGTTTTCCAATCTGAAGAAATGTGCAGAGTCACAATAAATTAGCGAGTTCTGATGCTTCATCTTCACATCCCCTACTAATCTTTCATACCCCTGACTACCGATTAACTCACCCGCACTATTAATCTCCAAAATGGATGTTTCTTGGGCTTGAGAAGAAAATGAAATGACCCAAAAACTCAGGACAAAGAAGAAAATACGAAATAAGGCTGGAGTCATAGCTGCACGAATGTGGACAAAATTACTAGAAAATGATATTTTTGATCAATGGTTGAAGCTTTTATCCGGCATATCCGGAACAAATCAATTTTAAATCCCTCCAAAACCTACCTATTGGCAAGCAGTGGCGGAATGGACAGCATGTGCTTAGGCAATCTTCTTACCAAAGCATCAATCCCTTTTGAAATAGCCCATGTTAATTTTCAGTTGCGGGGAGAAGAAAGCAACAAGGACGAAGAGTTTCTTAGAAATTGGGCTAAATCTTTAAGCATTCCTTTTCATGTTCATCTCGCTGACACCTACAGGTTCGCATCCGAAAGAAATATCTCTACGCAAATGGCGGCAAGAGAGATTCGCTATGATTGGTTTGAGAAATTAAGAGCAGAAAGAAACTTAGAAGGGATAATCATAGCACATCATGAGGATGATCAGATTGAAACTATCTTTCTAAACTTACTTCGAGGTACTGGTATTGAAGGTATTTACGGCATGGCCGAGCGTAGAGGCTGGATAATCCGCCCGATGCTACCTTTCAGCAGAACAGAAATTCAAGAATTTGTTCTGGAAAATGGTATTGAATGGAGGGAAGACAGTTCAAATGAAAAAACCGACTACAAGCGAAATAAACTTAGGCACATCAGTTTGCCTGCGCTTTATGAAGTAGCTGATGATGCAAAGTCAAACCTACTGAACAGCTTTGCCAGACTAAAAGATACAGGAAAGGCTTTCACAGCACTTTTTGAAAACTGGAAATCTGAGAAAATTACAGAATCTGAAGACCTTCAAATCCTATCATCGAAGGACTTAATCAGAAATGCAGGCGCATCTTCACTTCTGTACTTTTGGCTTCGCCCTTACGGATTCAATTCTGATCAAGCCCAGGATATTTTGGAAACCTGCCAATTCGGCGAATCTGGAAAGCTATTCGAAAGCAGCACTCATCTGCTCAATATTGATCGTGATCACCTGATATTAGCACCTATCCCGGCAGAATTTGATCCTATTTCTATCACTAAAAATGACATTGAGTTTTTCTTACCTGAAGGCAAGTATGACCTCCTTAAATTAGAAGCCCAAGAAGCTATAGACAAAAGCCGTCAAAACGCCATGCTTGACTTGGAACGTTTGAGTTTTCCACTTGAGGTTAGGACTTGGCAAGAGGGTGATAGATTTATTCCCTTGGGCATGAAAAATGCAAAGAAAATCTCTGACTTTTTGATAGATTTGAAGGTACCTGTGGTGAAAAAGCGGGGAATAAAAGTATTAATTTCAGAAGATCAAATAGTCTGGGTAATTGGGTATAGAATTGCTGATTGGGCAAAATCAACAGCAGCTACACGTAAATTACTTTATCTAAAAAAGCAATAAGCAATGCGGAATCCATTTTCTAAAACATACACTGAAGCTGAGGAAAATATGTTCCATTTTCTTGGACAGATCAAGTTTTTTGAAAATTTGAAGGATAAAGAAATGGCTCGATTTATCCCTGCTATGCATCATAGAAAGTATGTTAAAGATGAGGTGGTGTTCTTCAGCAAAGATCCAAGCCAAGCGCTTTATTTGGTCAAAAGCGGTGATATATCCTTAACCATCGACGTCAAGGATAATTTTGAAACTATTCTTGAAATCAAAAGAGGTGAGGCATTTGGAGAAAACTCATTAATTGAAAATGCAAAGAGAACTTATACTGCGCTAATTGTGTCAGATGAGGCTGAATTAATAGTTATCCCTCATTTTGCCATACAGGAAATTTTTGATAGTAACCCAAAGATCAAGGCAAAAATGATGACATCACTGGCGGAGTATTATAACCAAAACAATCAAAGACTTTTCCGCTCTTACAGAGAATCCTTTGGCTTCTTCAGCCTCCGTCAAATGTTTGAATAAGACAGTTCAAACATTAAGCTTACACTTTTGTCAAAAAACCTTAATTCCTTCCAAAGTATTTGAGTCTCAGTTTCGATTCCTAGGCATTGTTTAATAACTTAGCGCCGCTTTTTAACGCAATATATATTCATATAAAAATCTATAAATCTAATGAGCAAAGTAACCGTAGTAGGAGCTGGTAATGTAGGCGCAACTTGTGCAGACGTTTTAGCTTATCGCGAAATCGCTGAGGAAATCGTACTAGTTGATATCAAAGAAGGCGTTGCTGAAGGTAAAGCACTTGATATTTTCCAAAAAGCACCTATCAACCAGTACGATAGCCGTACCACTGGAAGCACGAATGATTACACCAAAACTGCTAATTCAGATGTAGTAGTGATCACTTCTGGACTTCCTCGTAAGCCAGGTATGACTCGTGATGATTTGATCGAAACCAATGCTGGCATCGTGAAGTCTGTGACTGAAAACGTGATCAAACATTCTCCTAATGCAATCATCATCGTGGTTTCTAACCCACTAGATGTAATGACTTATCAGGCACACATCACTGCAGGTACTTCTAGAAACAAGGTGATCGGTATGGCTGGTATCTTGGATACAGCTCGTTACAGAGCTTTCCTTGCTGAGGAGCTGAACGTATCTCCAAAAGAAATCCAGGCTATCCTAATGGGCGGACATGGTGACACCATGGTCCCACTTCCTCGTTACACTACAGTAGCTGGAATCCCGGTAACGGAATTGGTAGCTAAAGATAAGCTTGATGCAATCATCGAAAGAACCAAATTCGGTGGTGGTGAGCTAGTGAAGCTGATGGGTACTTCTGCTTGGTATGCTCCAGGATCTGCAGCTGCGCAAATGGTAGAAGCTATCTTGAAAAATCAAAGAAGAGTATTCCCAGTTTGTATCAAACTTGAAGGTGAATACGGAATCGATGATTGTTACCTTGGAGTACCAGTAATTCTTGGCAAAAACGGTGTTGAGAAAGTATTGGAACTAGACCTGAACGTTGAAGAAAAAGCGCTTCTTGAAACTTCTCGAGGTCATGTGAAGGAAGTAATGGAAGTTTTGAACAAACTAGGTAAGTAATACTAGTTCTTTTATATATCAGACCTGAGATTCTCTTGCTTGTGCAAAGGTTTCTTAGGTCTGATTTTTGTAATATGCCGTCTGAACCATCGCTGAGCCTGTGAAGATCTGGAAAAGCCTACTTATACTTTTTACCACCCTACTCCTCGCTGCTGGAGGTTTTTGGATTTACAAATCCTACTTTTCTTCTCGCAATGTCAATAGCCTAGAAGTAATCAGTCAGAATGCCGTTTTTGTGTTTGAAACCTACGAAGGTGCAAACCAATGGAATACCCTAGTAAATGACCCTGTTTGGGATATTTTAAAAGCATTTCCAGCTTTTCAAAGACTATCTGATCAACTCATCACCTTAGATAGCCTAAATGGAGGAACAGGCGAAATAGCAAAATCTCTAAACGGACAACAAGCCACCGTCAGCCTTCATTCCACAGGGATTGAGACATTCGAACTACTTTTTACTATAAATCTCACCCCATCCACCACTACAGATTTCATCGAAGAAATCAAATCACGTCTCCCTGCAGGGTCAAGATTCCAATCAAGAAAATACTCTGATCAAGATGTATTGGAATACTACAATGCAGATAATAACCGACTTTGGAGTATTTCACTTCTAGGAGATTTGGCAGTGGTATCATCTTCCTCCTTCTTAGTGGAAGAAGCCATTCGCTTTTATGTAAATGAGGATCAATTAAGTTTTTACTCGCTGGCAAAAGCTATCCCGTATAATTCTGATGCGCAAGGTCGACTGATCATCGATGGTAAAGGATTATCCAGCCTCCTGAAGGGTGTAGGTGGATTGAGAGAAAGCCCGACAATTGCTGCTTTGGAAATTATGCCTGGGGTAGCGTCTTTGGACCTTACTTTGGAAGAAAATCAGCTGGTTTTCAAAGGACCGGTAGTGTATGGAGAGGAGGTTAATTTCACCCCCTCTATTCAGGCAAATCTTGCATCTATTGAGGATGTTATCTCTATTAGAACGCTTGCGCTGACCCAGATTAACCTGGAGAGCATCTATGAAACACAGAAAATCACTAATCGCGCTTTTATAGCCAGAGCAACATTCAGTGGAGATATTCAGAGAAAACTGCTAGACAAGGGGTTTTTAGACTCATTTACAGGGGAATTATATTTATTGGATCTAGAAAATACTGGTGGGGCAGATCAAAATCTGGCTCTATTGGCTCGGACTAGAGATGCTGATCTTGCTATCCAGCAACTCAAAGAATTTCAAGAAAGCGAGAGCGACGAAGGTTCTGATTTCTATTCAGGTCATGAGATTCTTTATCTATCCGAGGAAGATTTTCCTGCACATTTATTTGGAGGAAAATTCCCGGGCTTTGGGCAGACGTTCATTACCTCAGACGAAGATGTGTTAATCTTTACCAATTCTCAGCAGGCAATGAAGCTAATGCTAGACGACATCAATTCTGGTAGTACCTGGGGAAAATCTTCTAGAGCCCCAGAAGCCAAAAAAGACTTGACCCCTACCGCTGGCTTTAGTCGCATTTATCTTACAGATAACATTTGGGATACTTGGACAAAAAAAGCAAATCCATCCTGAAGTTCATTCTTACAGAAATATTCAGAGGCATTTCTTTCCTTCCCTTGGGTTTCCTTCAAAATAAATCAGATACAGGACAAAACAGAAGCCACTCTTAGTTTTCCCTATGACGGTGAATCCAAGCCAAATATTGAAACAACTGATGCAATATCCTTGCAGCCAAGCAATAGAATTTCCTTTGACCACCAGTTAATCTATGGTCCAAAATCAATCATAAACTATCAGGACAATACGGAAGATTTATTGGTACAGGACCAGAATAATGTCCTCTATTTAATCAATTCTGCTGGCCAGGAGGTTTACTCAGAGCAACTTACTGGACCTATTGTTTCAGATGCATTTCAAATTGATTACTATAAAAATGGTAAGCTTCAACTGTTAGTCGCAACAGCTGATAAAATCTATGGAATTGATAGACTAGGAACTCCCCTACCTGAATATCCTTTTGGAGCAAATGCTGAGAAAATCACCCATCTCAACCTAGTCGATTATAGTAACTCTAAAGATTATCGCTTTTTCGTCAGCACAGAAGCTGGCAATTTATATTTAATTGACAAAACTGGTAACAAACTGGAAGGTTGGAATCCTAATCGCATTGGAGCCAAAACCATAGGTGCACCTGCGCATTACCGTGTTCCCGGAAAGGGGGATTACATGGTAGCATTAGCTGAAAATGGTGCACTTCACCTTTTTAACCGAAGGGGCGAAAGTCAAGCTGGTTCTTCAATCAAACTTGGTGAATCATTTACTTCTGGTTTGATATCTTGGAGGGATCCGAGCTCTAGATCCAGCCAGTTGGTGGGAATTACCGCAAATGGTGAGGTAATTCATACTAACTTCAATGGAGAAGTTGGCTATAGAAACCAACTGGTCAAAGATGATCGTGATAGTGAGTTTTTACTGATTCCTGATCAGAAACAGAACGATTTTGTATTTATCTCACGACAATATAACGAAGTAAGTGTCCTAGATAGAAGTGAAAAGAGGCTGTTCAGCACAAGAGTCTCGGACGAGAATCTACTCTATCAATACTTTGATTTCGGTTCTGACAGACAATTATTCGCAATCACTGATCTTAATCAAGGCTTTTGCTATCTGTATGATCTGAGTGGGAATCTACAAACCACCATGCCTCTAGAGAGTACTGGCACTATCCAAATTACCTATCAGGCATCTTTAGATCAATATTTAATCAGAACAGTGAGTCGTTCCACACTTACAGAATTTCAATTAGCTAATTAAGCAGAACCAAATTTTCTTTGGCTTGGGCTAGCGAATGGCTAACTTGCAAAAAATCACAGATTCTACTCATGCCGAAAAAGTATTTCCTTTCCTTATTCCTGCTTATTTGGGTTAGCACTCACTCTTTTTCCCAGCTTGTCTTAGATAATCAGGATGATTTAGAAGCTGCCAGCTCAGTAAATCTGAATTCTCCTTACCATACCACTCTCTCTTTTTTCTATAATCTGGAAGAAGGGAATTATCAGCCTGAAAATGCAGCTAAAACACTAGATCTCTCAGATGTTGAAGGTAAAAATGGAGAGCGCCTGGCAGTAAAACTGAAGCAGATTTTTGAGGGAAAAGGAATTCTCATTCGCACAAACGATATTCCAAACGAGCAAAACTATTCCGACAGCACCTCTGCAAAAAATGAGAACATTTATTATTTCGACAAGAAAAAACTACCGGGAATATTTCTTCAAAAAAATGGCGACACTTGGCAATACTCTGCTTTCAGCGTAAGTCAAATAGATAAACTTCACTCTGAGACCTATCCTTTCGGTACCGCAAAGCTTCTCAATATACTTCCCAAAATTGGAAATGAACAATATCTGGGTCTCCATCTTTGGCAATTAGTAGGCTTATTCGTCCTTCTTTTATTGGTATTTCTTGCGCATTGGTTGTTCACCTTGGTTGTTGACAAACTGATACTTTACCTATTTAAAAGATACGGCTACGGCAAGGTAGGTGAAGATTATATCCTGCCCGTCGCCCGGGTTATCAGCATCTATTTTATAGTGGTTTTACTTTCACTTTTTATCCGGGTATTGCAGTTGCCGATAGAGATTTGGTCTTGGATAGTGATTGTATTTAGAACACTTAAGCCTTTCCTGATCACTATCATTTTCTATAAATTGGCAGATGTGGTAGCTGCTTATTTCACCAAGTTGGCTACTAAAACAGAGTCTACTTTAGATGATCAGTTAGTGCCATTGATGCGGAAAACCCTTAAGGCTTTCGTCATCATTGTAGGAACCCTGTTCATTCTAAGAGATGGCCTAAATCTGGATATTATCCCATTCCTGACTGGTCTTTCCATTGGTGGTGTAGCCATTGCATTAGCAGCTCAGGATACGATCAAAAACTTTTTCGGTTCAGTTATGATTTTCATTGATAAACCTTTCCAGGTCGGGGATTGGATTACCTCTGGTGACATCGACGGTACCGTCGAAGAAGTTGGATTCAGATCTACCCGAATCAGGACGTTCAGAAATTCACTGATGTACGTGCCAAATGGCAAAATAGCAGATGCTATCTTAGACAATCATGGATTAAGACAATACAGAAGGTTTTATACCACCTTGACAGTCACTTATGACACTCCACCTGCACTCATTGATGAGTTTGTAAAAGGTCTAAGAGAAATTGTTTTGGCACATCCTGAAACTCGAAAGGATATGTTTCATGTGTATTTCAACAATTTATCCTCTTTTAGTCAAGACATCATGTTTTACATTTTCTTCGAAGTGCCAAACTGGGGTGAAGAATTGAGATGCCGACATGAAATTTTGGTTCAAATTGTAAAGCTTGCAAACTCACTTGGGGTGCGATTCGCATTCCCGACCCAAACCTTGCACATGGAGTCATTCCCCGAAAAGAAAACGCTAGTGCCCGAATATCATGGTCAATATGAAGCGAAGCTGAATGACTTCCTAAAGTCAGAGCTGAAACGAAAAGACGATTAAAAACCTATTTGACCTCAAAGGTTCTTGTGTACTCCTTAGTTTCTCCTTGAGGCGTTTTAGATTTCAGCGTGACCTTATACTTTCCTTTTAGATCAGGAAGTTTGATTTCCATTGAATTACTTACAGCAGCTGACTCAGGGGCATCAGACCAGTAAAGAACTGTTCTCCAATCCATGATTCGCTCTTCCTCTATTGGAGCTGAAAAGAGCCTTTCGGTAGATTTCACCTTCGGCTGAATACCTTCATAGTCCAGATAAATCGCATTTGACGGTATAGGGAATCCTCCAAAATCATTCTTATATGAACTGAAGCTCATTACCCCTGAAAATTTCTCTTCATTTAAGAAAAACGTCCGAGTCAACACGTCTAATTTTTTGAAATTAGCAGGATCGAAAGAAGCTAGTACATCCGAATCAAAAACAACCAATGCATCAATTAGCATTAGAGGATTGGAGTCAAAGACTGTAAACATAACATTATCCAAAACTCGAAACTCCTTCTTTTTCTTTACATTCCTTTGCGAAATCTCAGGGACATATTCCTTAATCACCGTACCAACCGTCTCAAACCTGGTATAGTCGTCTAGTAGGTAGGTACGATCTTCCAAAAACCCTGTTACCACCGGCATTTGGGTGGCATCATACTCATTGACGAAATAACCCTCTATCTGCCCACCTTTCAACAATTCCTGTAGGTAAATCTGATCTTCAGGACTTATTTCGAGTTGAGGGAAAATAAAATCCTTTTTAAAATGAGTCACTGGAGCAGGAGAAACTATACCAAAATCTAGTAAAGACTCATTTCCATCAGCTTGAGCAACTAAATATTTCCAATTTCGCATCCCTCCTGCATCGAAATACAAGCTACCGTTTGCATCAGGACGATCTGTAAAAAGCGCTGACTTTTCACCATGTAGGGACATGTAATACAATTTGGTAGTATCAATAGCTGTCTCTTCAAGATTCGCTTCAATGACGTGCCCAAAAAGCTCCGGAATCAAACTATGCTCATCTATAGACTCGTAGGCAGAGGTGGAAGAGATTATCCCTTGCTCAGCTATGAAAGGATTCAATGAGGCTATACTCACATTACTAATTTCAATATCTGTTGGAAAATCTATTTTTAGAGTTGTACCGGGGGCGCTCACCTGCTGAGACAGCACGATCTCACTTGACTCATGATTTCTAGAAACCACCTTTCGTTCAGCCACTACTGTAGGAGGAACGGTTCTATTAAATACGGTGATGAATTGTTGGACCAATCCTTCTTCCAAGTTTTGGTATGGGCTTATTCTGGTAAATACCCGAAGCAAGTAATTATCGGATGGCAGGTTTGTCGGAAGCTGAAGAAAGTTAAAACTCTGGCCATGCTCTAAGGGCATCTTGGCTATTGCAACTGACTCATTATAACGATTCAGCAATTCTGCATAAATAATCTTCGAGTCTGTAGGGATGTCTCCAATCATAGATTGGCTGTTAATCCAAACTCGTTCGCCTCCAAAATAGATCGTCTTTGGAATAGTAAAAGAGACAGTTTCATTCTCACTAGTCTGTCCTAAAGTCACTGTGATAAAACCCAGAGAAAAAATTAATACGGCGAGGCATTTATGTGATAAGTTCATATTAATCCTCCCAGAAATCAGGTTTTACATTCGTTCCTCTAAGCGTACAATCAGTACATGGTCTAGGCGATCCTCGATACCCAATTGGCTCCAATTCATTGAACTCAGAAAAAATTGGAAAAACAGGAACAAAGCTGCCACTAGCGAATGATTGGGCATATTCAGTTTTGGGTATGGTATCCGGTTCAACAAAACATCCTCCATAAGCGGGCTCATAGACAATCCAAGGTGCTACTTCTTGCACAGATATAAACAATCTCTTTTGTCTAATCGTACCCAAGCTTACGAATCCTACCACAGGTGCATCAGGATCCTGATCATTGTTGATGTTTCCTCCTATATTTGAAGGTAAGGGACTAAAAATCGAACCAATATCATCTGAGTTTTTACGAAGTATCTCCCAGAATTCTGACGCTTTTTTATCCAAGGCTTTCTGGGAAATCAAAATACTGTATTTTAATCCCAGTCGCTCATCATTTTTCAGAATTTGGGTTATTGACTGTCTGAAAACGAATTGATCTTCAAATCTTGAAGATGTTTCCAAGATCAAATCAGAGCTCACTGAACCTCGATAGCATAAGTCAGTTCTTTCATCTTGATCCCTATAAACTATATCTGCTGTCTCAGGATCAAATTTGTAATAAGACAGGAATTTAGGGCGGAAAGAATAGGTCTCCTCAAATGTCCACAAGAAATCATCCGCGTTTTCGTCTCCTTTAGTGGTCAAATAAACTTCAACTCCAAGCTCATTTTCCACAAAACCCACATCAATGATCTCAGGCGTGAGAATGGGCTGTAGCAAATCAGAAGTATAGCTTCTTCCTTCATTGGTTGAGATGTAGAGCCTGTAATTCTGATTTTCAGGAATATCATACGCAAACTCAAATTCTCCAGAGCCTAAATCTGTTAAAGGATATTGCTCGCCAGATTCTGATCTCAGAAAAACTACAGCAGATGGATAGCTAGGTAAATAAGAATCAGTAGTCTGAATATTCTGGGTATAACTTAGCTTTAACTTGCTAGGTAATCCCTCTGTATCCAAATACCCCTCCACTACCAAAACAGAAAGATCTGCGGGTTCAATTTCTGGATTGAATGGCTCTCTGCATCCACTAAGGAGCATCCCACAAAATAATATAAGTAGCACAAGTCTATTCATCAGAAACGGAAATTGTAGGTAATAAACGGAATAGGCTGAGCAAATATTGACAATTGATAACCTCTTAATTGACCTTCTACAGGAGTGTAATAAACGGAGTAAGGATTGCTTCTACCTAACAAATTATAGACTCCAAGTGACCAGGAGGAATGTGCCAATTTTTTAATCTTGTGACTCCCTTCCAGGTTGATGGAAAAGTCCACTCTAAAATAATCTGGTATTCTGTAGGCATTGCGATCCGAGAAATACACACGCTCTGATCCTGCATATTCAAACTTAGAAATAGGCAATGTGATTGGACGACCCGTGCTGTAATTAACATTTAAGGAAGTATTCACTCGCTTGCTCAATTCATAATTGGCGGTAACTACCAAGTGATGCGGCTGATCAAAATTACTGGAGTAAAAGTCTCCATTATTAATTTTCTCAATACTTGGGTCATCTGAGGTTCTCATCAACGAACGGGAATAAGTATAAGCAATAGATCCCTGTAGCAAGCCTGTGCTTTTCCTAAGCAAAAGCTCCACGCCGTAAGCTTTCCCATCAGAATTTAATACATCCTGTTCTATATTTTCATTAAGAATAATATTAGCTCCTGATCGATAATCCAGCAGGTTATTCATGTAGCGATAATAAACTTCTGTAGAAAACTCCAGCTTATTTTGCGCAAGATTTCTATAATAACCCACAGACGCCTGTCCTCCAGTTTGAGGCCTGATATAGGTATCGCTCAACTTCCAGGAATCAGTTGGCGCTATGGATGACGTGTTGGACAACAAATGTATATTCTGTCGCATGGTGTTGAACCCAGCTTTAACAGAAGACCTATTATCTAGGGTATACCTTGCGGAAACCCTGAATTCAGGTCCATGATAGGTTTTGACATTTTCGCCATCAGCAAAAGTCTCCTCTCCTATCACATTACTGTCGGTTATCGGAGCTCCTTCCACATATTGGTTCACGGTCATGGGCCCCAACAATTGATAGAACATATACCGACCTCCATAACTCACTGATAGCTTTTCTGAAACTGTAAATTCATCTCCAAAAAATAATGAGACCTCTCGGGCATTTTCCTCAGCCAGCTCTTTTTCCAGTACAATGGATTCGGAACCATAGGGACTATTCCTTCCAGGATTTAGCTTATACTGAATACCATGCACTCCAAAATTGAAAATATGTTTATCACTTTTTCGATATTCAAAATCAGCCTTTAAAAAGAGTTGATTAACATTAAATCCAAAATCGAAGGAATTAAGAGGGTTCTCTACTCCGATGATTCCAAATTCATAACTATCGCTCCCAACAGTAAATCTTCCTTCCAAGGCATCATTGAAGAAGTGCTTCCATCCTAATGCAACATTTACATTTTGGTAGGAGTAGGTAGTATCAGGGTCAAATCGAAAATCATCTTGACTCAAATAAGCGGTCAACTCCAACGTGTTTTGCTCATTAATAGAATGCTGAATATTTGCGTTAATGTCATAGAAGGTGATTTTGCTATCATTCAAATCAGCTTCCTCGTCCAACAGGTTTAAAGCCCAATCCGAGTAAGTTGTTCTTCCTCCAATCATAAAGGTCGTCTTATCACCGATCGGACCATCCAGACTCAATCTACTCGTAAGGATACCTATACCACCAGATCCACCAATTTTGTCTTTTCTTCCAAATTTTGGGTCCACTTGCAATACAGAAGAAAGTCGTCCACCATAGTTGACAGGAATAGACCCTTTGTAGAGTTCTACTCCATTTACAAGGTCTGCATTGAATGCAGAGAAAAAGCCGAAAGCATGCGTGGGGTTGAAAATCGTAGAGTTTCCATAAAGAATTAAGTTTTGATCAGCTGCCCCACCACGAACATTAAATCCAGAGGTAGCTTCACCAACTGTATTCACACCCGGCATTATCAGAATTCCCTTGAGCACATCCACCTCACCCAAGACCGCAGGAAGCTTTTTTACCTCTGCAATACTGATGGACTGAACCCCCAAATCCAGCTTATTCACGTTCGAAAGCGCCCCAGAACTTACTACTACTTCATCAAGGGAAAGTATGGTCTCCTCGATACTCATATTGAATACTCCATCTCCTTTCAAATCTATTTGACGCTGCTCTTGAAAGCCTCCAATATTTTGCACCCAGATGGTATGTCTTCCCTTTGGAAGGGTGAGCTGATATTTTCCATTCTGATCTGTAGCGACCTGATTGTAGTCTACTTTCTCCAAAACAATCGCTCCATTCATTGGCTTGCCAGATTCAATGCTGCTTACCACGCCACTCAATGTTGCTGTTTTAGACTGTGGATTATCCGCTGTCTTCCCAATCACAAATCGCTTGTTCTTATCAAATGCACCTAAGGAATCTCCAGGATTTGCCAGATTATCTTGGCGCTCTTGAACCAAAAAATAATCCTTTGGGAATTCAATCTGAATTTTTGCACCCTTTGTGATCCAAATTCTATTTGACATATCAACTGAATAGGTCAGGCCGGTCTCAGCAAGTGCTTGATTCAAAATCATCCTGATATCCGAATCGTTTGCCTGCAAATTGACTTGAAGATTCTCTATATCTCCCTTTTTGAAGAAAAATTTATAAGTAGATTCTGACTCGATCCGTTCTACAAATCTTTCAAATGGCACGCCTATATACATTCCTGTAAACTTAGGGTTGTATGTCTGAGCCTCTAAATCTGTAAAAAAGAAAACAACTAAAATCAGGAGTAGAATTTTTTTCATTCGGCAAAACCGTTAAATGCGTTTGTACTAGCTTCTCTTAGTTTTGCTAATTCCAGGATATACCTTTCTTTATCGGTAGAAAAATAAAGAGACTTGCCTTTGAAATATTTCCTCACTTCCTTCTTATTGACCCCCAAACTCTTAATGGCTTGTTTTTTTCTCCGAACAAGCACAAATTCACCATCATACCAATAGAAAAAATCCGAGAACTCTTCGAATTTGTGAGTGAATTTACCTACCTCTTTTATTGGGTCTTTAGTCTTGTAATATTTTTTCAATACTTTGATTTTGCCATCACTCTCCACCCTGTAAAACCCATTCTTATCGTGCAGATAGCTTTCATTTCCTTCATATTTCCGAAATACGCTTCCATCTTTGAGTTGGAATTCCTCCACCTTTTCGGCATTAATTAAAATCTTTTGTCGGTGAATTGGGTGGAAAGTAATTACTTCATCCGCATTTTCATCATATATTAATGGGACTTCTGTATACTTAATTTTATTGATGAACAGTGTACCTTCTCCAAAAGTCCTGTCCAGATAATAAGGGTCGCCTTCATAGTTTCTCGGCGATTCTTGATATTGACCTCCCGTGATGAGCTCTTGAAAATAGGGTAGCTGATCCTTGTATAAAGACAAATAATTCTGAGACTGAGCAAACGAGTTGGCAGCAATCAGAAAAAACAGAAGAAAAGGTGCGAAAAAATTTATTTTTACCATATGTTGGGCGCTATACTAGAACAGATTAATTTCTCTTTTGGCTAGAATAGTCTGAACGGTAGTTATAGTATTTGAATGGAATAAGCCTTCCATATTTTCAATAAACCTAAGATGAATAGAAGAAATTTACTTAAAACTATTACGCTAGGAGCCACTGCTCTTCCGATTTTACCCGCTTTTGCCTCTACTACGCAAAAAAAGAATGCAACGATACAATTTTCTCTAAACACGAGCACTTTGCGTGGGCATAAACTTGATCTACCAAAGATCATAGAAGTTGCCGCCAAGGCAGGTTATGATGGAATAGAACTCTGGATCTCAGAATTGGAAGCATATCTAGCGACAGGAAAATCACTGGCTTCGCTGAAAAAACTTTTCTCAGATGCAAACCTAATTCCAGTCAATGCCATTGGCTTTGCGCCATGGATGGCTCAGGATGTGGCCAAAAGCAAAGCGGGGTTTGAGCAGATGGAAAAGGAAATGGGAATGCTGGCTGAAATCGGATGCAAACGTGTAGCTGCTCCAGCTATCGGGGCAACAGATCCAATAGACTTGCTTGCAGCCGGCGAGCAATACGCCCGGTTGATCGCTCTGGAAGGAAAACAGGCGTCATGCCTCAACTGGAGTTTTGGGGTGCTTTCGAGCCCTTTCATCAGTTAGGTCAGGCTTTGGCCACCGCCGCAGCAGCCAATGACCCAGATGCCCGATTGCTCCCGGATGTCTATCATTTGTTCCGTGGCGGCTCTGGATTTGAAGGATTGAAACTTATCAATGGAAGTGCCATCGAGGTATTTCATATGAATGACTTTACTTCCAAACCGAGGCTAGACCAAAAGGACAGTGATCGGGTATATCCAGGAGATGGTATAGGCCCAATGAAAGAAATAGCTGCTACTCTCAAGGCAATGGGTGGTAATAAATTCCTGTCACTTGAGCTTTTCAATGAAACGTATTGGGCGCAGGATGCGCAGGAAGTAGCGAATACAGGCTTGAAGAAAATGAAGCAGTTTTTTTAGAATAAAAAATGATTATAATCAAAAACCCCTTTCAATTGAATGTGAAAGGGGTTTTCGTTTGTAGCTACTTTTCCATTTGATCAACCTCCTTCAAAAAACTTATCAAACCTGGGAAAAAATTCTCAGGATCATCGTATTGACTTAAGTGGCTCCCATTGGGACAAAGTAAAAATTGACCATTTGGCAACTCATTTGACATCCACTCTAAATGAGCTGGATCCATGGTGTCGTGAGTACCTGCTATGACTAACGTGGGAACAGTAATTTTCTTTAAATCTGCCTTTCGATCCCAGCCTGCCAATGATGCACCTGGAGTTATCCCAAATTCACTATACCCCTGCATATAGACATAAACCTCAGGATTCACTTCTCCCATCATTTTGTTTATTTCCGCAGGCCATTCATCAGCAGGCTTGCGAAGTACATGATAGGGATAATGATGCTCACCCAGCAATTCCATGTAGCGAGGATTTTCGAAGTCATTGTTCTTCTCTATTTCCATCAGCTCAGCAAATACTTCTTGAGGCATTTGAGGACCTAGAACTTCCTTAGCATATTTTTCATAGTCATCTAGGCTCGCCATCATATTGGAAATGATTAATCCTTTGAGATTCTCCTGATGTTGAAGTGCGTATTCTATCCCCAGCATTCCTCCCCAAGATTGGCCATAGAGGTAGAAATTATCTTTGTTAAGCCCCAGTGCAACTCGCACTTGCTCCACTTCATCCACAAAACGGTCGATTGTCCAAAGTGTGGAATCACTCGGCTGATCTGAAAATGCCGATCCCAACTGATCGTACCATATGAATTCGATTCCTTCTTGGGGTAGAAAGTCTATGAAATTCGAATATTGCTGATGAGTCATCCCTGGCTTACCATGAAGTAGCAAGACTTTAATGTCAGAATTTTCACCTACTCTCTGAGTATACACATTGAATTCTCCCTTTGGAGTTTGTATTGGGATCATCTTGATGCTTTCCTCAAACTCATCTAAAGTTGATTCTGACTCGATAGACTCAGTTTGATTTGATGCTTGACAGGACGAAAAGATAATTGCTGCTGAAAGAACTAGAAACCAACCCGTTTTCATAAGTAAGCCATTTTGTGAATTGTTAATCTACCAGAAAGAAATCATAGATTCAACTTGAAATGAGCTTGATTTCCTTCATAGGATACGGTAGCTTCTTAAAGCTACGACCATAAAAAAATCCAAGCCTCTCGACTTGGAATTTTTAGACTAATAATTCAGACTTCTGACTTTATATTTCAGACTTTTTCAATCCAATCTACTCCAGTATCCTTCCATGCTCTTGCATATGCTGAAACCGTATCAACTTCAATCAAAACCCATGTCCTCGCTTACCTAATACAATTATTGGTTCTTGAAATTGAATACAGTCTACCTTTTCAAACGTAATCATGGGAACCATACTTTTTATACCTTCAGAAAAATTATCCTCTAGATTTTCAGCACCAATCATTTTAAAAATTACGGGAAAAACTATCAAACAGCCTTTATAAGAAGTTAAATCAATATCATCCAAACTTTTTACAAAACTCAGTTCAAGCTCCTCCATGATTGGACGAATTTCACCATCTGCATTTTCAAATTTTGAAATTTCAATCTCTTCGTTTGTAGAAACATAAATCAATAGCGTATACCCCATATACTTTTTATTAGATTTTGCTGGCTCAATTTTTAAAACAAGATTCCTAATTACACTAGTATTGAAATCTTGACTGAAAACACTTTTTGAGATAGTTTGAGAATTACAGACCCAAGCAAAATTTAAAATGAAGGCGAAAGTTAAAAAGCTACGCACGGTATTAAGATGGTTTTTTAATTGATTAAATTATTAATAACAACAAGGTTATCTGCAAATAACACCTGGAAGAGTTCAGATTTATAAAAATTTTTACTGCAAATCATCAAATCTTCAATAGTAGCGCAGGCAAAGAGATTGTTAAACAACACATAATCAGGGTAAAACACTTTACTAAGCTCCATTAATTGTTGGGTTTTTTCTATTTGAATTTCAGAATGATTCGATTACTGCTTGAATCATAACCCTTTTAAATCCCTCTCCTACCTGATACAATTATTGGTTCTTGAAATTGAATAAAGTATAATTTTTCAAACGTAATCATGGGCATCAAACTTTACTGAAGTCATGTTCTTTGAGTCAATTTCACGATAGTAACTTTATCAGAAATTATACAATCGAAATCTTTGAATTTAATATTAGGATAAACACTCATAATTCCTTCTTCTAAATTATCCTCTAATTCAAAATATGAATTTGTCACCACTAAAACAGGAAATACATATAGGCAACCTGAAGGAAATTCAATTCCAAGATTTTGAAATTTTTCGTTCAACTTCGATGAAATAGTTTCATCAATTTCTTGCATGGAAAATCTTTCATCACTTTCAATTATCGCAGTCGAAATTTTTTTATCATCAGAGATAGATAAAACCAAAAAATAACCCCTACACTTTTTCTTAAATTGTTCATTTGGCCTAATTTCCAAGATCAAATTTTGAATGATTAACTTCTTGAAATCTTGAGGAATTGCATATTCTTCTATTTCCTGCCCAAAATTCTGGACAGGAAATAGAAATAAAATTAATATGGTTATTATAACGGATCGCATGCTGATATTTCACCTTTTTTAATATACTATTAAGTTGGTTCAAAACATGGGTCTTATTAAGTTATAATATAAATGGAGAAAAGGTTAGGAGTATTTTAAGAATGAATATCAGGCTCCTTTAAGCGTTATTCAAAGAGGTAGATTTTCATTTCTAGACTTACCTTAAATTCATGACAGAACCATTTTTGAAAGAAAATCAAGGTAAATATTTAGCCCGAAAATCAATAATGATATTTCAAAACTATATAGCACCAAATGAACTTTGACATGTTAGCCATTCAAAAAGAGTTCATAATTTCTTTATACAACAAATTCATAAAAGACTAAAAATAAAGAGGACTAGCTAATAATATGACATTCAGATCAGTTAAATATTCGTCAATTTACTACATCTTTTCCAAACTGACGACTGAAATTTTCTCCCAACCCTCCAAGACTCTTTCATAAAATGCCAATCCACGAGAACCATCCATCAAATCTAATGTACCAGTTTCGATGTAAATCACAACAAATTTGCCATTCTTGAAGAAAATAGGTTTTGAAATAATTTGGTATGACCTATACATATTCGAAAGATCAAATAAGCCAGACTGTTCAAATTTTTCTGGATGAGTAGATAAAATATTCTCAATTTCCTTTTGATTGATCAAATGGATGTGACTATCCAACATAGCTGAATCAAAAACAAACCTGTCAGTAGATTGAATTAAAATGGTCTCCCATTCAGTAGAACTCAAAAAACTATTTAGATTTTTAGAAGAAAGTCCCTTCAGCTCTATGAGATCTTCGATGTCAGAAGAATTTTCTAAATATTCAACGGCCCAAGTGCTATTGGCCTCTGATTGCAATAAAATTAGAGAGTCATTTAATATGTTCTCATAGGCAAACAACCAATTTACAAATTCATAGACATGGTGAGAATTATTATTAGAAGATGGACTTTGGTCACAACCTACCAAACAACTTAATACTATAAAAACACCAATAATTTTCATTTCATTCACAAGCTTTTTTACCAATTGAAACAACTCCTTTATGACTTCCAGTCAATTCTGAATAATACACACTATTAATCCTTACCTTTTTCGCACTACTCAATGAATTATAAACATCAGTATCAGTAAGTCCTGCCCACGCCATATCCATAAAGAAATCATTGTTGTCTAAGACTGACGATGGATACCCTAAAGATTCAGCAAAATAACGCAATTCTACTGCTATATCGTTCAAAAACATATTTTCAACAAATAAATTATGATGAATAGGGTTATAATTTATATTTCCAGAAACATTATATTTACTTATATAATAATTTAAAAGACTGTTCAAATCTTGATTTGCAGAAGGAAAATCCTCTAAAAAAAGAAAGTACGCATGTAGTATTTCATGCAGAATGGTCCGACCAATAGAAAGATCTGAAGCCCTTGATAAAATAGATTTATTCAAGGTAATTTTAGCCTCGTTATTAACCAAAAATGGTTGTGTACAACCAGCCGCAGAATTCGGGCAATCCCCGTACTCAAATTTTACATTAAAATTATAAGGCGGTAAAAGTGAACCTGAGAATTTTTCAAAAATTCTTTTAAACCCTTCTTGTGTTGAACCAATTAGTTGATTTACAATCAGCTTATGGCAAGTTGATAACTTAGCCAAATTTATTTTTTCATCCTCATCACAATCCACAGTAACTCCTTCCAGATTTCCTTCAGGAACTTCACATTCTTCATCAGTTGGAGTGGGATCACCTCCACCGCCTCCGCCCCCACCAGTATCACCAGGAGTGGGAGGAGCCATCACCAATTCACATTCCATTCCATTCGTAGTAGTACCAATTTCTTCCGGTGTTGTACACCCAATACCCTCAAAACAAGTATATTGGAACCAGGTGGTCTGAACTACGTAACAATAAAGTTGAAAGCTGGAGGTTCTTGCAGACGTACCTGCCCCCTTCTTTTCTTGGGTCTTTAAATCCTTAATCCTATGGGTTTTTACCCCATCTTTAATCCTCCAGCCACTGATGAAATCACCATTCCATCTGTGAAAACGATACACCCCAGAGAAATCCGTCGGATTTTTTTGATATCCGCCCTCCATAAAATCTTTCAATTTGAATTTCTTATCCGCGCTATCTGGATAAATATTCAAAAAATAAGGGACATAACTCCCATCTTGCTTTGGAAAGAGAATTAAGGTTTGGAGTACTGATGTTTTTTCCAGCTTAGCTGTTTTCAAATGCTTTGGAATGGCAATTTCCTCAAAATCAAATGAACCTCAATAACCTTCTTTCCATCCGATTGATGGTACACTTTGGATTTAGACCAGTCAGGCTTTCCTTTTCCATTGTTGACTTTTCTTGCATTTTCTTGACCTTGATTCTGATTTTCAAAGCCCTCATACCAAGATTTCGCCGCTACTATATCTGAGTTTTCAAGCTTAGAAACTCCCTCAAGTTCCTGCTCAATACAGGATGACGCAAGCAATCCCATAAAGACTGCCATCAAAATTCCAACTAACCTAAATAATGGTTTGGTTTGGTTTATATATCATATTATCAAAAATTTAATACCTCTTTTAAAACCTATAAACTACATTTTTCAAAGAAAAAAATTGAAAAACATTTAGTCACGAAACTAATGACAACTTTTCAATTACAAGTGGAGAGGTTTCAAGAATAAAAAATCCAAGCCTTTCGACTTGGATTTTTTAGACTAATAATTCAGACTTCTGACTTTATATTTCAGACTTTTTCAATCCAATCTACTCCTGTGTCCTTCCAAGCTCTCTCATTTGCAGAGTTGATTACAGCTTCGCAAACTTTCTGGGTCTCAAATGCATCTCTAAATGTAGGATGGCAAGCTTCGCCTGTTTCTAGGCTATGGAAGAAATCCGCCACTTGGTGAATAAACGAGTGCTCATACCCAATGGAAGTGCCAGGAATCCACCATCTATCCATGTATGGATGATCGCCATCAGTTACGTGAATAGATCTCCAGCCACGAACTTCTCCTTCGTCACTGTGATCAAAATACTCTAGACGAGTCAAATCATGTAAATCCCAGCGAATGGATGCATGCTCTCCGTTGATCTCAAAGGTATAAAGAGCCTTGTGTCCTCTCGCATAGCGAGTTGCCTCGAATAAGCCCAAGGAGCCGTTATCGAAATGACAATGGAATACACAGGCATCATCAATAGTTACTTTTTTCTTTTCTCCAGTGCCTTGATGTACGCGCTCTTTGATGAACGTTTCGGTCATAGCAGACACATCTTTAATTCCACCATTTAGCCACATGGCTGTATCAATGCAATGTGCAAGCAAATCGCCGGTAACACCTGAACCTGCAGCCTCTGCATCCAATCTCCAGAGCGCATCTCCACCTTGCGGCAGATCTGGGCTAATAGTCCAATCCTGAAGGAAGTTCGCGCGATAATGGAAGATCTGACCTAACTTACCAGAGGCAACGATTTTCTTAGCAAGTGTCACAGCTGGAACTCTTCTGTAATTGTACCAAACAGTGTTTTTCACACCAGCTTTCTCCACAGCTTCCACCATTCCTTTTGCCTCAGCAACAGTTCTAGCAAGGGGTTTTTCGCAAAGAATCATCTTACCAGCTTCGGCAGCTGCAATAGCAATCTCAGCATGCGTATCGTTTGGTGTACAAATGTCCACTGCATCGATATCGTCTCTTTTTAGGAGCTCTCTCCAGTCAGTTTCTACAGATTTGTAGCCCCACTGATCTGCAAAGGCTTGAGCTTTTTCTTCTCTTCTGGAGCAACAAGCCTGCAATACTGGAACGTATTCGTACTCTGGAAAAAAGTCAGGAACTCTTTTATAACCATTGGTATGTATTCTGCCCATTAGTCCAGTACCGATGAGTCCTATTCTTATTTGCTTTTTATTCATAATTGTAAAATTTTAAAATTGAAAGATTGGAAGATTGAGTTCACATGGGTTTAAAAGTACGATAGTGGTAAAGTTTAGACTGAGAGGAGTTATAGTTTTGAAATTATAGTCAAAACTATCTAAGCTCTCGTAAATCGTAATTCGTACTTCTCAAATCATTCTTACCATCCATGTGCATTTCTCACTTTCACCAATGCCGCAAGGATATCATTCCAGGTTTGCTGGTCGTTCATCACTGCATTTGGGAACATGCATCCATCCCAGCAGATATGCTTGAACGCTTTGGTTAATTCGCCTTTCTCATCGCGAAGCCAATAGCCAGCATCGTGAGCAATATCTAAAACTCCATTTGGATCAGTGGCTTGGCAATGTCGTCCTGTCTTATCATGAGACCCTGAACCGAAAACCGATCCGTCATTTTGAGCAACGTGGAAATCAATAGTCCAAGGTCTGAGTGCATCTGTAACAGTTCTCAAAGCTGCTTTTACAGCTTCACGATCTTTTAGATCTGCGTCTTTAGGAAGTATTCTGTGCTCTGGAGCATTGTAGCCCATAGTATACAGAAAGGTATGCGACATGTCTGCCTGGAAACCAATATTCGGTCGATCAACCATCTCTAGCAGCTCCACCATGTATTTCCAGCTATGCATAGCACCCCAGCAAATCTCACCTTCAGTCGCAAGTTTCTCGCCGTAGCCAGCCGCTACAGCACATGCCTCACGGAACGTCTCAGCTATTATTTTCGTATTTCCAGCTGGATCTTTAGCCCAATCTTCTACGCCAGCAGCCGAATCAATTCTAACTACACCGTAGCTTCGAACGCCAAGATCATTTAGCTCCTTACCGAATTCACATGCTTTGCGAACCATTTCTACAAAAGTCTTGCGCTGATCAGCAGTTCCCATCGCAGATCCAGCCCAAATCGGCGCGACTAAAGAGCCTGCAACTAAATTATGTTTTTGAAGCTTTTCCGCTAGAATCTTGGTTTCATCAGAATTATCCAATTTGAAATGAGGCTCAAGCAAACCTAAATCGACTCCGTCAAATTTCACCCCATCAACTTCAGCTGCTGCTGTCATCGCCAGAAGTGAATCGAATGGAATTACAGGTTCAGAATCTGCTCCTTTGCCCACGATTCCAGGCCAGGTAGCATTATGTAGTTTTGGAAAATTATTTTGACTCATTGTTAAGTGGGTTTTTAGTTATTAAATACGGACCGAAGCTGGGAGACAGAAGACGGAAGAAGTCCCCCTTTCAGTATTAAGCATTCGATGTTCTACATTCATTGTTTTCTAGTTTGCTAACTGAATACTGCGACTGAAATCTACTTTATTCCAGTACGTTCAAGTCCGGATTATCAGGACCAAAATGCTTCAGCATGACAATAGGATCAGTCTTGGAGTGGTTGGTGATTTTCACTCCTGCCTGCGCAGCCTTTTCAGAGACAAAATACTCATCATGTGTCAACTGTCCAAAGCGAATCAAAGCTGGAGTTTCAATATCCCAATCATTCATTTTGCCATAGCCTTGCATCATGATCATTCCGTATGCTGCAGAATCTTTGATGGTTACTGTTTGCCCAGGGAAAATTGTCAGCTCTTTAGCACTGTAATCATGTGAACGGTAGCAAATCCATTTATCATCGTACCCCTTGGCATTCATTTCTGCTCTATCTTCAACTGGAATTGGCTCCATGTAATGGTTATCCATAATGTTTGGATTGACATTCAAATCCCAATCAATCATCTCGACCAATAAGTCATAGTCACCCCAACGATCTTTTGGAGTGGCATTCCAAAGCAATTCATCTGGAATGATGGCTTCATTCACCAAAGACTGGTACATGGCAAAAATATCAGAAGCTTTCTGCGGCTCATAGGTACACAAAGAACCTGGAGCATGAAGCATTCCTGGAGGTACATTCCAACCCGTGCCTGGCTGAAGTCTAAAAGCCTGAGAATAGTTAGTGATTTTATTATCTCCTTTATTGAAATTCTTCAGGCACTCAAGAATAGTTTCTTTGGATGTTCCTGGAGCAATTCCAAAGAAAGTGTATGGGAAATCTCCCCCATGATTATTGACTTGAGGAGGAAAATAATATGCTTCTGGCTTCCCGTTTTGCCCAGTCAGCTTACCAAACTCATCACTCGGGTGAATGTGGTGTGGAAGTGGGCCCATGTTATCAAAAAACTTGGAGTACATAGGCCAGGACTCTGTATTTGTCCCAAAGTCTGCGACCTATAATTTCCCCTCCTAATTCGTCTATTGCATCTTTCAAGAGAAATAACTCCGTCTTGCCGCCTTCTTCGAAAGCAACATGACTCAAGCCTTCGTTCTTGCTAGTCAGCGGGCCATTTTCAGCTGGCGTGGTAGATGAAAACCAACGTTCATCAATACCTCCTCGCTCACCGCCTAAACTATAATAATCATCTGGATGAAGCTTGATTCTTCTGCCTGGCACACAAAAAGACCGAGGCACCCAAGTTGGGGTTAATCTAAGGATTCCTTCTCCCTGTTCGAGAGCTTTTTTTGCTAAACTCATGGGTTTATTAATTTGAAATTTGAGATTCTTTATTTGAAATTGAATTGGAAGACTGAAACATTGAAAAATTAGAAAATCCTTCAGAGCATTTCATCTCTTCACATATTTTACATTTTAAATTCTTTGACTGAGGCCCCCTTTAGCACTTCCATCTTGATTTCGTAGGTCCTGCTTTCTCCGGGTTCAAGCAAAATCAATGTTCCATTTTCACGAGCAGCGGCTTGACCGATTGGAGGATTTGTAGCTGGTTCTAGTGCGGTTACATATTCATTTTTACCCCAGTGCTGCCAGTTGATGAGCCAAGGCATTTGCTTTTTGGAGAATGAAATACTTAAGCCAAGCTCTAATTCGTCATTCATATATCCACAAGTGACCTGATCATTTTGGTCCGCTTTTGGAATTATGAAAGCCACATCTTCACCAAAAGCCGAGTGCTCGTCTAATGGCGCTGCGCACTTGGTAAACTTGTTTTGCTTATTAAAATCCGACATAGAATCATCATTATCCCTAGGTTGGATGTCGCCTCTCCATACTATTCGTGTACCCTCATTGATCAAGGGCCAGCCGCAATTGATATGGTATAACACCATGTGAGGAGCAGGAGAATTTCCCCGATTGAAGACCTGGTCTTTGATGTTGATTTCTGCCCTACCTAAAGTTCCTGAAATGGTTCTTTTCAATTCCAGGCTTGGACCAAAAGTCGTTGTCTCACGAATGACGCCTACGATTTCAAAATCCAGATTTCCAGAATAAATATCCGGCTGCTTGATAGAGATCAGTTCGGCAGGTGTATTACTGTAATTGCCATGCAATCCGCGACTTCCAGTATCATCTTCATTAGGAGGACCCATAGAGGAAATCCCGCAGGTAGTCAGCAATCCACCACCGAATGTTCTTAACCAATCAATTCCTTGATTGGAAAAAGGTTGGGAAGCCACATGTCCCGCATTGCTGATCCAAGATAGGCTATGTTCATTGTGAAAGGCATCCAGAATATCCATACCGCGATCCAGCACCACTTTATAGCGGAGTCCTGTGCCAGTATTAATCCAAGCAATACGGGTCCCACGCCCTGCACCGTTATCAAGAATGGAAGTTTCTATTCCGCCTACCTGACGAAAATTGGACAATTTACCTTTCCAATTGGATGGATCTGAGAGGTTCATTATTGGGTCTTTGACTAGTCTGTAATCTATTAAAAAGGCCTTCCGACACTGTCCTGCCCTATATGGGTCAGGTTTGAAAGATCGGGAATAAGTTATGCAACTTATGAGAGAGAAATTAGCCGTTAATAAAAAAATGGGCCCAAGTTTTTCAACGTAGGCCAATTGATTATTACGTATGGTTCAAGGGTTCAGACTTGGACCTAAAACATTGCAGTCTTTAAACTGCTCTTTTACTCAACTTGAAATATATCAAACAGCCATTAAATCCAACTAGTTAATGAGTAAAAAGTGACTAGCGTTTTTTTGCAGTCCGGAGACTGCATAATGATGAGTCCAAGACTGAAGGCTTGAACTAGACGCGTGTAGCAATTCCGAGTCAGGATAAACAAAAAATGCCCCATACTTTTCAGCAGGGGCATTTATACTATTAATCTTAATATTCTACTTATTGCTTCAGCATAATATCCTTGTATTGAACTTTCATCGGTGGTCCGACATGCACCTGCACACCGAGGTATCCGGATTCCATTCTGTTTTTAGGGTCTTCATCATGTACCTCAGACATCAATTGACCATTGACGTAGTGCTTTAAAACATTGCCTTTAGCCACAATGTGAATACTATTCCATTCACCTGCCTTGATCAATGCCCCAAGCTCTGCGCGATCTCCTATTTCCTTTTCTACATTAAGGCCTTTCCAGGCATTCCGCTCTACAAATTCACGGACTCCTACACCTTCAGGCTGAGAGGTGATTTTTGTCTCCTGACCTCTATAGGCCAAGGTAGCTCTCTTGCGTTCTTCGTAGTTTTGACCGGTATAATTATTCTTCCCGTCAATATCTGCTTGGTAACCTTTCAAAGCATAAGGCACATCTTCTACCAGTTCACTTCGGTAATTAATGCCAGAGTTTCCACTTTCAGAAATCATAAACTCAGCTTTCAGCTCAAAATCTCCTGGCTGTCCCCCTTGCCAAATCAGGAAGGTATTAGCTTTCAATAGCGTTTCTGGAGTGATAGTACCAGTAATCGCTCCGTCTTGCACAGACCAATACACCGGATCCCCGTCCCAGCCAGCCAGCGATTCCCCATCAAAAATAGACTTGAATTCAGCCTCTGCACTGATCATTGGTTCTACAGCAATAGTTTTCTCCGATGGCTGCTGGCAATTCACCAATCCAATAACCATCATTGCACCAAAGCCTAAGGCTTCAATTCTTAACCATTTAGACGTAAATAGATTTTTCATTCTTCTGCTTGGGCTTTAGTTTGATATACCTCATGATTAGGATTGCCACCGGACACTAAGTAAGCCATCAAATCTTTCAGCTCTTCCTCATTCAATCTGTTGATCATTCCTGGCATCATGATAGAGATTTTGGAATCTTTGACTAGGACCACATTACTTTTCTCCACTTTACGCAAAATATCAGGAGAGAATGGATTCTGGGAAACTGAGTAACTAGTTCCATCTTCATTGATTATTCTACCCATCACAGAGCTTCCATCTTTCAGTTCAATCACGCTTGCTACATATTGCTCAGAAATCTCATCACTTGGGTTGATCGTAGCTTCCAAGATATCTTTTGTAGAGAACCGTGTTCCCAACTGAGATAAATCAGGCCCAATGATTCCACCTTGACCACCCATAGTATGGCAAGAAAGACACTGAGATGCTGCAAACATTGCTTTTCCTTTAGCTAAATCTCTACCATGTAGATCTGCCATTAAAGGCTCTGCTTCTTCCACTGTCCATCTTCTACCTGGGCCTTCTGGTTGAATATCCGTATTGACTAGGTCGTTTCCATTTCCCGTTAATAGTGCAGCACCAGAAAGTTCATTGTATTTATCAAAATCACTTTTTGCTACATGGGACAATGCCATTTTTCTAGCTCTATCAATAAAGCCAACATAGCTACGACCTCCTTTATACTTGAACGCATCCTGAATCCAAGTAAAATATTTCTCATGAAGTTCTGGGGTCCAACCAGCGTCTGCCCCACCAAGAACGGTAGCAAGATATGTCTGCTGTGCTGGTGGAACATTTGCCAACATATTTGCTATGTCCAATCCGTACTGCGGATTTCTCATGATTAAATCTGAAGAAGAAGTAAACGTCTTCTGATAATCAGGATCATCTTTCGCATTTTCAAGAAGTGCCAAAGTTTTCTCAACTGCATCAGGAGCATCCAAATACACTAGAAGCACAGCCAATGCACGGTCAAGATTATTATTATTTGCTGGGTAATTCGAATCCAAATAAGCTACTAAATCAGATTTGAGCGAACCTGTTGGCTCACCTTGTCTAGCTAATATCAGTTCAAAAGCACGCAATAAATCTTGCTTACCTTTTTCATTCAAACTCTTGTAATCAATCCCCATCAACGCCTGAATCATTGGGGCTCCAGCTCCTTTTTCTGAATGTCTCGCTAAAGCAATCATTGCCTGAGTCAAAACTACCGGATCTTTCTCTGCCAGTGCTTTGGCTTTCCATGAGCTTATTGGCTGATGTTCTACTGCTATTCTGGCAGCATACTGTACAAATCTATCTGGGCTATTCAGGTGTGACCAAGCCAAATCAAGGCCTGAAGCTGGAGCTCCTTCTACGTGAAGGGCTTCTAGTTCACGACGGGTTTTGGCCTCAGCAGGAAGATCGTCCATAGTCAATGAGCCTTCATTTCCTTCTATGTCTCCTTCATAATAAACTCTATAAAGATCTGATTCCAATCTCCTACCCCCAGTCATAAAGTACATCGCTCCGTCAGGACCGATTACCCCATCTGTCAAAGGCAATGGAGAACCAGAGATAAATTCTTCCGCATTGGCTTCATACGTACCTCCTTTTGGAGTCAAAGTCATAGAATAAATAATTCCAAAACTCCAATCAAATGCAAAAAGTGAGTTTCTGTACTTAGCAGGGAATTTAGCACCTGTTCCAAACATTACATTGGTAGGCGATCCTTGTCCTATGTTCTGTGTAGCGGGTAGGTTATCGGGATAGTTTGGTGACCACTTCTGGTTACCTGTTCTCCATCCATACTCACTTCCTGAAGTTACGTGACAGATTCTAGTTGGGCGGTACCAAGGCATTCCAAAGTCCCACTCCATATCAGAATCATAGGTAAATAAATCTCCAACTTCGTTGAATGCAATATCAAAAGGGTTTCGGTATCCAGCTGAGATTAACTCCCAATTCTTTCCTTCGGGGTCAATGTTCGCTACCCATCCACCTGGAGCCATTCTGCTGTTTGCATGCCCTCTTGGATCTTTGATTTCCGGGAAAAGATTGTCTTCCTGCCATACTTTAGGAAGTCTGTAAGAATCCATTTCTGGCACATCTGTATGATTTCCGGCTACAATGTAAAGTGACTTACCATCTGGCGAGAGCTTGATGCTATGAGGTCCATGCTCACCTGGCTGACCAGTAAAACCTTTGATCTTAGTTACCGACTCATATTGATCATCGCCATCCAAATCCTGAATTCTATATAAACCTGTGCTTTCTTCAAAAATCTCATTCCCATTGTGATTTACCATCACATATAGACTGTTAAACGCATACAACAATCCTTGAGCATAACCCATTCCTACCTGCGGCTCAGCGACATTACCGATGATCAGTTTTTCCACTTTTGGCTCCAGAGATGCAGCACCAATCTCAGGGATTTCTAATCTGTATAGAAAACCATATTGATCAGCTGTGATCAGTCTGTTTTTATCATCAAAGGTCATCGCGACCCAAGAGCCTTCATCCTTTTCTCCTGGACTTAGAAGGTGTTCTGCCACAAATCCATCTGGCAGGTTTAGCTTATCTAATTTTGGGTTTCCAGTAAGCTGTCTTGTTTTGGATTCTTCCTCGTTATCAGATGCACAGGACACTGAAAAGAGGGCCAGCACTGATAAGAGAAATAAATTCCTTATTGAATAATTTAATCTCATAGGACAAGTGTTAATTGATAGCAATAGTTAGATTTTTAAATTGGCGAATAATTTCTCAACTCAGAAACCACTCATGAAATATACTGTCTATTTTTTTGCTTAGTATTCTTTCAGAAAGTAACAAAAGCAAAAATCAGAAAACCCAACAGTATAGATATAAACATACCTATTTGTTGGGTTATCCTAATCTTTTAATATTAGAAATAAGGACTCAAGTCAGACTCTGCTGCTGGATAAGCATAAAACTTCTTGATGTTGGTAAATGCATTACTTCTTGGAACTGCTCCAGCGATTGGTGGGTAGTAGTAATCAAGAGGGTTTGCAATGATTCGCTGTCCATAAGGCACGATTATTTCCTCGATCCTATCGGTTCTCACTATATCAAACCAACGTTTGTTTTCAAAAGCAAGCTCTACTCTCCTCTCTTTGAAAATAGCCTCTCGCATCTCTGCTTGACTAGTTGCAGTAGTAGGCAAAAGTCCTGCTCTCTCTCTAACATCATTTAAGTATGGCGCAGCCTCACCTGGTTTACCTTGTTCATTAAGCGCTTCTGCCATAAACAATAGAACCTCTGCATAGCGATAGATCACCCAGTTAGTTCCTGTGTTATTATGCTGAGAGTGGTGTTTTGCATGCTTTTTAATGTAGGGATAGTTCTTGTCATCTCTGAAGCTACCCGCAAGGAAAACATTACCGATAGAAGCTTCTTTTCTCAAATCACCTGCCTCGTAAGCAGCAATAATATCTGGCGTAGGAATATTGTTTCCTTCTCCATCAATATTTTGAGGATTGCTTGTTCCCATGATAGGTTGAAGCTCAGCTGCACTGATAGGCCTTGGCATAAATTGATAAATAAAATTACCATTCAATCCAGCTGCCCCTTCAATAAACTGAACTTCAAACACAGACTCCATATTATTCTTGTTTGAGGTATTCCCAGGAAAAGCCATTTCATAACTTGGCATCAATTGATACCCATGAGTTAATACAGGAGATAAGATCTGTTCTGCTGCAGACCATTTCTTTTGATGGATATATACATTTGCTAAAAGGGTTCTTGCCGCCCCTTCAGTTGCTCTGCCTGGTTCCTGATTCGCTTTTTTTGGCAATAAAGGAACTGCCGCTACCAAATCTTGCTCAATCTGAGTATAAATTTCTGCCTCAGTAGCTAAAGGAAGTGCTGCCTCTTCTCTGGTAGCAACCGGAGTCAAATGAAGTGGAACAGATCCAAAATACCTGACTAATTCAAAATAGGCATAAGCTCTTAGAAAAAGCGCTTGACCCTTCACATTTGCTTTTGCCGCAGCATCAAAATCAACGTCATCTATTAAAGAAAGTATTTGATTCGTTCTTGAAATAATGAGGTAATCCTGTCTCCATTGGTTCAATACGTGTGTATTAGCAGTGGTACCATTAGATTCAGGCACTGAGAAATCAGCTAAATCCTCTTGGTTATCCGTGGCACCAAAGAGTACATTTCTTGCATAGTAGGTATTATCGGAGTGCATCTCTGATAGTAGCCAGGAACGGTCATTTGTAATTGTCCTCAGCGGAACGTAAGCTGCATTTACAGCCTGTTCAAAGTCAGTTTGGTTTTTGAAAAAGGTAGCCGAACTCAATTGAGTTTCTGGGACTACCGTAAGAAAGTCGTCGCAGCCTGTGAGTGCTATAGTTGACACTAAGAAGGCTAAGATATATTTTTTCATTTTTTTTCTTTTTTAGGTGAATGAATGAGGTGAACTACTTTCGATTAGAAAGTAACATTAACACCAAAAGTGATTGTACGAGGCACTGGGTATCCAGCCAAATCCACACCTGGACTTAGGTTTCCTCCATCTCCATTTCCGTTGTTCTGCATACTAACCTCTGGGTTTGATCCACCCCAATAATCCGTAAATACCCACACATTCTGAGCAGAACCATAAATTCTTGCTGATTTGAATGTTTTTGGTAGATTCTTGAATGTATATCCTACAGTGATATTTCTAATGGTGAAATAAGAGGCATCATACACGAAGTTGCTATTTGCCCAGTCACGTTCTATACCAGTCACGTTACCGCCACCTACTGTAGTTCCAAAAATACCTTCACCAGGATTCTCTGGAGATCTAAAGCGATCAGCTACCTTAGCTACCATATTAAACACCCCATCTAGATTCGCAGTAGAATACAAGTGTCTCATATACAACTGATTTCCCTGAGACCCTGAAGCTGTGATGCTTGCATCCCAATTTTTATAAGCGAAATTATTGATGATACCATAGGTGAAATCCGGGAATGGATTTCCAATAATAGTTCTATCATCATTATCCCCACCGTTTGTAATAACTCCATCACCGTTAATATCTGCAAGTTTAATACTTCCTACAGTAGATCTGCCTGGGACTTTTGGAGAGTTTGCCAAATCTTCTTCATTGGCATAATTTCCTAATTTTTTCAGTCCATAAAATTGTCCGAAAGGCTCTCCGACTTTAGTGATGTGATAATCTCCATAAACTCTATCAATACCGTCTGCAAGCTCAAGCACTTCATTTCTATTAAATGAGATGTTTGCATTGGTAGTCCATCTAAAAGCTCCTGTTGTATTTACCGAAGTAACTGAAAACTCATGGCCCCAGAATTTAATCTCTCCGATATTATCATTGAAATTGGTGAATCCTGATTCTTGTGGCACCTGCACTGCATACAGCAAGTTTGTAGTATTCTTGGTATAATAATCATACACGAAGGTGATTCTATCTTCCCATAAGCCTAGGTCCAAACCTATATCAAATTGGGTGGTAGTCTCCCACCCTAAGTTCCTATTGCTCAATGAGGTAACCGCTGCACCAGGGAATACGGTATTCCCAAAAGCAGCATTAATCGTATTATTAACCAATGCATATTGAGTATAGTTACCAATATTATTGTTACCCGTAACTCCGTAGCTAGCTCTCAATTTGGTAAAGGAAACTGTAGAACTAGTATTTAGGAATCCTTCATCAGAAAGTACCCAACCCAACGAAGTGGATGGGAATATCCCCCAACGGTTATCTTCTCCAAAACGTGATGAACCATCACCTCTAACAGATGCAGTGAATAGATACTTCCCTTTAAAATTATAAGTAAGACGAGAGAAAATTGAAGTCAAAGCCCACTCGTTTACATCTGAAATCGTTCCACCTCTGTTAATATTAATCGCTCCTTGAATAGTAGGAAGTCGATCGTCAGCATAGGTATCTGCTGCTATTCTCGTACGATCTTGTCTAAATTTCTGATTGGAAAAACCTAACAACATTTGAAAATTATGATCTCCTATAGAGTTGCCATAGGTGGCAATATTTTCATTCAGCCATGATAAATTTTGATATTCATCTCTCACTGACCTTGCCACAGTTGGGATGGCCACATTGATTTGATTAGTGGCAGTGGAAGGGTTGAAGAAGAAGTAGTTGGAGTTGTTGAGTTCCGTATTAAAAGTGGTCTTAAGTGATAAACCTTTAATTGGCTTCCATTCAAAATATGTGTTTGCTAATACATTGATGACTTTCGTCTCATTTGTGATCTCATCTGCCGATCTCAACCAGTTTGGATAAGCAAAGATATTTCCTGTATTGGCAGGGAATCTATTAAACGAGGTCAATTCTCCATTTTCCTCATAAATCGGCATCACCGGCCATGTGTGGAGTGCATTGAACAAAATACCTGTTCCTCTTGATCCATCGGTTTGCGGCGTGTTGTCATACACATAACTAGGAGCAACATTGATTCCCATGTTTACTTTTTCAGAAACGGCATAATCTGTATTTAATCGAAGTGAATACCTTTGGTAGTCAGTATTTCTTACGACTCCTTTCTGATCAAAAAATCCGGCAATAACTGCCGTATTAACCTTCTCCTTATTAGAAGTTACTGTCAAGTTGTATGAAGTAACAGGAGCTGTTTCTAGCATCGCACCATACCAATCATTATCATTATTTCGATAATCAGCAGGATTTTGGAAAATCTCAGGTACAGGCTGACCGGCATCTGTATAATATTCCTTCTTGAATTGAGCAAATTCTTCAGCATTAAGCATTTCCAAACGGCCATTTTCAGGAACTGTCTGCCAGCCTGTAAAAACATTTAGATTTACATTAGTCTGTCCCGCCACACCTTTTTTAGTAGTAATCAGAACCACACCATTTGCAGCTCTAGATCCATACAGCGATGTGGATGCCGCATCTTTCAATACAGTGATCTCCTGGATTTTCGTCAGGATTCAAGGCATTAATATCACCTGTGATCGGAAAACCATCCACAACATATAAAGGCGAACTACCACCTGAAACTGACAATTGGCCCCGAATACGAACATTCATCCCTTGACCCGGCTTTCCTGTAGTCTGATTAATTTGAACTCCAGCCAATCTACCCTGAAGCTTTTGGGCTACAGAAGAAACTGGAAGATCTTTTAATTCCTTTTCGCTGACGGATTGAATTGCACCTGTAAGCTCTTTCTTGATTTGGCTACCATAACCTACTACTACTACTTCAGAGAGGTCAGAGGTAGAATATTTAAGCGTCACTAAAATATCAGTTGAATTTTGGGTAACTACCACTTCATTCGTGGTAAATCCAATAAAGCTGACTACCAACGTCTCGCCAACTGAGGCTTGGATGGTAAATCCACCGTCAATGTCTGTTACGGTTCCTGATTGTGTGCCTTTTACGGAAACTAGAGCTCCTGAAACAGGCTCATTATCATCTTCAGACACAACTTTTCCTTTCACTGTTATCGACTGTGCAAATGATGAGGACACAGATACGATAAACAAGGCTAATAAAAACCCAACAAACCGGGTTTTTATTAATAATTGATAATTGTTTAGCATAGGATTGGGTTTAATTATTAATTATAAAACACAACCAATTAACCTCTCTAATACCCCTTTCCTATCCTGCACTATCCTGAAACAAACCATCTTAAAACATATTTAAAAAAATATGCTATACAACAGCACTGTACAGGATAGTTATATAAATTAAATTATATAATAGAATAAAAAACAGCATAAGTAAATAATAGAAATATAATAACAAACGCTACCACACATAAAATAAAAACTAGGCATTAGCCCTAATAAATTGAATATCCCGAGCTTTATCCCTATTATTAGACTCCTAATGCTTATCCTAATATTATGCTTAAAAAATCCTCAACTAACCTCTTCCTCCTCGCTCTAATAGGGCTCATCAGCTTTCAATGCTCTCAAAAAGAAACCATTGAATTAAAACCAAACGCCAGAATTGCCCTGATTGGAAACAACTTAGCGTCTAGAATGATGGACTATGGAAGTTTCGAGACAGAAATGCAACTCCGCCATCCTGAGAAAAACCTTTACATCAGGAACCTTGCTGACCCAGGTGACACTCCTGGCTTTAGACCTAGATCTGGCACTAACGATCCTTGGGCTTTTCCTGGCGCTGAGGCCTTTCAGGTAGAATATGCTACTCCTTCCGGGAGCATAGGCCATCTGGAAAAGCCTGATGAATGGCTGACAAGACTTCAGGCAGATATCATCATTTCTTTTTTTGGATACAATGAATCCTTCCAAGGTGTAGATGGATTAGAAAACTATAAAGCAGAGTTGGATGCTTTTATCAAGCACACCCTGCGCCAGAAATACCACGATACGCTTTCTCCCAAGCTGGTCATCGTGTCCCCTATAGCTTTTGAGGACTTGTCAGAGAAAATTGATGTCCCAGACGGCAAAACAGAAAACGAAAATCTGAATCTCTACACTGTAGCAATGCAGGAAATCGCAGAGAAAAATGAAGTAATGTTTGTAGACGCATTTAATCCAAGCAAACAATGGTATCTGGAATCTGAGGAAGACCTGACAATTGACGGTTCACAGTTGAATGAAGCTGGCTATAAAAAATTAGCCGTTCTTCTTTCGGATGAGATTTTTGGAGAAACACCGATCAAGAACGAAGCAAATCGAGAACTAGTGCATGAAGCTGTGCAGGAGAAAAACTGGTTTTGGAGAAATGACTATAAAATCCCCAATGGAGTCCATGTTTTCGGAAGAAGATACGATCCTTTTGGTCCAGATAATTACCCATTTGAATTAGAAAAAATCCGTCAACTAACTGCAATTAGGGACACAGCAATCTGGATGGCTAATCAGGGAGAAAAGAAAGATCTAGCTGAGGCAGATTCACATACCAACGTACTTCCAGAAGTAGAGACAAACTACAACCCTGAAAAAAATGGCGACCTAACCTACCTATATGGTGAGGAAGCACTTGCCAAGTTAAAAGTTGCGCCTGGCGTATAAAATCGAACTTTTTGCATCTGAGGAAGAATGGCCAAACCTTGCCAACCCAGTTCAGCTTTCCTTTGACAACAAAGGAAGACTTTGGGTGGCGACTATGCCAAGTTATCCTCATTACAAGCCCGGAGATTCAAGACCAGCAGATAAATTGTTGATCTATGAAGATACCGACAATGACGGTAAGGCAGACAAGGAAACTGTTTTCGCGGATGATCTTCATATTCCAGTTGGGTTTGAACTGGCAGCAGAAGGAGTTTATGTTTCTCAGGGAAACAATCTCGTGATTCTGTATGATGATAATAATGACGACAAGGCAGATCGTAAGGAAGTTTTGCTGAGCGGTTTTGACGATCACGATACCCACCATGCCATTTCGGCCTTTACTACTGATGAGTCTGGAGCTATTTATATGGCGGAGGGAGTTTTCCTTCATTCCAATGTGGAAACCTCCTATGGCCCAGTCCGAGCGACAAATGGGGGATTCTACCGATATACCCCAAGCAGACATAAACTGGAACGCGTGGCTCAGGTAAGCATCCCAAACCCTTGGGGTATTGCCTTCGACGAATGGGGACAAAACTTCTATGCTGAGACCTGCTGGCCCAAATGTAATTTACATGATGCCAGCTTCCTTACTTCCTCGCTATGGAAATGCAAACAATAAAGGAAGAAACCTGATTCAAAAAGACCAGATGGTTCGTCCTACCTCTGGTTTGGAATTTATCTCAAGTAGACATTTCCCAGATGATGTGCAGGGAGACATGATCATCAATAACACGATCGGTTTCCTAGGAGACAAAACAGCATCAGATGATCGATGAAGAAATCGGTTTTTCTACCAAATGGAGACAGGATTTACTTTCATCAACTGATCGAAATTTCCGTCCGGTTGATATGGAGATTGCTCCCGATGGTTCGCTTTACGTAGTTGATTGGCATAACATCCTTATTGGTCACATGCAACACAATGCCCGTGATCCATTGAGAGATCATCAGCATGGCAGAATCTACAGAATCACCTACCCTTCCAGACCTTTGGTCACCCCAGCCAAAATCGACGGCGCGAGTATACCTGAGTTATTGGAAAATCTCAAAATTACCAGAATACAGAACCAGATACAGAACTCGCCGGGAACTGCGTGGAAGAGATCAGCAGGAAGTGTATGATGCTGTGGCTGAGTGGGCTGAGAAATTGGACAAAAGCGATCCAAGATATGAGCACAATGTGCTTGAAGCACTTTGGGTAAGCTGGGGTATCAATAAAGTAAATAAAGATCTTTTGGAGCAAATGCTGAAAGCTAAAGACTACAGAGCTAGAGCTGCTGCCGTGCGAGTGCTACGCTATACTGGCCATCAGGTTTCCAACCAAAAAGAGCTGATGACTGAGGCTATCAAAGATGAAAATGGTAGAGTTAGACTTGAAGCAATCGTAGCTGCATCTTGGATGCCAAGAGAAGCAGGTCTCGAAGTACTGTCAGCCGGAGAAGATACAGAAATGGAAGAATGGATCACTCCAGCTTATGAGGCAGCAGTTGCACATATTTCCGGACTGTCTGTGAAAGAGAAAAAAGAAGAGGACATCAAGTCTTCTCTGACCGGATCGGATAGAGAACTATTTGTGCTTGGTAAGGAGATCTACGCCAGAGAAGGCTTCTGTAGCACCTGTCACCAGCCCGACGGCCAAGGGCTTTCTGCTTCAGGTTTTCCTCCACTTGCTGGCACTCCTTGGGTAACAGGCAATGAAGAGCGTCTGATCAAAATTGTACTCAAGGGGATGATGGGACCGATTACTGTGAAAGGAAAAGATTATCCTGGACAAGTACCAATGACTCCTTTCGAAGGTATGCTGGATGACTCGCAGGTAGCAGCAGTGCTTACCTTCGTGAGAAATTCCTTTGGGAATCAAGCTTCTGCCATTTCACCTGACTTAGTGAAAAAAGTACGAGAAGAGGTCAAAGATCACACAGGGTTCTTCCAGCCTGCTGATTTGCTGAAAGCACATCCTATGGAAAAATAGTTGGCAGTTGGCAGTTGGCAGTTGGCAGTTGGCAGTTGGCAGTTGGCAGTTAAGAATATTTGGGTCAGAGGGATTGAGTTCCTTTTGGCCCATTTATTTTTAAATAAATTAAAAGAGAGATTACTCATTTAACTAATATTACCTCATGAATTTACTAAACCAAATCACCTCGAATCCGGATACAATTGCCTTTGAAGATGTCATCGCATATATCGACACAAATTTCAATTTCACTCCAACCTGTTTTACCAATGGCGACACCGTAAATGAAGCTGGGCAAAACAATGGGAGCTGCAAGATTTTCTTCTTTGCAAAGCTCCATAACCTTAGCCAAGATCAAACGCTGGCACTTTTTGGAGATTATTACAGAAAAGATGTAATAGAAAATCCAGAAGGAACAGATCATCAAAATATCCGCAACTTTATGCAATCCGGATGGGATGGGATCAAGTTTGAGGGAGAGGCTTTGGGGGAGAAGTAAGGCTCAGTGGTCAGTGGTCAGATTTCAGTATTCAGTATTCAGTCTCAGTGTTCTGCACACTGCGACTGTTTACTAATTAATCTTCTCCGCTTCCAGCCTTTTCACAGTATTATTAAAAATTTCCCGCATTTCAATAAGCGTATTTTCATAGCCTTTCTTTCCAGCTAAATTCTTTTTCTCTAAAGGATCTTTGTTCAGATCATACAACTCTTCGTGAGCCAAGTCATCCTGATATCGGAAATATTTCCAATCCTTGGTTCTGATCCCTTCACTGGCCGCAATGATGTTGACTTTCCATAGGTGCTCTGCTATAAATTCCTTTCGCTGGATACCTGGATTATCTCCAATTACATAATCAGCCAAGCTAATCCCCTGATATTCCTGTGGCAAAATGCCATTTGCAAACTCAAGCACAGTGGGCGCGATATCAATGTTTAGCGCAAAGTCAGAAATCACTCTATGTCCAGGATTTCTTGGGTCATAGATAATCATAGGTACTCGTAGTGAATTATCATACATCAGCCATTTCCCTGCAAGTTGACGCTCGCCCTGGAAGTAGCCGTTATCACCCATAAAGATGATTACCGTGTTTTTATCCATGCCTTTTTCGGCTAGCGTCTTGCGGATTTTCCCGATTTCCAGGTCTACTTCAGAGATCATTCGGTAATAGCCCTTCATACTCTTCTGATATTTCTCCTGAGTATCATATCTCCAATACCAGCGTGTACGATTCTCCCCTGTTTTTACATATTCTGGCTGCTGATCAAAGTATTTTTCCTTTGATAAAAGCAGCTTGGGAAACTTGACATCAGTATATAAATCATCCACATCCGTAGACCAGAAATATTGCTCTTCTGCAGGATCATGAGCATGCGGAGCAGAGAAACTCAGCGAAAGCATAAATGGTTTACCTGCAGATTGATTCTTGATAAATTCCTGAGCTTGGTGGGAAGTGTACTTTGTTAGATGAACAGTATCCCCATCGATAGTTTTATAGAAATACCCACGTCGATCAGCAAATTTCCCATTTCTATCGTAACTATCACTCACGTCAAAAAGCTTCGAGAACCCTGGGTAATTCACTCCAAACTTTCCAAAAAAACCGGTTTCATAGCCTAACTTTTTCAAATGAGCCGGATAGGAATTCTGAGCGTATCCTTCATTTAGCTCCTGACCAAAAGTATAGCCATGCGTCCTCTCATAAAGTCCAGTTAAAACACTTGCTCTACTGGTTGCGCAAATTGGAGTCGTCACAAAGGCATTTTTAAAGTAAACTCCTTCTGCCGCCAATTTGTCCATTTCCGGAGTTTGGATAATCTCATTTCCAGAAAAACCTAAAGCATCCCAACGCTGATCATCCGTAAGAATAAAGATGATATTGGGTTTTCCCTGCTGTGCAAAAGCTGTGGTATTAAGTAGTATAAAGAGGCAAAAAATGAATTTTTGAAGGGTTAGCTTATTTTCCATAGATTCTAAAATAGAGAGAAAAGGTCTACTTAGGTATCCTGTCGCATCCTAATTTTATTTGGAATAACAGTATTTCCATCAATCAAAAAAGAAAGCGCTTCCAAAAGAACCTTACTAAATTACTTTCTCAAAAAACAGATTCAATGCTAATCCTAATGAAGCTTTTTTACATATTCCTGCTTTCAATCCTACTCTTACCTTTTCAAGACAGTGAGGATAAATCTGAATATTTGCGTGAGGTGAAAACCGAGCTTCAAAAAAAATGGCCGGGCAACAGAACGGTTAATTTGGTTTTTCATGGACACTCTGTGCCATCAGGTTATTTCAAAACTCCAGTTGTGAATACACTGGAATCCTATCCATTTTTAGCCTACAAGGAAATCACTGCTCTGTATCCATTTGCGGTAATTAACTTGATCAATACTGCCATTGGGGGTGAAGACTCCAAATCTGGTGCTCTCCGCTTTGAGTCAGATGTGCTAACTCACAAACCTGACGTACTCTTTATCGACTATGCGCTAAATGACAGAAGGATCGGACTTGATAGTGCGAAAATGGCCTGGGAATCAATGATCCAAAAAGCGCTGAAAAAGGACATTAAAATCATCCTATTGACACCTTCTCCTGATCAAAAACTAGATCTGAAAGAAGATAACACCATTTTGGATCAGCATTCAAATCAGATTCGACAACTTGCTAAGAAATATAATATCGGCCCTGGTCGATAGCTATGAACTTTTCAAAAAGGAAGTGGCCTCTGGAGATAGTTTACCTAACTTAATGTCCCAAGGAAATCACCCAAACGAAAAAGGCCATGCCCTAATCGCTAAGGGGATTTTGGAGTATTTTTAGTAACATAGACTTGAACTCTGGAAATATGAACCTATATCGCCTAACCTTAGCTTTATTCAGCATAGTTTTAGTCAGTTGCACTGGCCAAAAAAACATCCCCACCAATACTTTAGACAAAAGCTCTACCGAAGAGAATTTTCACCTTTATCTCCTGATGGGCCAATCCAACATGGCTGGCAGAGGGGAAGTGGAAGCTATCGACACGCTCAGCCATCCACGCGTATTGATGCTGGATAAGGCAGAAAACTGGGTATTGGCAAAAGATCCCATGCACTTTGACAAGCCTGCTGCAGGCACTGGTCTTGGGCTGACTTTTTGGGAAAATAATGGCTAACGAAAACACAAATCTCAAAATAGGCCTCATTCCTACCGCAGTAGGCGGAAGTTCTGTAAACGCCTGGTTTGCAGATTCTATCCACAGACAAACCAACACCTATCCATACGACGACATGATTCGCCGGGCAAAAAAAGCAATGGAATCTGGCACTTTGAAAGGTATCATCTGGCATCAGGGAGAATCAGACTCCAATACGGAAGCTGGCGTTACCGAATACACACAAAAATTTGAGGCTATGTTGAATGCTCTCAAATCAGATTTGGGAATAGCTGACATTCCTGTAGTCATTGGTGAACTAGGCTACTTCTTCTATCCCAAAGCACCTTTTGCTGAAGCTATGAACGGAGTAATTCGTGAAATTGCTGCTTCAAATGATTGTATAGGCTTAGTCACCGCCCAAGGGCTTAATCACAAGGGAGATGACACCCATTTTGACTCGGATTCTTACCATGCTCTTGGGATTCGCTACGCTGCAGAAATGCTAAAAATGCAAACAAACTGTACTACCATTTACAAATAAAAACACCCTATAATTCAACCCAAATGAGTTACCTCAAACACTATTTAAGCTTCGCTTTCCTATTAGTTTCTACAAGTATTTTTGCGCAGCAGGATCTTAAAGCATCATACAATTATGGGAAGTCTGTGGCCGTTTTTGGAGGCTCTGTCTCTGTCATACCAGAAAGTGAAGTTGCCAAAAATATGTGGAAAGAAAAGCTGGGAATGACGGTTACAAATTTTGGTGTTGGAGGAGCTGGCTTCTCTTCTCTTCAAGGCAAATCATTACAGCAGCAAGTGGATGAGGCTGGAGTTTTCGACATTTATATACTTTGGGCCTCCACCAATGATTACACCAATAAAAGAGAAATTGGCAGCTATACTGACTACTCGGAGTTCGATGGTTTTGATGAAGAGAAGCTGGTAACTCAAGCTGGAGGGATTAATTACTGCATCAAGAAAATCTACGAAATCAACCCGAAAGCCCAGATTTACTTCTTCACGTCCAGCAAGGCATTTAATGATAGAGGTGCTTATGACCCATTTACCGAAAATGGAATGGCCGAGCACGTAAACATGCAAAAGAAAATCTGCCAACTACATGGCATACCTTACTTGGATCAGTTTACTTTGGGAGGTTATAATTTGTATAACAAGGATCTCTACTATACCGATCCTATCCACATGAATGAAGCTGGTTATAAGAAAATAGGCGAGCTTCAGGTGGCATTTTTAGCGTTTCCAGATTGAGAATCTCAACAAAAAATTGAATAATTGCGACTAATCATTCAGTCCCTTTCCACTGAGAATCTGTGGTATCAACTTTTCCACTCTAGCCTCTCTAGTTTTAGCCTGCTTTGCTGCCGAAAAATGCAATAGATAGCCTCGTTGTCTTCCAGGTGTCAGGGAATAAAAAGCCTCTTTCAACCCTGGATAAGCATCTAATTTGACTTGAAACTCCTCGGGAATGTCATATTCTTTAGTCTTTTTCAATTCTACTTTCAATCCAGCTTTCTCTACCTCAATCGCTTCAAAAACATAAGACTTCAATACCTTACTCAATTCTATTATCTCTTGAAGATTCGTAAATCGAATCTGCCGTGCACTCTGTACATTCTCGGTTTGCTGGATCAGGACACCCTCTGCGTCATTAAGTAAAGCTCCCTTGTGAAAAAGCAGCGCACAGTATTCCTTAAAGCCATGAATCAACACCACATTACTTCCTTGAAAGGTATAGCAAGGCACTCCCCATTTCAATTCCTCGATCAACCCACAGTCAAGAATTAATTCTCTCAATTGCTTGTATTCCTTTTGCCATTTAGAAGCTTTGTCAAAAAAGAAGTCAACTTTTGGATTCATTTTAAAACAATTATTTAGCGGAAGATCAATTTAAACTATAATCCCAACATCGGAAGTTGCTTTACTTGGTGATAGGTTAAAGCAGCTTTGATGCAGTTTTTTAATTCAGTTTCCGGAATTTCTTCATCCATTTTAAAGACAATCGCCCTATTCCCTTCATAGGCAAACACCTCATCGTATGCCAGGCGCAAACTGGGCACCAGTTTACTCGTACATTTGAAATACATCGCATATTGATCAGGATTTTTGGCTTTCCAGTCCATACGAATGGTACTTCCTTTTTTAGCAAGAAAGCTTGGCTCTCCCCATTTGAGCGTTTCCTCCAAGCTCGACAACCCAATTTCCTCAGCAACCTCCAACACCAAGCGACGAAGGTTTAACATTTTATCACGAACCGAGTCGGGATACTTCGAAAAAACTGCTGCTACTTCTGGTTCTGTCTTTAATTCCATCTTCCATCTAATTTAAAGCTCACAATGCAGCCTACATTTTATAATTCAAAAACATCTCTAATCCTGGCTATTCGAAATCCCTTTTCCAACACCAATTTTGTCTCTTCGCTATTCGGATCTATCACCGGATTGGTATGATTGAAATGAATGAATACAACCTTGGTTTTTTCTTCAGCTGCTAAGCCAGCAAACTTCTCCATACTTTCCATGATAAATGGATGAGGAATTTCTGACATATCCCGATTATCAAGCTCCTTCCCACTGAAAAATGTCGCATCTACAAAAGCATAATCCACCTTCCTGATTTCATCTACAATATCCTTCTCCCACTTTTCCCATTTATCAATATCAGGGATAAACAAAGCACTCTTTTCCGGACCAACAATCCTATAACCAACAGTTTCGGAGAATTCATCCCTATGTGGAACTTGCAGCGGTATCACTTGTAATTGCTCGGATAGGATAACTGGTTTTTCATTTTCAATTGGGACTAGGGAAATATTTTCATTGTTCACCAACTGGCTCCAAGGCCCATCATTCTGTAAGAATTCCCTCATTCTTGGCATGGCAAATACGGGTACTCTTTTGGCATCCCGAGCTTCTTTTCCCAAAAACATCAAACCCGCGTAATGGCCAATATGCGCATGTGTCAAGAAAATTCCATCTGGCATTTCGCCTTCACTTTCCGAACCTAAACTCTTCAATGTTTTCACCTGTCTAGTGATGTCCGGTGTGGCCTCGAAAAGGTATTTCTTCTCGGTTTCCGCATCATATAACCCAAGGGAAACGACTTGTCTATCTTTGTCGGGATTTTCGAAAAGATCCTTGCAGCATTCGTTGAGTGCAGCCAATATGCGGAGACCCTCCATCTTGGATTGTGCCGAGTATGACAATGGAAGTGCCTTGTGAGTTAGTTATGGCGTCTTCTTTAGCTAAATCCCCACTTGAGGATTTGCTTTCGCAAGCGGAAAAAATAATTAAGAGAAGACAAAAAGAAAAAAAACTCCTACGCATGAGTCGTTGGTTGTATTGGGAATTTCAAGAAAACTGAGCTTTAAGATAAGCATGAAATACCAAATCAACTGAAGGTAAAAGGCATAAATAAATTAAGGCTACTTCGAAATCTCCAGATGCAAAATCGGATAGGGTTTCCCAGTTCCATCCAATTCAGATCGGCGAATGATTTCAAATCCATTTTTCAGATAGAATGCTAACGCTTTCGGGTTTTGCTCATTGACATCCACTTTTGTAACCTGAAGATTCTGAATCGCATGAGATAACAAGGATTTACCTATTCCCTTCTCCACGTGATTCGGAAGTACAAAGAGCATTTCCAGGTTGCCTTCTGCCACGCCAGAAAAACCTAAAATCTGGCCTGAATCATTTCTTACACAATTCAACTCCACCGCTTTCAAATATTCGTTCAAAATCAACGGTTTGAAAAACAGGATATCCTCCTCTTTCAAAAAATCATGGGTTGCCCTAACGGAAGCTTCCCAGAGTTCAACAACTTCAGGGAATTCCGATGGATTTATATTACTGATTGGGTAAGTCATAAACTTTTGGATTTTGTCGCATTGCGAATAAGACTTTAATGGCAAAGGAGCGATATATTTAATACCGAGCAGTGTTAGGTAAAAAAACCTACACCAATTCTGCGTTTCCGATTTGCTTAGCAATCCCATCCCAAAGCGAGATTCTTTGCTGAAGTGCTTGCTTGGCAACTTCCAGAGTCTCCTCCCATTTCTGCTCATCATTACCACAGAGTTCCGAGATCATTTTTAAGGACAAAGGGCCATGCTCATCGCCATCCAACTCTATATGTCGCTCCAGATAATATCTTCAGTTTATTGTAGTGAACATTCTCTACATCCGCCTGCTTTAAGATCGAAATAAACATATCCGGTATCACATCTTCCTTTCCAAAAGTAAATGCTGAAGCAATTAGATGAGGTTTTTGGCTTGCAATCACTGCAAAAGAAAACTTCACAAATTCTTCTACGCTCTCATGTACCTCGACTTCTTCAAATCCTTCAGCAATGCTCATTCCTTCCTGAATTTGTTGGACAAATCTTTGGATCTGATTTGTACCTGCTCCAAGTTGAATCGTGGCATCTGAGTCAGTTCATAATGACTTTTAGGCTCGCCCAATTCATTAATGTCACTTTCCTCTCCGTGAACAATTTCATTGATAAATCTGGCCAGAGTAGGATTTTGGCTAGGAGTCCAAGGGATCTGCACAGTGGTCAATTTCATTTGAAGCGCCTTCAGCAATGACATGAAATCCCAAACTGCAAAGGCATGGTTTTCCATGAAAAGTCTAATATCATCAAGATTCTGAAGGTTACTATAAAGCGGGTGATGCTGCAATTGGCTTCTCAAGCCAGAGATTTCTTGCTCTATATGAGCAATTCTATTCGTGTTAATCATGTTTTCCTTTTCGGTGAGAAATTCGATTTGGCATCAAACCATACGAAGCAACTCATCTATTTGGATGCAGAACTGAAAAAATACAGGAAGAGTTTTATACTTTATTTAATTTTTTACCCTTTTATTAAAACACTTCTGAATTAACAAAAAGGAAAATCCGTGCCTATTCCCATCCTGAAATCACTGTGATAAAAAAGTCATCGTAATAATAAACCTGAATTGACCTAAACCTTCTTTCGAAGTGACAAGCCTCCCACCAATATGGAAATTCCTGCCACCACCAGTCCAAAAACAATTAAGAAAGAGTCACCAGTATTGAGAATTCCAGTGTAAGTACCAATCGTGATACCGGCACCTATAAAAGTTAAAACGGCTCCAATCCGAATCATTTCCTTTGATTTTATCCCGATGTGACTTTTGAATTAGACCCCGATGGATCTGATTATCCAACAATCTAATGATGACCTTTATTTCCTCTTCCTCAATGTTATTCTTTTCCATCTCCTTCCTGGCGTCATAAAGATCAAAGTCCTTATCATTGATCTTCTGAAGGTAGTAACTCCGACAATTTTTGCTCTTTCCATTGGGCAGATAAGAAAAACTAAACAGTAAGCTAAAACTAATAATTTTTCAAATCTCATTTCGACCTCAGATTTCAAAAATTATCAATTAGAAAAGACTCCCGAAAAGCCAGCGGAGAAAGATTGGTTTTGCTTTTTAATATCACACTGAAAGGTTGTGGAAGAAATGGGCTTTAAGAAAAGGTAACTTTCCCAAAAACTCAACAACCCTAAATTTGTACCTTAGCAAACACTCCTTTAAGTCTCAATTCAATAAAATGCAAAAACCTAGACTGACTTCATTCCTTGCAACCTATTCGTTGCTAGTTATTTTATCGATTGCCTGTACCACCAAGGAAAAAGCTATTTCTCCACCCAATATCATTGTGTTTCTGGTAGATGATATGGGCTTAATGGATACCACAGTTCCCTTTCTTACTGACTCAGAGGGCAACCCGGTCAGTTACAATTTGAATGAATTTTATACCACTCCAAACATGGAGAAGTTGGCAAGTCAAGGCATCCGTTTTTCCAATTTTTATGCACACTCGGTTTGCTCGCCTTCACGAACTTCCATTCTCACAGGTCAAAATTCCGCCCGTCACGGCGTCACCAATTGGATCAGGTCTGAGGAAAATAACCGAACAGAATTTGGTCCAACTGATTGGAACTGGAATGGACTGACCAAAACCTCCCTGACTCTTCCTAAGCTTTTGCAGCAAAATGGCTACAAGACAATCCATGTTGGTAAAGCCCATTTTGGACCATTCAACAGCGAAGGTGAAGACCCACTGAATCTTGGTTTTGATATCAATATTGCAGGAAGTTCTATAGGTCAGCCAGGCAGTTATTTGGGTACAGAAGCCTTTGGACATACAGGTGGAAATAAATCAAGGGCAGTTCCCGGTTTGGAAAAGTACCATGGTCAGGACATTTTTCTAACTGAGGCATTGACGCTAGAAGCAAATTCAGCTATCACACAAGCGAAGGAAGAAGAAAAACCTTTCTTTCTTAACATGGCGCATTATGCAGTACATGCTCCATTCTATTCTGATCCCCGCTTTGCGGAAAAGTATAAAGACTCCGGCATGTCGGAAAAAGCTCAAGCCTACGCCACGCTGATAGAAGGAATTGACAAATCTCTGGGCGACATCATGCAGCATGTGAAGGAGCTAGGATTAGGAGAAAACACACTGATACTATTTTTGGGAGATAACGGTTCGGATGCACCCCTGCCAATAGAAAATGACTACAGCAGTTCCACTCCGCTAAAAGGCAAAAAAGGAAATCACTGGGAAGGCGGAATGCGGGTTCCTTTCATCGCTGCTTGGGTCAGTCCAGATAACAATTCTCCATGGCAGCTAAAACTACCTATCGCCCAAAATGCAATTCAGGAACAAGTTGGAACTATCATAGATCTGTTTCCTACCCTTTTAACATTGGCAGACATTCCAAATCCCGAAGGACATATCTTGGATGGTTTCCCGCTTCAAACTCAACTAAATGCTGAGCAAAACACGAGTAGAGACGAGGTGTTTTTGAATCATTTCCCACATGGAAATCACCGCTCCAATTACTTTACCAGTTTGGTAAAATCAGATTGGAAAGTAATCTATCATTATCCTGTAGATGGAGAAGCTACTTATGAGCTTTTTAACCTAAAAGCGGATCCATTTGAAATGGAAAATCTTGCTGAAAGCAATCCAGCCCAGCTAAGGATTATGATGGAAGCTATGGCAAATGAAATGAAAGATAAAAGTGCTAAGTTTCCTGAGAAAGATGGTAAGATATTAGAGTTGATCGTGCCTGAGCAGGTCAAATCCCTATAATAGTTTCGGTATATTAGTTCACCATCTCTTCTATTACTTTCCCAGCTTTTTCATCTGGATAATCCATTCCTAGCAATTTGAAAATAGTACGTGCGATCATGGCTGATTGCCATTGACCCTGTGATTTCATTTCCCCTGTAGCAGGCGTGTCTGGCCCAATAGCCGCCATCCAGATTTGTCCTGCATCTGGAATAGATGAGCCGTGACCTCTCCAAGAAGTTTTGCTCGTACCACGCCCATGATCTGTAGTGATGATCAAGGTAGTCTTGTCTTTGTATTGAGGATCTGATTGCACGAAATCCCAGATTTCTTTGATATAGGCATCTGTTTGTTTGGCTGACCAAAGGTACTGATCGTAGTGATTTTCGTGCGCCCAATCATCCGTCTCTCCATAGGATATATATAGTACTCTTGGCTTCTGATTTTTCAAAGCCCCCATAGCATAATTCTGCGTGAAGACATCCAATCTCACCCCTCCCCATGGACCACGGATTTCGGATTGCATTTTATTGGTCAGCAATTCTTCAGGGCTTAGGTTATCACCTTCTGCAATATCAAAACCAGCATTTACTGGTACTCCGCTACGCTCTTCATTTATTATGTAAGGAAAAACATCCCATGACCCAAAGGCCAGTACTTTTCCTTTGAACTCAGGTTTCTGGTTTAAATACTCCAGAAAAGTCACATTTGGATTGTTGATTTTATCGTTGCTCGTAATTCGTTTATCATCCGCAAAACCACTTAACACTTCATTGTAACCCGGATAGGAAAACCATAAAGCATTACTGTTATTTACCATATTACCATAAGCTCGGTTACCATAGATTTGACCGTGATGAGCAATGGTATTCCATAAAAAGGGAAATAGCATCTCCCTGCGCTTATTTGGATTCACTTCCCAAAAATCGGGTAATAAGGAACCCGGCGTCTCAATCATTCCAGTATCATCCACCAGCAAGGAATCCGCACCTGTGAATACTTCCTGCCATCTCATTCCATCCAAGGTGATCAAAATAACATTTTCAGTTTTGTATTCCTGAGCCTCCACCTTCGCTGTTTGAATAATGAGTAATGCAAAAGCAGCCCATATGATTGATTTCTTAAACATGGTTTTCTTTGAGATTTTGAAAATTGATATGTGAAAAGACAAGTTACTAAAAGTAATCTTAAGCAGGCGGAAGGGGGATTACTAGAAGATTATCATAGAATGAATTTGCCTATTTTGAGATGGTTTTGAATAAAATCCCGTCCGTAAAAATTAAGCCCGGTAATAGGCATCGCTATTACCGGGCTTACCAGCTCACAAAAGGTTTATCTATTCCGACGTAATCCAGCTAAGCCATGAATTATTGTTCACCAAAAGCAAAACTATTCGAACTAAATCAACTCTGAGGTTATAAACCTAAGGCAACAAATTGAATCCTCCTTTGGTAAGAATCACTGTATTGGCATCAAATGAAGCATTTGGCAAAAGCTCTATCATCCCATCGCTTTCCAAGCCTGTCTCCACCGGGACTTTTTCCAGTCTATACCCAGCTTCAGACTTTTCCCGTTGTACCAGCACATAGCTTTCTCCTTCCGACACCACCACAGCAGTGACCGGAACAACCCAAGCTTCTTTTGGATCCTGAATTAATTTCGCCTCCAAGAACATTCCTGGAAAAAGTAAAGCTTCCTCTTTTTCATCCGGCAAATGCGCATGCACATTGATCTGACGCTCATTATTGATCGACTGACCTACGACAAATACTTCAGCTTCCAAGGTCTTGCCTGGAAGATCTGGAATGGTAACGAGTACTTTTTGACCTTTACGGATATTTGCAGCATCTTTTTCGAACACCACCAATTCTATATGCAAATGCTCTTTACTGATAATAGTCATTGCTTTCCCTCCCACCGACAAAAATGAGCCCTGCACCAAATGAATCCCATCAACAAAACCTGCAATTGGTGATAAAACGGGAACTTTAGAACGAATATTCTCTGGCTTCAACTGATCAGCGTTGATATTAATTAAAGCCAATTGACGTTTCAAGCTTTCTGCCTTGGCTTTGGTAGCCTGAAAATCAGCTTCAGCTTTAAGGAAGTTTTTCTGTGAAGCGATTTTCTCCCCAAATAAGGTCTCTTGTCGTTCGTATTCTGCTTTTAGGTAATTCAGTTGACTGCTTGTCTCCAAATAATCCTGCTGCAAACGGATGAAGTCTGTGTTTTCCAAGTAGAAAAGCACTTCTCCTTTTCTTACAGGCTCACCTTCGAGTTTATTCAAACCACTTACGTAGCCACCGAAATAAGCCGAAATCTCCTGAATACCCTCTACCGGAACTTTTACCATGCCTTGCACGGAAATTCCCTCTGAAAACTCCTCGAGTTTAGGACTTCCCCATGCCATCTTCATCGTCTCAAATTGCTTTTCAGAAACAGTAATAAAAGGTCCTGAAGTTGTTCCCGCCTCCACTTCCACTCCTTCGGATTCGGATGTACCAGATCCTGTGCATTGAAAGAAAAACAAGCTACTCGCCAAAAGGGAAGCAGAAAAGATTGATTTTAAGGTGTGATTCTTCATCAGTTCAGAAGGTAGTTGATTTCCAAAATAGTTTGTTGATAAGCAAATTTGCTCTGCAGGTATTGCAAGGTGATCGTCCTAGAGTTCTCCATTAACTGCACATACTGGAGAAAATCAATTTCTCCCTCTTGATAGGATCTCCGGGCCTGTTCTAGGATCTGAAGCGAAAGCGTTTTGCCTTCTTCCTCGTAATAGGTAATCACTCGGATGTTCTGATCCAGCTGTCTGTGCAATTGCTGAGCACGGTTTTCCAGGTGGTTTCTGTATTGCTCCGCTTCCAATTGGATCTTTTGCTGCTGGAATTCACTGCTTTGCACATTTGCTTTTTGAGCTCCATAAAAGAGCGGAATTGACAATCCAGCCTGAAAGCCAGGGTAGACTTTAGCATTCGCTCCTGGGTTTGTCCCGCGAAACACATCCAAGTTAATGTCAGGGAGAAGCTTTCGCTTTTCGGTCTGAATCTGATACCCGGATTGAGTCACAGCACTTTCATAATAGGCCACGCCTGGGTGTGAGGACCAGTCCTGCATCAAAGAAGTATCAAAGTCAATCGCTTCCTCAGCTAGCACCAACTCGCCCTCCCAATTCAGTAGAAGCTTTAACTCATCCATGGCCATCAGGTAATTCTCGTTGGCCTCAGATTTCTTCAGACTGATCTCCTGACGCTTTCCTTCAGCAGTCAGCTTCTCCAGGTAATTGCTTTCTCCGGTTTCAAATTTTCGCGAGGCAGCTCGGGAAAACTCCGCATAAAGTGAATCTAAGTAGTCGTAGTTTTGGATCAAATCCTGCCAATACCTCACTTCAATGAAGGCTTTGCTTATTTGACCTTCCAGCTTTCTCTTTTGCAGCTCAAACTGACTGAGCTGCATCTCGGCCCCTGCTTCCAAGGCGTTTTTCTGAGCGCCATAAAGCGTAGGAAAAGCAAGGGTTTGACTTATCCCCCACTTTCTGTTGTAAACCCCGTTTTCAGCGATGTCATTTTTATCTTCGGAATAATACACATTAGTCTTATCCAGATTCCAGCCTTGGCCGATCTTGGCATTCGCCATCTCCAGGGATTTGTTGGCAGCCTGAAGGTTGAGATTTTGCTCCATCCCTATTTCAATTGCCCGTTCCAATGTCATCGGAGTTTCCTGCCCAGTAGCAGTAAAAGAAAACACTGAAATCAGTACCAAGGAAGCCAAGACTTTTTTGGAAGTAGATGAGGGACCTCCTGTTTTAGTTTTGAATAAAACGTACAATACAGGAAGTACAATTAGGGTTAGGAAGGTGGCTGAAATCAGACCTCCAACTACCACCGTTGCTAGTGGACGCTGAACTTCTGCACCTGCGGAATTGGAGATTGCCATTGGCAAAAAGCCAAGTGCAGCCGCTGAGGCAGTAAGCAAAACCGGTCTCAACCGCTCTTTGGCTCCTCTAATCACCAAGTCTTTGATATTGGTATAATGTGATTCCATGGATTTGAAATGTTCGATAAGTACGATTCCATTCAGTACAGCTATGCCGAAAAGTGCGATAAATCCTACGCCTGCAGAAATACTGAATGGCATATCCCGCGCCCAAAGCAAAAGCACTCCTCCTATGGCAGAAAGTGGAATGGCCGAGTAAATCATCAGCGCGTCCCTTGAAGACGAAAAAGCAAAATATAAGAGAATGAAAATCAGGAGAAGCGCCACTGGAACAGCAACCATGAGTCTGTTTCTGGCTTTCTGAAGGTTTTCAAACTGCCCGCCATAATCCACCAGATAGCCTTCCGGCAACTCAATCTGATTATTTACAATAGCCTGAATATCATCTACTACAGATTGTAAGTCACGATTTCGCACATTCACGCCGATTACTACTCGGCGTTGGGTATTATCCCGGGAGATTTTCGCAGGTCCTTTGGTATAGCTGATAGTCGCTAATTCTGAAAGAGGTACAGAACCCCCATTGGGAAGCTGAATGGAAGCTTGTTCCAGATTTTTGATATCCTTGCGGAAAGGCTCCGCAAATCTCACCACCAGGTCAAATTGCTTTTCACCTTCGAAAACCGTCCCAGCCGTCATCCCCGCAAATCCCATAGTAACGACTTCATTCAGGTCTGAAATATTCAATCCAAACTTGGCAATTTTACCACGGTTGTATTCGATTTTCATTTGTGGCAAACCATCCACTTTTTCCAGAATAATATCCGCTGCACCTTCTACACCCTGTATTGCAGCTTCGATTTCCTGAGCTGTAGAAAGCAACACATCCAAGTCTTCCCCAAAAACTTTGATCGCCAAATCAGCTCGCACACCTGTGATCAATTCATTGAATCGCATCTCTATGGGCTGGGTAAATTCATATTCCATTCCTGGAATCACTTCCAGCGCTTCTTTGAATTTCTCTGCCAACTCATCTTTGGTTTCCACAGTGGTCCATTCCGAACGGGACTTCAACGTCACGATTACATCACTTTCTTCCATGGACATGGGATCAGTCGGGATTTCCGCCGCACCAATCCTAGTCACTACCTGCTTTACCTCAGGAAATTGTTTGAGAATGTTTTCAATCTCCGTGATCGTTTCCACTGTATTGGTGAGCGTAGTTCCAGTTTTCAAAAATGGCTGAATCACAAAATCCCCCTCATCCAGTGTAGGCACAAATTCGGACCCCATGGTGGCAAAAATCATGATTGCTCCCACCAAAAGCCCAAAAGCAGAAATCAGTACTACTTTGGTATGATCCAAGGCCCAGGTAATCGCTGGTTCATACACCTTGTTTATTGCATTAATAATTCGTGTAGAAATATTCTTTGGGCCCGGAGGAGTGGTCTTTAGGAATAGGGCTGAAACGACTGGAACATAAGTCAATCCCAAAATCATAGCGCCAACCAAAGCAAAGGAAAACACTTCCGCCATAGGTCGGAACATTTTTCCCTCCACCCCGGTAAGTGATAAAATCGGGATAAATACGATGATGATAATGATCTGTCCAAAAATGGCAGAATGCATCATTTTCGAAGCTCCATTGAAGGATATTTCATCCTTTGCTTGCTGCTTTTTGAGGGCAGAAACTCCAGCAAGTTGGTGATCGGCACGGGTAAATTGATAGGCAATGTATTCCACAATAATCACCGCTCCATCGATGATAATCCCGAAGTCAATCGCCCCCAAACTCATCAGGTTGGCATCTACACCGAAGAGATACATCATGGACAGGGCAAAAAGTAACGCCAATGGAATCACGGAGGCAACTACCAATCCCGACCTGAGATTACCAAGCAACAATACCACCACAAAGACTACAATCAAGCAACCTAGAATCAGGTTTTCCGCAATTGTAAAAGTGGTTCTTCCTATTAGTTCAGAACGATCTAGAAACCCGTTTATCACCACACCTTCAGGAAGAGAGTTCTTCATTTCTTCCAAGCGTTCTTTCACACGGTCTATGGTCCCTTTGGAATCAGCACCTTTCAGCATCATCACCTGACCAAGCACTTTTTCTCCTTCTCCGTTTGCTGTGATAGCACCAAATCTATTCGCATGGCCAAACCCCACTTCAGCAATATCCTTTATATAAACTGGCGCGCCGTTTCTTACTTCAACTACTATATTCCCAATATCTTCTAAACTGGTAACGAGGCCTTCACCACGAATGAAAAAGCTTTCATTGGTCTTTTCAATATAGCCACCACCTGCGATAGAGTTATTTTTTTCCATGGCATGAAACACATCAGCGATGTCGATTTGCATGCCTTTCAATCGCTCAGGGTTGATCGCTACTTCGTATTGCTTGAGGAATCCTCCCCAGGTATTTACTTCTACAACACCTTCGATTCCAGAAAGCTGCCTTCTGACTACCCAATCCTGAATAGTTCTAAGATCTGTCGTGCTATACTCATTTTCGTAGCCAGGTTCTACATCAATCACATATTGATAAATCTCACCGAGACCAGTAGAAATAGGCCCCATTGTCGGAGTCCCAAAGCCAGCCGGAATACTTTTTTCAGCCATTTTGATCCGCTCAGCGATCAACTGCCTCGGGAGGTAAGTCCCCATTTTATCTTCGAATACAATGGTAACTACTGACAATCCAAACTTAGAAACGGAACGGATTTCTATAGATACCAGGGAGATTGGCCATTTCCAACTCCACTGGGTAGGTCAGGTATTTTTCCACATCCTCTGTCGCAAGATTTCGAGAGGTGGTAATCACCTGTACTTGATTTGTAGTCACATCTGGGACTGCTCCTATGGGAAGATTGCTCAGCGCAAAAACCCCAAAACCTATCCAGGCGGCTATAAAAATGAATATGATGAGCTTATGCCCTATGCTCCATTGAATGATTCTATCTAACATACGGGAGGTAATAATTGAATCACAAAAATGTACTATTACCTTCTCAATGCCCTAAAATCTCTCTTAAGATTGCCTTAAACTTGATTACTAAAAAATCAATCTGAAGATGCTTCCTCTACCTTTTTCACTTTCTACCTCCACTTGTATTTCGGATTCGAGAGCGAGTTTTTTTACTATTGCAAGACCTAGGCCTGTGCCTGGAACCGCGGCGCCAGTTTCATCAAGTTCCCTATAAAATGGATCAAAAATCTTTGCTAAAGAATCACTTGTAATACCTTTTCCTTCATCTTTTACCAAAATAAATGGAGCCCCTTCATGACTTCCTACTTGCATAATAATTTTAGAAGAGGAGGAAGAGTATTTGATGGCATTTTGTAGGAGATTGTTCAAAATCATCTGAAGTGACTTTTCATTGACAAGCCGGAAAATCGGTTTAGAAAGGTTTGTTTCAAATAGGATTTCTCGACCAGACTCCTCTGCTGATTGCTGTGCAAAAGCTTGTGTAAACGAAGTTAACTCAACCTCATCCCGCACCATTTTCCCTTTTCCAACTCTAGCCAGAGAAAGTAACTGATCGATCATCTCTGACATGCGATCTATGCTTTCTAAAGCCAATTTGACTTTTTCCACATACTCCTCGGAAGTTCTTGGCTTGCGAATAAGCACTTCTAATGTCCCCCGCATCACTGCCAAGGGAGTTCTCAACTCATGCGATGCATCTGAGGTGAATTGCTTCTCCCGAGTCAAAGCTTGCTCCAATCTAGCCAGCAAATCATTAATCGATCTGGTAAGCTGGGCAATCTCATCATTGGGTTCGGCTACAGGAATTCTCTCATTTAAATTGCTCTGCGAAATAAGATTGGTCTTCTGAATGATTTTTTGAATAGGCTGGATACTTTTCCCTGCTAGAAACCTCATCGACAAAAAGAGGGAAATGAGTATGCCCGGATAAAGTATGAGTAGGATATTTCTAAGGTTGGTAAGCAACTGCCTGGCATCCTCAAATGACTTTGCCACCAACATAAACCCCTCTCTTTTCCCCGAATGATTAAGGGGGATTTGCATCTGTCGAACTTCCCTGCCCCCGGTTTTTAAAGTCCAGGCTTCATTTTTCTCTCTTTTATCTCCAGAGAAACTCAGGTGATTCTCACCAAGATTCGGCGATTTATCCATGGAATTCCCTTGCATATCTACAATCTCAATGAAAATCGGATTGAGCTGAATCTGGCTATGCTCCTGCTCCTGCCACTCATCCTTGTGCACAAAACGAATCTCGCCATCCACCAGGAAAATCTGCCCTACGTGCTTATCAGTCTCCAGCTTGAGCTCACGATCTATACTTTGGACCACAGTAAAATCCACCACCAAATAGATAATCGCAAACACAACCAATACGATCATGGCTATGACTAAAGTTAACCTACTCGCTATGCGTTCCTTATATGAAATAATCATAAATCCTTCGCAATATATCCTACCCCACGTATAGTCTGTATGTAATCTTCATTGGTGGTAAAGTGGAGCTTTTTCCGTAGGGAATTCATAAAAACGTCAATCACACCTGTATTATAATCGAAGTGAATATCCCAAACATCCTCGATAATCTGGGTGCGTCGGCAAACCTGATTCTTGTTTTTCATCAGGTATTCCAGCAATGTAAATTCTTTTTGTGTCAGCTGAATCTCTTCTTCATACTTAAAAACTTGATGCCTGTCCGTAAAAAGAGTAATTGGTCCAAGGACATATTTTTCTTCAGAAACCACCTTTGTTCTCAATTGTACCCGTATTCGTTCCAATAATTCGTCGAAATGAAAGGGTTTCTTGATGTAATCGTTCGCTCCGGATTGCAAACCAGTAATGGTCTCATCAACGGTGTCTTTTGCCGTAAGAAAAATAACAGGGGTACTTGGAAATTGCTTTCGAAATTCGCGACAAACTTCAACACCACTTTTTAAGGGTAGCATCCAATCCAAAAGCAACAGGTCATAATCGCCGCTTAGCGCAAGCTGAAGTCCTTTGTCTCCGTTTTCAGCTATATCCACCGCATAGGATTCTTCTTCCAAGCCTTGTTTTAAGAAACTGGAGATTCCTGGTTCATCTTCTACAACTAAGATTCGCATGATCGAATGTATTTTAACCACCAAGAGCACAAAGCTTACCCAAAGGTCACTTCTGATTTCTGCTTTGTGATTGATTTTGCTTCGCAAAAGTTACCAAATCAATCTATGTCAAGTAATTCTATTGCTTAAGATTGTCTTAAAGTTTTTCCAATAGCTCCATAATTGGTATTTATAGAGCGACGACTGAGGATCATTTTTGGCGATTACCCCTTTTTTAAAGGGGAAAATGGGATTTTCAAAATATCAATCCCCACATTACATCCAGCTTCTGAAGGTGCAGGAAAATATTAAGTAGCACCCTCAGCGAAACCTCCGTGCACACTGTGGTAAAAAACAAAAAAGACCTTCCATTCTCAGAAGGTCTTCATTAGCTTATGCCATTTCAGCAACTCTTGGTTGAGCCGGCTTTTTCTTGGATGGTTTTTTCTTTCGCTTATTCCACCAGATCAAGGTTCCTGTAATTGGAAGCGAGGTTGCAATCAAACAAGCTACAAACCATAGAAATTTCGAAAATTGACCAAAGATATCTCCTACATGCAGGGATTTCACAGATCGTCCCACCTGCTGACGCCATGGCAAATCTGAAAATAAATTGGCCTCTGTCACCGATAAATCTGCAGCTGATAGTTTCAACTGATCTGCACCTGCTCTGGCAAAAAAACCTGTTCTATACTTACTTACAGAGATAGGATCAGAAGGTTTTGAAGGTAACGAAACTCGGATATTTCCGGGATAAGGAAGCTCGGTGTTAGTTTTTACAAAAATATCCTCCAAGGACAAAATTTGGGCAACAGCACTTTCAATCTCCGCTTCTTTTCGAGGCTCATTTCCGCCACGCCCTTCTGCTCCTCTTCCGGCACCAGCAGCCTGACCTTTGGCAGGGGGCTCCTGATAGATATCCCAAGTCTTTTGCCATCCTTCTCTATACCATTCATAGGACCAGAAAGGACCGGTAGCTCCCATAATAAAAAGAAAGATCAGTGAATAAAATGCCAGTGTATTATGAAGGTCATGATTTACACGCTTCCAGTTAGCCGACCATTTGATTTTTAATCCTTGCTTCCAGCTTTTCACTTTATTAGGCACCCAGATCACAATTCCAGTAATTACACCAAGGAGAAAGAGCAAGGTTGCCACACCATTAATAAACCTGCCCAGGTCACGATTACCCATACTTTCCAAAATGGGTTCCTCTATCCTATCCAGCAACAACCATCTGTGAAGACTGAACATATAGCCCATAAATTCCGAAGTAGCAGTTTTATCCGAACTGTTACCCAAAATCTCTGCTGTATATGGATTTACATAGAAAGTACTTCCTCTACCCTCTTCCCCCTCTTTTTTCAAAGTAAACTGTACACTGCGATCTGCATCTTCATTCCACATCAATCCCACGACGTTGGACGCAGAGTTGGCTTCAACCGCGCTTTTCAATTCATCTGCAGACAAACGGTCACCAGCTTGCTCCACAAAGTACAGCTCTGAATCCATGAACTCCCGGATTTCAGTATTGTACACATAAATAGTACCGCTAAGACACACTGCAATCACTACCAATCCGGAAATCAATCCGGCGTACAGGTGAACTTGATCAAAAATATTACGGATACTTTTCAGGCAGAAGATTTTTTTGCTTGCATAAAATGGTGCGTTCTAAGGAAGTAAGTCTTGATTCTGTGGCAAAAATAAAAAAAGAATTTTATTATTTAGATTTAATCTAAAGAAAACACAAGAATATTTTTCAGGATTTATCTCCTAAAGGCAAGCAATTGAGATAACCTAAGTCTCAAGGCAACGCTTTTTTTTACACTCAAACTTCCATAGACATTTACATTCCTGATTTACAAGGCTTTATTAAGGAGCGAATTTAGTTACATAAGCGACAAGTAAGTTTAAACCCTGTTTTTAATTTTTTATCAAAAAAAATTGTCATTTATGTTCATTATAAAACCACTAATTGATAATTTGACAGCATATATCAGATTTTATTGATTTTTTTTAATCACATATTTAAAAAACTATCAATTCTATCAAAGCAGTTATCAACTGAATCATCCATGTCAGATAAAGAAATAATCGAACGCGAATTAGTTGAAAGGATTAAAAATGATGATGAATCAGCTTTCATTGAAGTTTATGATCTTTTCTGGAAAAAGCTATTCAACTTTGGCTTCAAGAAACTCGGTAAGAAAGAAATAGTTGAAGGCATTGTTCAGGAAGTATTTATTGATTTTTGGTCAAAAAGGAGAAAACTGGAAATCCACACCTCTCTCACCTCATATTTATTCACCTCGGTAAATTACCGTATCATAAACCAATACAAGTCGCAAAGCATCCGGGATAAGTTTACCGAAAGGAAAAATCCAAAGGAGAACAAAAAACCTCATCAGCAGAAGAAAAAATTCTTTACAACGACCTGAAATCCAATATCAAAAAAGTGGTAGGCGGATTTCCTCCCCAACGTCAAAAAGTTTATAAACTTCGATTCAACAAAGGGCTAAGCTATAATGAGATCGCCCAAAACTTGGAAATATCCGTGAGCACAGTGGAGAAGCATCTCATGAGAGCCTTGAAAGATCTTCGCATTAGCCTTAGAGAACACACCACGGCTGTTTTATTTTATGTTGGTTTAGATCCACTTTTTGAATTACTGATGCCAGTATTTATCCCCTAGCCTATTCCTTTGAAGACAGCCCAAACGCTATCATTTTTAGATTTTTCTAGCCAAAAACCGCAAAAGGTACTTTTGCAAAAAATATTACATCAGGGTACAATTCCTACCTAAGCAGCACCAAAAAATATATTTTTTAAAAAACTTGGTTTTTTTTCACTTTTGAATAGAGGATAATTATGTGTGAATTGACATATATAGTATAACACGAAATTCATGATGGAAAACAATTCCAAAATATTTCAAGATGAAAATTCAGAGTCTAACACAACTCATGAATCGAACTATTTAGACCAACTAGATGAGGCAGAACAACAGGCTCTGAGAAAGAGAATACTAGTAGGAATAAAGTCAGGAATCAGAAGACGAGAGGAGAAAGCCATACAACAAAGGAAAATACTTCACTTTTCAAAAATTGCTGCTTCGTTTTTACTTCTAATTGCACTAAGCTTTGGACTATGGCACGCGGTAAAACAAGAAGTGATACTATATAAAACAGGATCAAACGAAACGTTGAAAATCACCTTACCTGATGGATCTACCGCTTTACTAAATTCCAACTCATCACTTTCCTATAGCTATAGTTGGATAAATGGTTTTGAAAGAAAAGTGGATTTAATCGGTGAGGCATATTTTGACATTGCAAAAAATGACGACATAAAAAGATTTCTGATCAATGAAGGTAAAGTTATAGAGGTTGAAGTCTTTGGAACTGAATTTAATTTTAAAAACCAACACCCTATTCACAAACTGACACTAATTGAAGGAAGTGTGAAACTGGGATATCAGGGAGAAGAAGGTGAGACAAATCGAATTGGTGGAATACCCAGGAGAAAGAATAAAACTTGAACCTTGCAGATAGAATCATCAGAGAAACCAAAACAGTCCCTGACCCTCTAAGACTTCTTGCCTGGCAGGATCGTAAGCTTCGCATGCAAAACGAAAGCCTAGAAGACATCCTGGGAGTGGTGACTGAATTATATGATTTGGAATTAATTGATCAAAAAATACCACCGAGCAACCAACTTATTTCAGGAAGCTTACCGCTAACCGATAATCCTAATGAAGTGATCAATAATATCGAAGTGCTTTTCAATACAAAAATCAACCTTGACAAAAATTTAATCAGAATACAATAGAATACCGCTTGCCTTTCGGCCGGATCGCAAGCAAACCGAATACCATAGAAAATTAAGTTCGAGCAAAAGCTTTAGGCCTAAAACCCAAAGCTCAAAAAGTGCACTAGTGAATCCTAGGTAGTAACCATACCCAAGGGATTGAATGATCAGCAATTAGCCCAAAATAAACGCGAGTAATCATTCTAACCACTAACCTATTCATCTATGCTCATCAAATTTACCCGTTATCTATTGGTTGCCGGGGTAACAGGAGTGCTGGCACTCCCAATCTCTGCTCAAGGCCAAAATCTCACACAATTCGCCAAAGGTCCAACTTCTAACGTGAAGTCGGAAAATAAAAACCTAGAATCAACGCTCAAAGAACTCGAAGATCTTTATGCTATTTCTATAGCCTACCCTACTTCAATTGTTGATCCTTACACAAAAATTCCTGCAGCTATAAATTCGAAGCTTTCTGCGGAAGAAAATTTACAACGTATCCTGAAAGGAAGTCAGATAAATTTCAGAAAAGGTGCTGGAGACTTTTACATGTTAGAATCCTCACAAACTCAAGCACCCATAGCACCTGCAAACAACTTCAGCTATCAAATACCCACTGCTACTGTTCAGAATATTGAAAGAACCATTAAAGGTGTTGTATTAGACGATGATCAAGTTCCCATTCCTGGGAAGCTCAGTATTTTGATCAAAGGAACGATGAACGGAACTGTCACTGATATAGATGGGAAATTCTCACTCACATTGACTGACGAAATAGAAGATCCTATCCTTATGGTATCATTTATTGGGTTTACCACACAGGAAATAACAGTGGGGTCAACGTCAATGTTCACCATCGAATTAGCATCATCTGATTTAGCACTAAATGAAGTAGTAGTAACGGCTTTTGGACTGGAAAGAGATAAAAAAGCCTTAGGCAGGTGTTCCACTCAAAGCGTAGATGGTAGTGCTCTCACTGAATCACGTCCTTCTAATGTGGCAAACAGCCTCTCTGGTAGAGTCGCCGGAGTACAAGTGACAGGCAACTCTATGCCTGGAAGTGGTGCACATGTAGTTATTAGAGGCTCATCCTCTGTGGCGGGTAATAATCAACCACTAGTTGTAGTAGATGGAGTACCGCTGGAGCAGACCTCCAGCAGGCAATACGGAAATGGACTTTCTGAAATCAGCCCTGACAACATCAAGGAAATGACTATCCTAAAAGGCGCTACAGCTGCCGCATTGTATGGTTCACGTGTCTGCAAACGGTGTCATCATGGTCACTACTAAAAAACGGAGCTGGTTCGAAAGGGATAGGTATAGAGTTCAATAGCAATATGACTATGGACAATCCCTTAGTTAAACCAAATTTTCAGAATACGTATGGCGGAGGTTCCGGTTATAGAACTTGGTATGTAGACGGAAGAAACGGTTTTGATGCGGATGGGATAAGAGGTACCGCGGGTGTAGATGAAAGCTGGGGAGCTCCAATGGATGGCAGTTTAGTTCCTCTTTGGTATTCAGCTCCCGAACGCGTTCCATTGCTTCCACCAGCCTAACAACTGGGAAGATTTTGGGGAGACTGGGCAAAGCGTAACAAATACAATCGCACTTTCCGGAGGAAATGACCAAGGAAGCTTTCGGGTAGCAATTGGAAGATTAGATCAGACAAGTATCATGGCTGACAATGATTACTACCGAAACAACTTCAAACTGAACACTTCTTATAAGTTCGTCCCTAAACTTCAAATGAGTGTAAATGCAGAATATATAAAATCAGGATCAGACAATAGAGGTTTTACAGGTAGCGCAGGACTTTATCTGGGCCCACAGACATACGGATTACACCAAGCTGAAAAACTGGGAAGATTACTATGATATCCAAAGACAAACCTTCCGGCCAGGAGACGCATTGCCCTTATGCTAACTGGCAACATGAAT
>NZ_JBVVUG010000044.1:0-279585 GCF_055809615.1 Algoriphagus sp. 10J20-15
AGTTGACCCGCATTGGTTGAAGAAGTCAGACCGGTTTTGGTATGAATTCGAGACCAGCAATGGCAAAAACTGGTACATCGTAGATCCGGTGAGAAAAACTAAGAGTCAACTTTTTGATACCGATAAACTGGCTATGGAGATTATGAAAATCACCAAAGATCCGGTAGATGGTCAGCATTTGAAACTGGATGATTTAAAGTTTCTCGAAGATGAGAATACCATCAAATTCAAAGTGAAAGGCACGGAAGAAGTACTGAAAAAGGACTGGGCGGAGATCAAAGAAAAGAACAAAAGCGCCAAAGACTCCATGGAAAAAAAGACTTTTGTCTTTCATTACAACATAGGTAATCAGCAGTTGACTGAAATTACGGATTCTCCAAAAGATCCAGAGCGGATGTCACTGGGCAAACATCGCTCCTGATTCTTCCAAGGTTCTTTTTGCGAAGCAAAATAATCTCTACTGGATGGATAAGGAGAACTTCCTGAAAGCGGTGAAAGATGAGAAAGACAGCACCATTGTGGAGCATCAATTGACTGAAGACGGAGAGGAGAACTTCGAATATGGCTCAAGCGGAAGAGGAGAGGACAACGAAGAGACAGAAAAGAATAAAGATAAGAGAAAGCGGGCAGGTGCCTATTGGAGTGCTGATTCCAAGCAATTTGTGATGACTAGAACTGATCAGCGAAAGGTGAAAGACCTTTGGGTGATTCACAGCACCAAGAATCCACGACCAACGCTTGAGACTTACAAGTATGCTATGCCTGGCGAAAAGGAACAGCCGATTACCTATTTGCTGCATTATTCTTTTGACACTGAAGAGCTGTCATCTCTTTCTGTTGGCACATTTAAAGATCAATCATTAAGCGTTTATAATTCCAATTCCCTAGAGAGCTCCAGAGACGATGATTTCCGCCCAGTTACATGGCTTGGTGATTTGGATGAGTTTTATTATTCTGTGACTTCCAGAGATCTGAAAAAAGTGGATATCTGCAGATGGAATCTTGCGACCAATCAAAAGGAAGTGGTGATCGAAGAGCGGAGCAATTCGTACATCGACTTTTTGAAACCTGAGATTGTAGGAAATGAAATCATCTGGTGGTCTGAGCGTGATGGCTGGGGACACTTTTACCTTTATGGAAAAGATGGGACCTTTAAGCGTCAATTGACTTCGGGAGCATTTCATACAGACAGGGTAGCGAGAGTGGATGAGAAAGGTAGAAAGTTGTACTTTGTGGCGAATGGTCGTGAGAAAGGCGAGGATCCATACTACGAGCATTTGTATAGTGTGAGCCTGGATGGAGGTGCAATTACATTGCTGAACTGCAGGTGATTTCAACCATTCCAGTGAAATCAATGATGCAGCTACTTTTTTTGTAGATAATTATTCCAGAGTGAACACTACTCCGGTTGCAGTTTTGAAAGATAAGGCTGGTAATAATGTGATGAATTTGGAGACAGTTGATTTATCCAATCTTTTTGCCGCAGGCTATCAATTCCCTGAGCCTTTCACTTTCAAAGCAGATGATGGAATCACAGATCTATATGGAGTGATGTACAAGCCATTTGATTTTGACTCTACCCGTAAGTATCCAATCATCGAGTATGTCTATCCTGGTCCTCAAACTGAGGCAGTGGACAAAGCATTTTCTGCAAGACTAGATAGAACAGATCGATTGGCTCAGTTTGGTTTTGTAGTGATTACGCTAGGAAATAGAGGAGGTCACCCGATGGTCTGCTCCAAGTGGTACCATAATTATGGTTATGGAGATTTGAGAGATTATGGTTTGGCGGATAAAAAAGCTGCGGTAGAGCAATTAGCAGATCGATACGATTTCATCGATAGATCTAAGGTTGGAATTCACGGGCATTCAGGTGGAGGATTTATGTCCACAGCTGCGATGTTGGTTTATCCGGATTTCTTCAAAGTAGCGGTTTCCTCAGCAGGAAATCATGACAATAGCGTTTACAACCGCTGGTGGTCTGAGAAGCATCACGGGGTAAAAGAGCAGATCAATGCCAAGGGTGACACCACATTCATTTATCAGATTGACAAAAATCCTGACTTGGCTAAGAACCTAAAAGGTCACTTGATGCTTTCTCATGGAAGTACTGATAATAACGTGCATCCCGCGAATACCACTAGAATGGCAAATGCCTTGATCAAAGCTGGGAAGCGGTTTGAGTTGGTTGTTTTGCCGGATCAGAGACATGGCTACGGAGATATGACGGAGTATTTCTTCTGGAAAATGGGAGACTACTTTGTGCAGCACCTGCTAGGCGATAATACTCCACCTCCTGTGGATATGGTAGAGATGCAACGGGAAAAGCCACTTTCGAAATAGAGAATCTGTGGTTTGTGACGACACAAACCACGGTTGATAAGGAAAATCAAGTAAACCCCGATTCTTATAAAGGATCGGGGTTTTTCGTGTAGTAAAGTCGAAGTTGTTGCTGGGGAGTTTTTTTACTCCGGGCTGATCTGCTTCGATATTACTTGAAGTTTAGAAAGCAGGCATTACCTTGTGTTTTTAATATGCTATCGATAAATAACCCAATCAAATTAAAATGGAAACTTCAACTTCACTCTTTTGGAAACGGTTTAAAGCCGCGCCAATTGTAGGGATCATAAGAGGACAGTCTCTTGAAGTGGTTCTGAAAATTGCTAAAGCATATGAAGATGCAGGACTGACTACCCTTGAAGTCACGATGAACACAGCTGGCGCAGCTTCCATTATTTCTACCTTGAGAAATGACTTTCCATCATTAAATATCGGCGCAGGTACGGTTTGTAATCTAGCAGATCTAAGAGAAGCTATTGATGCAGGAGCACAGTTTATTGTCACGCCTATCCTAGATGAAACTGTCATTCAACATGCTGCAGATGAGAATATACCGATATTCCCAGGGGCATTTTCCCCAACAGAAATTTACAAAGCATGGTCGTTGGGAGCTTCTGCAGTTAAGGTTTTTCCTGCGACTAAGCTTGGAGTGGAGTTTATAAAAGATGTTCTTGGGCCGCTTGATCAGGTCAAACTTTTACCTACAGGGGGAGTCTCTAAGTCAAATATCAAATCATGGTTTGCGGCGGGAGCTTTCGGAGTAGGAATGGGGGGAGCACTGATGGATAAAAAATTGGTGGAAGCAGGCGACTTTGAAAGTTTGAAAAAACACTTTGAAAGCCTTAAATCTGAAATCCAAGAATTTAAAATAGGCTAAAGAAACGTTCAATGTAATGATCAAGTTCAATGGTCAAGGCAGTTGAAAAGCTAGTTTTTGGTATGTTCTTAACTTCAGGGTAGCAAAGTTTGGATCAGTCCTAAAAGTTGGGGGAATTGACACAATCCATTTTCTTTGCTAAAAAAAGAATTGGAAGAAAAGGACTACCTCAGCTTGCTTTTGCCTCAGGGCCTGCTTGAATTTTTCAAGGTTACTTCAGCGGGACTCAAAGACAATGCTTACCACATTTATTTGGAAGAGCTCAATATTCATCCCGAGCATCTTCAGGGGTCAAAACTCACCTCAAAGGGTTTTTATGATGAGGTAAGTATTCAGGATTTCCCGTTGCGCGGTAAAGCCTGTTTTCTGAATATTAAGAGGAGGAAGTGGCTCAATGAAGAGACAGGAAAGAATGTGAGTAGAGATTGGAGCTTGGTGGCAAATGGTACGCGGATGACAGAGGAATTCGCGCTTTTTTTTAAAAAGGAACGACTGGATTCATCGCCGGTAAGTTGCAAAAGCCTAGCGGATAACTTCCAGGTAAACGGAAAAATCCTTGAGCATCAATACGTTTTCCATCTGAGCAACTTCCTGGACTGGCAACAACGCCCACATGCTAAAGACTGGATTATTTTTCCTGAAAATCTGGGAACACATCTCAGCATTGATGAAACAGCCCTCTCTCAAGGAGAACTGTATACTGTCCTGACCAATAAAGCAGCAAAAGGTAAGAAGGGAGCTCTGGTTGCCATGATAAAAGGGACTGAAAGTGAAACAGTGAATGCTGTTCTCAGGCAACTACCCGAGAATAAACGGAAAAAGGTAGAGGAAGTAACACTAGATATGGCCGCCAGTATGGAAAAGATCGTACGCCGTAGTTTTCCCAAAGCCCAATTGGTCACTGACCGGTTTCATGTCCAGAAACTGGTCTATGACGCAGTTCAGGAAATGAGAATCGCCCACAGATGGGACGCTATTGAACAGGAGAACAAGGAAATGGAGCTCAGTAGAGAGTGTAAAAAAACATTTATTCCACACAAGCTCGAAAATGGTGATACCGAAAAACAACTGTTAGCCAGAAGCAGATACCTGCTTTTCAAAGGAGAAGATAAATGGACAATATCGCAGGCACACAGGGCCGAGATTCTCTTCCGGCGCTACCCTGATCTGGAAAAAGCCTACAAACTATCGAGATCTCTGGCAAGGATCTATCAAACAAGCAAGCTAAAAGGTGTCGCCTTCACCAAGCTGGCTCATTGGTACAATGAAGTGGAAGAAGCAGGCTTCAAATCATTCAATACCGTGTCCAGAACCATACAGAATCACTACACTTCCATTCTGAATTTCTTTGAAAACAGGAGTACAAATGCATCAGCAGAATCATTCAATGCAAAAATAAAAGCATTCAGGGCTCAGTTCAGAGGTGTCACTAACATTGAATTCTTCCTGTTCAGACTATCTAATATCTATGCGTGAATAAACCTGCTCCCCAGATATTCCGACTGATCCCAAAGTTTATAAAGGTTTAAAATCCATAAGTTGTGCTCTTGGTGTTACCCCTGTGACTAGTGCGGTTAAGAGGCAACAATGCACAAAAAAAGTGGCTTTTGTTAAAAAGCCACCTTTCTACAACTATAAACCAATTTATATCTAATTATTTACTACCTCGTTTTCATTTTCTAATTCGACCAAAGCTACTGCACCGTGAATAGCAGTCTCATCCATTTCAGATAGTAAAATCTCAAATCTTTCGATCACTGTAGGGTAGTTGAAGGTTGAAATGGATTTAAAGAGGGATTTCTTAAACAGTGGATAGGTTTTTCTAATAGAACCCCCCAATATGACCGCTTCTGGAGCTAATGCATATAAGATATGCTTGATGAGTTCTCCTAAATGGTGACCATATTCATCAAAAGCTTTTAAAGCGACTGGATCTCCAGCTAGAGCCAATTTTGCTAAGGCCTTTGGCTTTTTATTGTAAAATCTTTCAAAGAATTTTCCACTGCAATAATGCTCGAAATCTTTATCTAAATAAGTCGAGCTACACCATTCACCAGCAGCAGAATTTACTCCACTGTATAGGTGTCCATTGATGACAATGCCTCCGCCAATACCTGTACCTAGGGTAAGTCCTACTAAATGGTTAAACCTTTGGCCTACGCCAAATTTATGTACTCCCGAAGCAAAGCAATTTGCATCATTGTTAATAAAAACGGGCTTTCCAAAACGATTTGTTAGAAACTTCTTTAATTCTACATGCTGAAATGCAGGGATATTTGAGAGCCCTAAAACGATACCTTCACGCACATCTACTAATCCAGGAATTCCAATACCGATACCTATTAAGTCATATTCCAAATAGGTTTCAATGAATTCTGCGATGGTTTCAAGAATGAATTCTTTATTTTCTCTAGCAGGTGTAGCAATGGAACGGATGTCTTCTAGATGTCCGTTAATTAGCACACCACCTTTGATTCCGGTGCCTCCAATATCTAATCCTAAAATGGCTTTTTCCATTCGCTACAAATAATAAGGTTGATAGGTTTAATACAAAAGCTGTGAATGTAATACTTGCAAAACAACCACAGCTTTTGCTGTATTCACAATTAAAGCATTCCTTCAATTGATTTTTCTAATTCTCTCGCAGTAGCCAAGAATTCTTCCACATTCATATCTCGGAAGAAAATTAATCCATGGCTAGCTCTTACTTGTGCACGTTCGTGCTGATAGAAGTAATTCTTACCTAAAAGGAGTTGAATTGCGTCTAATTGATCTACCCAGATACGCTTAGCAACGGTACTGAATTTACCATTATGTGAGTAGCTAGGGAAAGAAGCATTTACTTGGCTAAGGTAGCAATTGGCAAATGAATCCTCCATTACAGACATATCACCAAGTGAAACAGGGACAATCACGTTAGCTTCGTGTGGTTCAAATTTGAACCATACGTTTCTATAGCCAATGATTCTTAAGTCGCTGATGTCCTTCTCTTCGCCCCACTTTTTCACAGCAGCCGCAGTTGCCTGAAGTACCTTATAGTGAGTGTCAGGACCTGATCCTTCTGGATCAAGCGTTAAACTAATCTTTGTAGGATTAACTTTTCTAAACATTTCCACGATCGGTTCTACGTCGCGATCTTTATCTGGCTGTTCAGTGAAAATATCTCCTGTATAAAAACCAAGTCTCAAGTGGTGTACATTTTTCACCTGTACTCCAAAGTGCGCCCAGACAAGCTCCTCTTCAAACTCTCGTATCATCCCTTTTAGCTTTTGCACTTTAGCGGAGTTTTTCTCCCCGTCATAGCTATTTTTCAGAATGCTGATTACATCGTTGATTGTCTCGCGTAGCTGTGTCTTATTCTTAATTTCATAAACTATCACCAACGCTCTTACTACTCTGTGACAAAGTCCTCTCAAACGTTGATCTGCTTTTTCTGAAGCTACATTTGTTAAGTAGTGGTAAACATCCTTGTCAGTTTTTAAGCTATATCCGACTTCAAAGAAATCTTCAAAATTAACCATCTGAATCTGGCCATTATCAAGAAGTTTTTTGGTGGATTGTAGCGTTTCGATTACAAATGTATTGGTAACTGCAGTAAAGCCTGATGTCAATACGGAGAAGTGTGCTTCGTTACTTGGCTCATGGAGCTGATTGGTAATGTGCGGTAAAATCCCTAGTGAAATATCATCATGGTGCGGGCCAGTATGGAGAAGCACTTCGTTACTTTCTTGTTCCAGTCCTTTAGAAAGCTTGTTCTCGATACTCTTCATTACCTGACTTACAGTTTCCTCAGATAGATCAGGGATTAGTTTGGTGTATTTGTCAGCCTTTAGATCTGTTAATTTTATTCTATGGCCATACTTGCCAAGCTTCTTACAAAGGTCAATTACGGATCTTTCTGTCTTTTCCCATGTCCACTCACCTTTCTGGTAATAAGCATCTATTGAGTCAGTGAGTTTTACGCCCGCTCCCTTGGTAACATAGAATCGGCCATTTTTAAGCTTCTGAAGAACAGTTCCAGGGAAAACATTATTCATTGGAGTTTCAAGAGAATCTTTAACGATTCCTGCCTTTGCCTCACCAGCAGCTATGATAATTGCTACAGCATCTGGATTGTATACAATTGTATCTAATCCAATGGTAATCACAAGTCTATTAGAAGAAATTTCAATTCCGCCAAGGTCGCCTGCAGCTACAGCTTGTGTTTCAAAATTAGTTTCTGTTAAACGAGTAACCGAGAATAAATGTGATCCTCTCGTATTAAATGCAATGTGCCCATCAGGGCCGATGCCTCCTAGGAAGAAACCTATTCCGCCTGCATCTCTAATTTTTTGCTCGTACTCACCACACCATTGATCAATCATGTAGATTGATTCCTGCTGCAATTTCTCAAGATCATTCTTTGGATCTCTGAATCTCAACGAAAGGTCAACTTTCAGATCTGGGAAAACAGCGCTGAAGTGAAGGCCATTTGCCAAAGGAATCTCATCAGAGTTGATTAGAATGGCTTTTTCCTTAGAAAGTCCGAATCCTTGGATATAAAACTTGTTGACGTAATCGAAAAAGCTATTGTTTTGCTTGGCAGAGATAGGGTAAAACTCATCAATCTGAACAAATGTAAGATCTTTCAATACGGGCTTTTTGGTGTTCCCTAATCCGTACTTTTCTCTTATATCTTTTCCTTTTTTATTGTCCCAGTTTTCCAGTAGAAACTGTGTCCATTTAATAAAAAATTCCGGTGTCTTCCCAGTTGGTAAACTGATAACTCCTTCTGGATTTGCTGCTGCCCATTCCAAAAATCGACAAGCAGTTAGCAAGCCAAGTTTAGGGAAATTATCAACTTGAAGGTAGGGAATAAGGGTGCTGATTTTCTCTACACCAGATTCCTGAAGAAAACTTTTTTCTACATCTGAAAGTGGATACTTACTAAGCATACTGTTTGAACAGGTTTATTTATAAAGACTATTTTTATATTCAAGTAGTAAAGTGCCGAGTGGATCGTGTCTTTCAGATAGTTCGCTAAATTCAGTTCTTAAGAATCTCTAAATTTAAACTTGTCACCTGAATGTTTTTTCCTCGGCTCCCTTATCTAAACAAATCTAAAAAATGTTTTTTAATAAAACGATCTTTTACAAAAATTTTATAAAAGTTTTATTTTTGGAGACATGACCTTGAACTTTCTTTTACTTACAGTTTTCTTTACAGTGAATATCTAAATATCTCAAATGCTTGATTTTATCCTCCATCATGAGCTCGGAGGCAGCGAAACTTAAAATTATTTCATTATTTCCTTATCTTTCATTTATGCTAATTATCGTCACTGGAGTCTCAGGAACAGGGAAAACGACTATAGGGTCAGGGATCGCCGATAAGTTTGAATTACCATTTTTTGATGCTGATAATTTTCACCCAAAAGAAAATATCGAGAAAATGAGTCTGGGCTTTCCATTGAACGATGAAGATAGAATGCCTTGGCTACAAGCTCTCGCTGACATTTTGGTCGCCCATGAGAAGACTGGCGGTGCAGTTTTAGCTTGTTCGGCATTAAAAGAAAGTTACCGCCAGATGCTGAAAGTTCAGGATGATGTGCGTTGGATCCACCTCAAAGGTGAGCGTGATTTGATCTGGGAGCGTATGCTTGCCCGCAAAAATCATTACATGAAAGCCACTATGCTGGATTCACAAGTTGCCACATGGGAGGAGCCTGATTATGGATTGAAACTGAATATTGCTCAAAGTGTAGAAGAAATGCTTTCGGAGGCTTTTAAGTATTTGGAAGTTCTACCTAAGGATGAATAGTACGTGCGAGGGAATTGACCCAACCCGATAAGTTTACTATTTTCCTAATGGATTGTTTTGGGGCTGGATAAAAGCGAAATTGAGATATCTATTTGATTCACAGTTTTATGAAAAAAATACTTTTCTTAATGTTCCTTGGTTTTCCATACATCATGAGATAGAGTTAATGTCCAAAGCAGGTATGTCCAATACTGAAATACTAAAATCGGGTTCAGTGAATCCTGCAAGATATTTTGGAGAAGAAGAAGAGTGGGGTGTGATTAAAGCTGGAGCATCAGCTGATTTTGTATTGGTACAGGGAAATCCATTGGAAGACCTAGCCACCCTGAAAAACCCCTTTATGGTCGTAATGAAGGGGAAGGTTTATGATAGAGATGAGATTAAAGAGCAACTGAATAAAATTGAGGAAAATCACAAAAGGTGATGAGCATTTTTGGATTACGAACTACGAGATCTAATAGTACCTCAATCCGAAATTTTCCAATTTTCCAATCCAAACACCTATGAACCTCAAATTCAAATTAGTATTTATACTTTTTATTATTTCAAGCTCAGCCGGCATAGCTCAAACCAAGATGACTGTGATACAAGAAGAAGTTAGCCTAACTATAAAAGGCGAAAAAGTGGACATATGGGAAGGAAAAGATGTTTTTCGCTACCTACTTGAAAATGGTACTATGCAGGTCGAAGTGACCAATTTCGGTGGGATAATTACTAGAATAGTTACTCCTGATAAAGAAGGAAAGCTTGAGAATATTGTCCTGGCTCTTGAGGATGTTCCAGATTATTTCACCAAGAATGGTCCCTATTTAGGTGCGGCAGTTGGTAGATACGCAAATAGAATTGGGGGCGCTTCTTTCACTTTGGATGGTGAGACTTTCCAAATCACCAAAAATAATGGAGAGAACACACTTCATGGTGGAGCAAAAGGCTTTGGAGTTAAAGTATGGAAGCCGGAGATCTACAAAAAGCAAGGTGCTGTAGGAGTGAAAATGGTCTATAAAAGTGTCGATGGGGAAGAAGGCTTTCCTGGGAATCTAACAACCACACTTTGGATGGAACTCACGAGCAATAATGAATTGAGGCTACTTTTTGAATCAACTACCGATAAGAAAACTGTCGTGAATTTGACCAATCATTCCTATTTCAATCTGAATGGAATCACCGGAGATGTTCGCGACCACGAGTTGCAGATTTTTGCTGATGCAATTACACCAACTGGTCCAGGACAAATTCCTACCGGGGAAATAAAACCAGTTGCCGGAACTCCTTTTGATTTTCAAACTCCGAAAAATCTAGGAACTCAGTTGGATGCTTTGGGTGAAGGTTTCGATCATAATTATGTGACGAAGAGAGAAAATTCTTCTGAACTCAAGAAGATAGCGATTGTCAAGCATCCCGAAAGCGGGCGGGTGATGTCCGTCTATTCAACTGCTCCAGGAGTACAACTTTACACCGCTAATCATGTAAGGAACTTTGCTGGAGCTGACGGCAAGACATACCAGCCACATTGGGCACTTTGTCTGGAGCCAGAATCATGGCCAGATAGTCCTAATAAGCCAAGCTTTCCGTCGGCCAACTTAGCTCCAGGCAAGAAGTACGTGCATGAGATCGTGTATAGATTTGGAGTTGAGAAATAAGTTTGAGTTTACGCCCTGTTTTTTAGAACTATTTTATTAGATTGATTTTCAATCACATAAACCCATGAAAATCTTTCTTATTAAAACTTCGCTTTTCTTTTGTGCCACTTTTTTATCATCCACTCTTTCTGCTCAGGAATACACGTTCAAAAAAGTTAAAGAAATCCGTGTAGAGAGCCTTGCTGAAGTTGGAATAAGGGATTATGATCCCAAGCGAGATATTTATTTAGGCTTTATTGATAAAAGATCTGAGGGTGTAGAGTTGGCTGTTTTTGATGGTAATGGGAAAATACTAAATAGTCAAAAAAGGGATGGAGAGGGGCCGGAAGATTATCTATCATCTGCATTGGCCATGGGATTTTCTCCTGATGGAAATGTCTTTGTTCAGACTTCACTCGAACTTGTGAAATATGATACCCAATTCAATAGGTTAAGTAAAGTGAGATTTGAGCCTAAAACAACTATAGTTGTTTATTCTGGGCCAAGGTCTAAGTTTGTTCCTTTGACAAGAGGGAATGATGTTTCATTTATAGTAAATGGGACTAACTTAAATAATAGGGGGTTTAATGATGTCCCGAAGAAGATGGACATGATTGAATACTATAATGCTGGTAGTCAAACAATCCAATCCGTAATCCCACTATCTAGCAGAAAAGTATTTGAAGGGATCGAAGACGAGGTGTTTCCTGTGAGTATTAATCCAATATTTATAATTGATTCGAAGAATAGCAATTTGTATTTCACTACTTCCATAGATGATGAAATCACTGTTTACAATCCCATTAATTGGAATGTGATTCAAAGAATCCCGGTCAAACATGAGTTTTTTAAGGCTTTGGATGATATTCCGCTTAAAGAGGCAAATTTGGGTCTTTCAAATAAATCACCGCTTTTTTCTAGAAACCAAAAAATTCTAAAATTTGACTCCGAGTTATTAGGACTTATCTATGTAAAGGAGATTTCAGAAGCAGCGAATGAACTGAGGAAAAGTGAGGGGAAGATATTTTGGATGAACGATCCGGAGTTTCAAAGAGTAATACTTTTTAAAAATGGAGAACAGCTACCTGGAGAGTTGACTATACCTTCAGGACTTATTGAAATGACTTTGCCAAATAACCGGGTTCTAGTGAAGGTGGTCAATCAAAAAGAGGAGCTGGATTATTATCCTTATGAAATATGGGAACTCGTAGAACAATAATAGATTTTTATACCTAAAAGCGTAAAACTTTCAACAGACTGAGTAAGCATTACACAAGGTAAATGCGGCAAATGGCTCTTAAATGGCTGTTAAGCCTTAGGAATGGTACTTGTAAGAATACTGGGAGAACACTAAACCAACTAATTTTCTTATGAGAACAAGTAATGTAAACCAACCCGCAACGAACACCTTTAGCCGAAAAGCAAGAATTACCGGTGCTGTTATGCTTTCCGCATTTTGTCTAGTCGGAATGACATCATGCGAAGATGATGAGGATGATCCGATTCTGAATACCTATAACCAGCAGGACAGAAACTTCGCTATGTCTTCTTCTCAGTACCTAAATGCCCAAATCGATTTTGGTCAATTGGCGCTCGATAATGGAGAAGACGACTCTGTGCTAGAATATGGTACTATGCTAACTACTGAAAATACAGAAAGTATAACAGAGCTAGAAGGACTTCTTGCGGATACGGATGTAGAAATTTCATCAGAAATTTCCAGTGCTATGCAGGCTAAATTTGATGAATTGGAAATGTTATCAGGAGAAGAGTTTGATGAAGCTTTTATTGATTTTCAGTTAGAACTGCTAAATGATTCCATGTCTATGTTTGAAAATCAGAATGACAATGGAGAGAATAACTCTTTGAAGGATTTTGCTGATAAAACCTTAGGCAAGACGAAAGATCAACGAGAAGATGCCGTTTTGGTGAAGACTGAAATAGATATCGAAAATATTTAAGTATAAGAAGTCAGAATGTAGATGGAGCTGATTAACCCAGCGACAAATGCGTGATGATTTCTTTAGAGCCGGTTTTCCGAAAGGGAGCCGGCTTTTTTTGTTTATACCACAGAGGCATTATAGTTGTCCTGCTTCCCCTAAAGCAGGATACCAGTTTGAAAGCAAAGAGTCTTGAATAATCTTGGATATAAGTACCCCTGCGAATCTCCGCAATAGCTCAGTGCACTTTGCGGTTTAAAAAACCTTTCAGAAAAATTTACTAGCAACCTCTTGAGCTTCCTCAAAACTCTGATAGCCACAAATCACAGCTTCAAAATTAGTAAGATTTCCAAGATGTTTTAGCGCCAAAGGATTTCCAAAATGAACCAAAATGCATGACTTGGTTTGAGCTAGGTTTTTGATTTCAGCCAAAATCTCTTCCTCCACTCCAAACTGATTCAGTGGTTTGTGGGAGGGGACAAAAAGAGAAATGATTACTTTTTTAGCTTTTTCAAGCGAAATTTTAATTAAATCTGAAGCAAATTTTTGATTAAGCTTTTTTGAGAAAACTGATTCCTCTTTTTCGTAGAAACTCTGAAGAGCAAGTTTTCCTTCACTTGCCAATTTCCTCAGTTCTTCAGAATCAATTTCCCCAGATACAAGAGAAACGTATTCTTTTGCAAGCTGGGATTGTAATGCTGAATGACTTTCCCAATCGAACTTAGGAAGATCTAAAGACTTAAAATCAAACACTCCCAACTGCTTTTTAAGCATCCATATTTTCTTAAATACTTCTTCAATTTCTTCCTCAGAGGCATTTTTAGAAATCTGCTCAATTCCTTCTTTCACATGATCCGAAAAACATAATATGTCATTGCCAGCGTGGAAGGCTTCCCATTCGAGTTGGCCAGGCTCTGGAAACAAGTCAGCAACTGCTTTCATATTAAGCGCGTCAGAGATGACGATTCCATCAAATCCCATCTCGACTTTTAGTAAATCAGTAATGACCTCACGAGAGATACTTGCGGCGATTTCCTTTCCTCCAGACAATGCCGGCGCCGCCAGATGCCCAACCATGATCATTTCTACACCTTGATCTATTCCATGTTGAAAAGGTATTAGTTCTTCTTTTTCCAGTTCTTCCTTTGTCTTCAAAATGACTGGAAGGCCTAAATGAGAATCCGTTTGCGTATCTCCATGTCCTGGGAAATGTTTCAGACAAGCTCCAATTCCAGCCTTTTTCATTCCTTGATACATTGCTAGTGATAGCTCAGCTACTTTTTGGGGATCTGTGCCAAAGGATCTGTAGCCAATCACCGGATTGTTTGGATTGGTATTTACATCGGAGCAAGGAGCTAAGTTTAGGTGAATTCCAGCCTTTTTCATGTCCAGACCAATTCTATAACCAACCTCTTCTAGTAGTTCTGGTGCATTTTTGGTGATAGCTCCAAGAGTAATCGCAAAAGGATATTGAGGAGTTTTCTCTATTCGCATTGCCAGACCATATTCTCCGTCAATGCTGATTAGTAAAGGTGTTTTTGATATGGCTTGATAGCGATTGATCAGCCCAATCATTTTCTCCAAAGTGCCACTGACATCCAATACTTCCGCCCGCTTTTCGAAATTTGCAGCAGCCGAATATCTGCTATGGAAAAATGTCAATCCACCGATTTCCTGATCAAGAATCAGTTTTTCAATTGCTTGGTAATTTTCCTCTGTGTCATGAATAAATGCAGCAGGAGAGAAGCATTGGGCGATTTTTTGGTGGAAATTCATTGAAAGATTTGAAAATTGAAAGATTGCAAAATTATTCTTAGTAGCCAGGTTACTCTTCTTGAAGTCACTCTGAGCTAAGTCGAAGAGTTAGAAATAGAGGTTTTGACTGAAGTGCCTATGAGTCTCGTAAATCGTAAATCCGAATTCCGAAATCACTCTAGTTTCTTCCCAAACTCCTTTGGATACTTCACACTTGCAGCGATGGCTAGCGCTGGGATCATCGCAATTCCCACCCAGACAAAGAATCCAGTGTAGCCCAGCCATTCTTGAATGTAGCCGGAAAGCATTCCTGGAAACATCATTCCCATTGCCATAAAGCCGGTCGCTAATGCATAATGGGAAGTTTTGAAGAGGCCTTCGGCTAAATAAATCAGAAATATCATATAGGCAGCGAACCCAAAACCATAACCAAATTGCTCAACGACCACGACCGTTCCAGCAAAGAATATATTCTCAGGTTGAAAATATGCCAAGGCTATGTAGAGTAGATTTGGAAGGTTAAGTGAAAGGGCCATCGGGATCATCCACTTGCCCAACCCATCTCTGGAAATGGCTATTCCGCCAAGAATTCCCCCAAGTAGCAAAGCGATCACTCCGATAGTTCCGTACATAAATCCCACTGCAGAAGTGCTTAAGGCCAATCCTCCTTTTTCTTTGACATCTAGTAAAAACGGAGAAGCCATTTTCACCAACTGAGACTCTCCGAGTCTATAGAGAAGGACAAAAGCCAGCGAGAGTCCTATGTTTTTCTTGGTGAAAAAGGTGGTAAATACTTTTCCAAAGCTAGCTTCCTGAGTAGTTTTCTCTTTGGATTCTTCTTCTACTTTTGGAGTAGAGAAATAATTGATCGCGGTTAGAATAATCATCAAAACTGCCACGATGATCATAGTAAAGGACCATGCCTTAGTATTATCTCCCAAAGAAGTTTCCAAATATCCGGCAACCATGACTATCAGACCTTGCCCTGTAATCATTCCAATGCGATAGAATGTTCCTCGTAAACCCACAAAGAAAGACTGCTGCTCAGGTTTTAGAGCGATGAGATACATTCCGTCTGAGGCAATGTCATTCGTGGCAGAAGCAAAAGCTCCCATCCAGAAAAATGCCAGTGTCATAAAAAAGAAATTGCTGCCAGCAGTAGTCAGACCAACTCCCAAAAATACTAAGGCAAGAACTAGTTGCATGCTTAGAAACCATTTCCTTTTGGTGCCAATAAGATCTACAATCGGGCTCCAGATAGGTTTGATCACCCATGGCAAGTAAAGTAAACTGGTGTACAATCCGATATCAGAATTGGAGACACCGAGCTTTTTGTACATAATTACCGATACGACGATGATGACGATATACGGAATTCCTTCAGTCATGTAAAGTGAAGGAATCCAGACCCATGGAGTTCTTTGAGTGGATTTGCTCATGATTTTCGGATCAGATTTTCGTAAATACTTACTTCAGATCCATCTATTATTTTCGCGTTAACTGTCTTTTCGTAAAATTCTGCCGGTCCGACACCCCCAATGATAGCATATGCATAGCCTATTTCTCTCATGGATTCCAGTGATTTTATGAGGAGAATTTTACCAATTCCTTTTCCTCGCTCAGATTCCAGTGTGCCAGTTGGTCCAAAAAAGTTTTTTGCCGTGCTCTCATAGCAGGCAAATCCCAGGATTTCATTTCCTCTTTGCGAAAGCCAGCATGCGACAGGCTGCCTGCTGAATGCTACTTCTACTTCGGATTTCCAATATTCTCCAAAATGCTCCAATACCCAATAGCTCACAAGATGTTTCTCAGGTGGAATGGCTCTGCGAAAGACAACATTCTCCTTTTTAAATAGGCGTGCTTCTTCAAGAGAAACATCCGGCAAACCGATCAATCGGACAAGCATGTCTTGCATAAGTAGTGATTTAGGGGATTTGGTAAACTTGAGTTTGGACGATTCTTCCGTAATGGTCTATCCACCGGATGGCCAGGTATTCCGTGTTCAAACTTTTCACTTCCAGAGTTCTAGCTCGCATTCCACCTACCCAGACAGGGTGAATTTCAGAGTCAGCTAGCTGATTTAGATCGTTTGCACCTTGGATCAATGCATAGCGAATTGCAGGGTCAAGTGGATTTGCCATGCGAATAGTTGTCATTTCTGAATTGGCTTCCACACTAAACACAACCGGTGTATCTATGATTGCGGGGCTTTTTGGCTGAAATGAAGGGGGTAAAGTAGGTTCATTGTACAATTCACTTTTCAGCAATTGAGCAACATCCTGATTTTTGATTTTCATAGACTTTGCCGAGAAAAAAGCATTTCCCTGAATAGTTGGAAGCGTACGAGTGTATGAAATTTGATTGTTTATCTCACGAGGGTTGTCCCACGCAGCGTCGGAATCATCACGGATTTTGTATGGGCCATTTCCTATGTAAATATTGGTGTTATAATGGTTTTTCGCCCACCAGTCATTTAGGATTCTGTGTGAAGCCAGCTTATGATCCATGCTCCAATAGAGTTGAGGAATCATGTAATCTACCCAGCCATTTTTCATCCAAAGTAAGACATCTGCATAGAGATCATCATAATTGGTTTGCCCAGCACGGGTTGGTGAACCTTTGGGATCTTTGTCTTGATTTCTCCAAACACCAAATGGGGAAATGCCAAACTGCACCCAAGGTTTACTTTGCTTGATGGTTTGGTTCAGTGCCAAAATCAATTGGTTGACGTTGTCTCGTCTCCAATCATCCTGTGATTGGCCAGGCTTTTTGTATTTGTCATAGGTGACTTTATCCGGGAAATCCAACTTAGCAACTTTATAGGGATAGAAATAGTCATCAAAGTGAATGGCATCGATGTCATAGTTGTCTACAATTTCCTTAATCACTGCTAATAAATGAGCCTTCACCTCAGGCAAACCAGGATTGTAATAATACTTAGTGTCGTATTTCAGCATCCAGTCACGGTGCAAATTATAATCGTGGTCTGGGCTAAGGTCTGCCGTGTTTAGATTCATTGTGGCCCGGTAAGGATTGAGCCATGCATGGAATTCCAGTCCTCTTGCGTGAGCTTCCTGAATCATCCAAGTCAATGGGTTTTCCGAAGTGTTAGGGGCTTTTCCTTGTTTTCCTGTCAGGTATTTAGACCAAGGAGCTAGATTACTTGGGTAAAAAGCATCGCCGGCAGTTCTAACTTGAACGATTACTGCGTTAAAATTCAGGTTTTTGTAATAGTCCAATAGGTTGATGAAATCCTGCTTTTGCTTGGTATAGGCATCATCCGGAGAAATAGGCCAATCGATATTTGCCACGGTCGCGATCCACACTCCACGAAATTCCCGCGGCATTTCCTGCATTTGATAAGTAAGTGGCTGCAAAGCAACTGGGGCCATAGTTAGGGGCTTTTCAGGGAGACTCGCCCCACTTGTTGGAGTGTTCGGTGAATTGCCTATGGTGCCTGTGGGTCTTGTTCCAGACGAAGCAGGTTTTTGTGTTTTACAGGCAGAAAATAGGAGGCCAAATGCCAAAATGAGAAAGAGATGCCTAGAAAGGAATTTCATGTGATAATAATTTTTTTCGGTGGGCACATGGAATCTCACAGGATTTAGATGCATTCCACATTGTGACGCTTGAGCTTTGCTCGATTTCATAAATGGGTAATCAGAGCGTTGGTACAGGTTTCAAATTTAAATCTTCCAGATTTTTTCGGAGTTTCTTCATAAAGCTTTCTTCCTGGATCGCTTTTTACCGTGCGATAGTCTGGATCGGCTTCTTTCCAAAGATCTGTAGACTGGAAGTTTTGGTATTCATGATGTCCAATGACGTATTCAATGGCATATTTTCTTTCCAGATATCTGATCAAGTCTTCGTTGGCTTTCAGCTGCTTTTTAGTCAGTGGCATATTATCACCTCCAATATTTTCTACACCAATCGCAAGGTAATTCAGACCAATTGTGTGCCTGGCAAATGTAGTGTCCGGCAATAGCCTAAAAATCGTGCCGTCGCGATCAATGAGAAACTGACTGGAAACATTTAAGTTACTCGCGCCAGTCAGATCTGCTCTTCCGGCTAATGTTGGGGCATCAAATACATCAAATGTCACTTCGATATTATCAATAGCAGTCCAGTGAACTACCACCATTTTGGGGTCAATGGAAGCAGTTTCTTGATCTAGCCCATGACGATCTTTGAGGTATTTCAATGAAAGTTCTTCCCGATCTTGATTCCATGTGATTGGTTTTTCTATAATTCGGAAGGTGGGTTTTGGGCTGCAGGAAATCTGAAAAAGTGAAAGAATACAGATTGCGGTTAGAATGAAAATCGTATTTAATGAATTGATATTCATGGTTTTGTATAGGATTTTGTGCGCGAATTCAAGATGGGGTAATATTGCTTTTCACAGCTAAACTACCCAGAAATTTGGAGGATAGGCAAGGAATGAGCGCAATTTTTTGCCGGATTTTTCAACCCATGAATAATTTTGCAAGTTTTTGCTGTTTTTCTTACTTTCCCAAACTAAACGCTATTATTCCATGCTCAAAGAAGAACGACAGAAGTATATTTTGGATCAAGTCCATCTTCATCATAGAGTTTTACTCAATGACTTATCAGAATCTTTGAATGTATCAATAGATACCGTAAGGCGGGATGTGAAGGAGTTAGACAATGAGAAAAAGCTAAAGAAAGTCCATGGTGGGGCGACTTCCTTTGGGTTTATGACGTTCACCAAAGACGATGGGAATATCTATTTGAAGTCTAAGAAAATATCCATTGCAGAAAAGACTATCTCATTACTCTCTGATGGGCAAGTGATCCTCATGAGTGGAGGAACGACTAATATGGAAGTTGCTAAGCTTATTCCTAAAAAGCTGGACTTAACTGTATTTACGCCAAGTTTGCACGTAGCAATGGCTTTGCTCGATCATGAAAATGTAGAGGTGATATTTCTTGGTGGTAAACTTTTGCACGATGCCAAATTCGCAGTGGGAGGGACTGTCGTAAATGCGCTTTCTCAACTTCGCGTTGATCTGTGTATCCTGGGTACAGGCTATTTGGATGCTAAGTTTGGGTTGACAGAATTTGACTGGGAAGTGATTCAAGTGAAGCAAGCGATGATCAGAGCGGCAAAAAAGACAGTGATTTTGACGGTTTCCGATAAGCTACATTCCGTGCAAAAATACAAGACATGTGATATGAGTGCAGTACATACTTTAGTTACAGAGCTTGATCCTTCTGATCCACTTTTGGATGCGTTTAGGCCGTTTGAGTTGGTGCTGGTTTGAGTATTTAGTTTGTCTAAGAATAAATTGTTGTTTTATAAACAACCTCGAAGAGTTGAAGTGATTTTAGATAGTTAACCGTTACAGATTTTTTCAAAAACCCTGAAAGGGTGATATCTTATTGAGTCTTCCAAGGATCCTCCGTGAACTTGAGAGGTTAAAAACCACAAAAAAAGCTTCCCATTTCTGAGAAGCTTTCTATTATTTAATGATCTTTTTTATGAGGGATGTCGTCATCATGAGCGCCGTCTTTACAGCATTCGTCAAGCTTAGCGTATGCTTTTGGGTCACGCTTCAGTGAGTCTGCATTGTACCCGACCATGGTTATGCGTTTTCTAAGCTTGTCTGGGTCTGTCTTCGAATTCCAGGTAGGCAATGTTCAGCACCTTGGTTTCCAAGTCTAAGTTCACAGACTTAACTCCTTTTTCGAAGGTTAAATCCTTTTCCAACGTTTCCTTACACATCTCGCATATAGCTGATGTTTTGATGCCGATAGTTTTTACTTGCGCTTGTGCCGCAAATGAAAAAGCAGCGATAAAGAAGGTGAAGATTAATTTTTTCATCTGTTTAATATTTCTTAGTTGATTTTATACCTGATTCCTGTGTAAATCACTCTTCCTGCAATTGGCCCCCAAGTCATGGATGCATCGAAATTTGAGCCAAAGGGATTTTCAGAATCTATAATTGGATTTGATTGTTTGAAGTTTAATATATTTTCTCCGCCTAGGTAGATGCTACCCCAGCGAAACCCTCGGCTAATTTGAGCATTTACCATAAAGAAATCAGGAGATTCATTTGGCTGCTGAAATTCCACAGGGCTTTCACTTGTATTAGGAATACGCATCGGACCATTCCAGTTCACGGTCATGTCAGCTTTCCATTTGTCATACAAAGTAGCATAAGATAAGTTAGCAAATACTCGGTCACGACTAGTAAGTGGCATTTGCTGCAATACTCCATTTGTGGTCATCATCATCTCATAATGCTTGTAGGCAGCTTTTGCTTCGAGCCTTTCGGTGATTGGATAGCTAGCTTCTATCTGGAAACTATTGGCATAAGAACCTCTATGCAGGTTATTAATGACAAGTAGTTCTGAACTGACATCTCGATCATAGACCAGTTGATTCATAAAGTCTGTGTAAAAATAATCTGCAACAATTCCCAGTGGCCGATCATCGATCATAAAACTACCTGCTACACTTACGCCTGTATTTCAGGATTCTTCAGGTTTCAATTCTGCATTGAACACCAATTCTCTTGCCGATATCCATACCGAGCTGTTTTCCATTAAAGCATTCGGTGTACGGTATCCTTTTCCTACAGAGCCTCTCAGAGTCCAGTTTGGAATAAATTCCCATCTCGCGTGAACTCTAGGAGTGAAATAAGTACCAAATAGATTATGAAAATCCGTTCTTAATCCTGCTACAATGGTTACTTGATCATTTGGGATGTAATTATATTCGAAGAAAAGCCCAGGAACTTTTTCTGTTCTGTACATGGCCGTATCTAGCCCAGTTGGAGAGTTGGAATCAAAGGTTTCTTCAAAGTCATCGTATAGAAAACTTGCCCCAGTTTTATACTGGTGGAAGCTTGAACCAAGGACATTTTGATAAATGAAATTTGCGTAGGCCGTTTTTTCTATCCCTTCATAAATTCTTCTTCCTGCTCCTCCGTTGAAGTCCTGATAAGAAAGAGAGTATTGTAAACCCCAACTTTGAGTAGGTTTTTCAGGATAAATCATACCTAGTTTACCAAAAATCTCAGCTTTTCTAGTGTCCATCTCATAGCCATACATACTACTGGTAGCAAGGTCACTATTGAAATCAAAACCTTTTTGTCCACCGGCATTGTCAGACATAAATAGGTTCACGCCCACCTGGGCCATCAGTCTATCTCCTTCATACTTGTACCGATTTAGGAAATTGAGTTGCCTGGCTTTTGGGATATCCATAAATTCATCATCATTTCCGTCGATTTCTGAGCTCAAATTACTTGCATGAAACATGACACCTGAGCTCCATTTCTCTGAAATGGGAATCTGATGATTTGCATTGATTTCCATTCTGCCAAAGGAATTCAGGTAGCCATTGAGGTACCAAGTATCCATGGATTCTGGCTTGAAAAGATCCACATTAATCTGGCCAGTCATCGACTCGTAGCCATTGATCACTGAGCCTGCTCCTTTTCCCACATCGATAGATTGAATCCAGGTACCAGGTACGAAATTCAATCCGAGTCTGGAGTTTAAACCACGGATATTCGGAATTCCTTCTCTGCTGATAAGGACGTAGCGGCCATCCAAGCCCATCATCTGGATCATTTTGGTACCGGTCACCGCATCTGCGTAGGATACATCTACTGAAGCATTGGTCTCAAAACTCTCAGAGAGATTGCAGCAAGCTGCTTTCTGAAGCTCATTTTCTGTAATCAGAATATTGAGAAAAGGTGCTTCGTCTACCACCGATTCGGATCTTGCTCGAACAGTCACTCCTTCCAGCGATTCACCGCTTTCTTGAAGAGTGATGAGCATTATTTGGTTGAAAACAGGAGCTAATGTATCTGGTTCGTAGCCAATATAGGTGACAACCAAACGGTCAGCTGGTACTATATTTTCTAATTTGAAGTTGCCTTCCAAATCAGTTATAGAACCTTGTTCTTTGTCAAGAAGCTTGATGCTAGCCCCAATGAGAGGCTCGTTAGCTGCTGATTGTACTTTTCCTTCTATTTTACTTTGAGCAAATAAAAGAGCTGGCGCAACTAGACAGGTTATAAATAGAATTGTTGATTTCACGAATTTGAAGTTATCTCGTGATCCTACAGAATTGGCAAAACCTATAGAGGTTATGCTGACTTCATGAAGAATTACTTGTGTGTAAATAGATTACAGTTCGCCAAAGGCGAATAAAAGTCAAGCAGATCTTAAATCAGGAAAGATTGATGAAGGAGATTCAGATCAGGAACTGGTAGATCTGGAAAAAGATAGTTGGGGTTGAAAACTTGAGTGTCTTCCGCCTGAATGCCGGGTATTGTAAGCACATAGGCCAAAATAAAAGCAGGAGAAAGATGAACTTGGAATTGGGCTTTGCCAAAATAATCATCTGAATCTGATGATGCATATTCATCTGTGCAGCAATCAGGGTACCTGGGCTAGGTTGGCTCCGCAACAATCTGTCTTTTCGGGTGCAATAGAAACCTCTGTACTTTTCAGCTCATCGCCACAATAATGCGCTGCCAAAGTCAGATTGATCTGACCAGTCAGGAAAAATAGGAGCATTAATGATGAGATGAGTAATTTCATACTGTGTGCAAAGATCGGAAATTCAATCTAAAAAGAAAAACCTACCTCATTTACGGTAAGAAAGGAGGTAGGTTTCAATAATTTTGAAATAGGTAATTATTCGGAAGACCCGCTTGGAGGTGAGAACTTCACGACTTGATTCGAAATAGGGTCTAATGTTTTTAGGTAGGCATAGATAGCTTTCAAATCTGCTTCTTTCATTCCGGCATACATCACCCAAGGCATGATCGTATTGAATTCTCCCGGCTGAACTTTAGGCAAATGATATCCAGAATCCAGGTACCTGCTTGAATTTACCAACAAACATATCCTCAGACCAGCTTCCAATACCGCTTTGTTGATCCTGTGTTAGATTAGCAGATCTGACTTTTGAGCCATCGGGAAAAACAAATTCCCTTCCTCCAGAGAATTCTTTTCCAGCAAGAATAGTCCCTTGATCGTCCACAGGACTATGACACTCCATGCAAGCCGCAGCATTTGTTAGATATTTGCCATAGGCTAATTGGTCAGTCGTTGCCGGCTTAGGTTGAGGATCAGCGTCTTTTGGAATTGTTTTTAGAATGATATTTACTGGGAAGTCAGCCTTTGAGTCTGGGATTTCATTTTCGATTGGCTCCAAACTTCTGATATAAGCGATAATGTCATAAATGTCTTCAGGGTCCATTTTGCCATAAAAAGGATATGGCATTAAGGGAAACATCGCCCTGCCTTCATTAGTCACTCCTGTGGTGATGAGGCGGTATAACTCTCCATCTGTGTAATCAGAAATTCCGAAGGGAGTAATATTTTTTGCATAGAATACTCCTGGAAATCCCATACTTTGATCGAACCTGTCTCCACCTGATCCAATTGTTCCAGGCTGGATTGGACCAGAAAGTAAGGAAAAGTCCCTTGTAGAATGACAGTCTACACAGACCGTCACATGATTAGCAAGATAAGCTCCTCTAGCTACTCGGTCGGGACTGTGATTAATGGCTAGCTCCGGTGCAGGCTTGACTTTTGGGAAAGTGAAATTGATAAAAGCAATTCCACAAACAATCAAAACAACAACCACTCCAAGCAAATAAGCTACTACTTTAAAAATCTTTTTCATATAAAAATGTATTTGGTATATGAAAATTTACTGTTTATTCTAATATGCTGATTGTAAAGGAGTTAAAAACTTTTTGCTAAAATGGAATTATTCAAAAAAATCTTGATATACTTTTATATAAATCCGATTTTCAACCAGTAAAGAGGCAAAGAATGCTGGTTAAAGTTTAAATTCATAACTGAGGCCACTTCGGTCTTCAGTCTCCCAATAGCTATCAGGCGGTCTTTCAACCTAATAAGCAAAAGTGTAAGATGACCGGAATCCTAGCGGATAATCGTATATAATTTTATGGTAAATGCCAATGAGGTCAGTGTCCTTGACTCTTTTACCAAACTGGCAGCAATCCTACTAGATAGAGATAACAAAAAATATGTAATTGCCCTTACTGAGAAGGGCAATTACATGTAAACTTATTCAGTATCAAGTATTGAGTCCACCAGGGCATCAATATCACGAAGGTGATTTTGAACTATGCCGGCACTGTATCTAGTGCTTGCAGATCTAGCAGATGTTTGGATAGTCTTTAATTCTGCACGAACTGCAGCACTGACATCCGATCTGCTTCGCTCATCCTGAGTCATCAAAGAAGCTAATCGCTCCACATGTGCTCTTTGAAGATTTCTGCGGAAAGTATCAATATTCTGAGATCCAGAAAGCTCAGACCAGATGCCTTTCCTCAAGTCAGCCAGCATTTGAGTCATTGTGTAGACAGAAGGACCATTCAATGCTTCATTCTCAATTAAACGCTCCAATCTATCCATTCTCAGTACGCTACTAAGCAACCTTGATTGCATGCTTCCTATTCCTGCTACAGCACCACTGGCTCCTATGTTGTTGAGTATTTCTTTTTGAAGCAACCAGTCAGGGGTCGTAAATACATGCTCATTCAAAAACTTCATTGCCTTTACTTGCTCAGATTTAGCTATAGGTGTGTACACATACCCACTTTGATCTGTGGTTTTTAATTCCTGATAAACCCCGCCAATGTTGGTTATTACATGATTTGCAAACCGGTTCCAAACACCGATTAACTCTCCGTATAACTCTTCTAGATCATCATAGCCTTCACCGGAAGTGGCTGTCCATTTTGCCAAGTTAGGAGCGACAATTTTCAAATTTGCCAATCCATAGGTACTTGCTTTCACAGGATCATCGCCTACAGATTCTGTTTGGTCACTTGGGTCGAAAGAATTTCCGCGTCCAAATAAGTACATAGGGTCACCAGCTTTTTCACTTATCCAGCTATTCAGGATAGGTTTTTCAGCTTCCGGAGAATCCGCATTAGGTATGTATCTATAACCCCAGTTGATCGCATAGTTATCGTATGGTCCGAGCATTCGTACCCATCGAACTCCTTCGTCGCCCGGTTGTGCGACATAGTTATAGCGTGTGTAATCCATTATGGTAGTCGCTAGACCCCATTTTTGTGTAAATGAAGCCGAACGTAAAGAATCAGTTGGGTAAGCAGCGGAGGCTTTCATATTATGAGGTAACCCGAGAGCGTGACCAATTTCATGAGAAATTACTCTTCTCATCATTTCACCAATTTCTTCATCTGGGGTATTCAAAGTTCTCGCAGATGGATTTGCTGCACCAGTTTCTAACAGGTAGCGATTTCTGTAAGAACGGAGGTGGTTGTGAAACCATACGATATCACTTTCTATGATTTCACCAGAGCGAGGATCAGATACACTTGGACCCATTGCATTTCGCGTGGTTGTCGCAACATAGCGCACGGTAGAATACCTAGCATCTTCAGCACTCCAATCCGGATCTTCTTCTTTAGTGGGAGCATCCTTGGCGATGATCGCATTTTTAAACCCAGCAGCTTCGAAGGCTACCTGCCAATCTTCAATTCCTTGACGGAAATATTTCCTCCATTTCGTGGGAGTTGCAGGATCTAGGTAGTAGACAATTGGTTTCACAGGCTCTACCAATTCGCCTCTTGCATATGCCTCAGGGTCTTTTGGTTCCAATCTCCATCTCCTGATGTAAGTTTTTTGATCGGACTTCAATGCTTCGGAGCCATAATCAATTTGACGAACTGTAAACCATCCTACACGCTGATCATAAAGTCTAGCTTGCATAGGTTTTTCTGGAAGTAAATACATGGACTGGCTCATTTCCATGGAAATTGTACCAGAACTTGAGTTTGAAGGAGGAGAAGTAGCGTTGTAAGTCATATCATGTCTTACTTCAATATTCTCCGGATAGCTAGCCATTCGAGTTATGAAACTTCTTTCTTTATCAAGATTCCTTACTTGATACTCTCTTCTCATGGAGGAAGATAATCCACTTAATGCAGGGATATCTGAAAGGAATAGGTCAGTTACTTCTATTAAAGCTGCTGTAGAATCAGAATTAAAACCTTCAATTTTGAATGAGGCTAAAATCGGATTGTAATTATTTGCATCTACAGAAAGCTTGATGGGAAGTGAATCAGCAGCTACATTATCAAAAGAAATGGATCGAAGTAGGATGCTATTCTGAATTCTAGACCAATGAATTACTTGCTCATTTGACTTTGAGCCCGCAGTAGTATAACCACCGCCTAAACCGTCAGCGATTTTTGAAATACGACTTACTAAAAGCATGTCCTTTTCGAAAAGATCAAATGGGACTTCGTAATAGCTTTTTTCTCCCACTTTGTGAATTATAAACAAGCCGTCATCTGAAATAGCTTCATCCGTTACGATTTCACTATACTTTTTAAATGGACTTTTTTTAGTGGGTTTGGCGGGCTGACTTTGAGCTACTTGCTCATCTTTTGTGTTTTTTTTGCTCTTTTTCTGCGCAAAACCTGCCACACTTAGTGTCAAGAGAAATGCGGTTAATAAAGTAGTAGTTTTTCTCATCAATATTCCAATTGGTTTGTGAGAACAAAGTAATGGGACCTACCAAAAAATAAAAGGAGTCATTTTTGGTGACTCCTTTTTCATAGGATGAAGGGTTTGATAGTTGTTTTAGGCTATTCAATTCAAGGGACTGATCGTCTGAATACTACCATCTTCCATGTGCTTCAATGGGGCAACTTTGATATTTCGTAGATGTGTTTTACCAGAAAGTTGGGTGTCATGGTAATAGATAAACCAGTTACCGTCTACTTCTACAATAGAATGGTGATTTGTCCAGCCTTCTACTGGATTTAGGACTACTCCTTGGTAAGTAAATGGTCCATAGGGATTATCAGCAGTAGCATAAGCAATAAAATGAGTGTCACCGGTAGAATACGATAAATAGTACTTATCCATGTACTTATGAATCCATGCAGCTTCGAAGAATCTTCTGTCGTTGTCTCCATTCAAAAGAGGATTGCCATTTTCATCTACAATCTTGATTTCCTTGGGTGTTTCTGCAAACTCTAACATATCATTGCTCATTTTCGCAATGATAGGGCCTAATGCAGGTTCATCGTCAGCTGGAAGCCCATCGGTGGGAGCAGTTCCTTTGTCCTCAAAATTGTTATTTCTATACTTTTGCAATTGGCCTCCCCAAATTCCACCGAAATACATGTAATAGGATCCATCTGAATCCTCGAATACTGAAGGGTCAATGCTGTAACTTCCTTTGATCGGTTCAGGTTGAGCAGTGAAAGGTCCAATTGGAGAGTCTCCAACAGCTACGCCGATTTTGAAAATATCCTTTTCATCTTTTGCTGGAAAATAAAGGTAGTATTTACCATTTTTCTCTGCTGCATCTGGGGCCCAAAGTTGTCTTTTAGCCCAAGGAATGTCGTCAGCCCCCAATACTTTTCCATGGTCGGTGATTGCTCCATTTGGAGAATCCATGGAATACACATGGTAATCCATCATATTGAAATGTGCCCCCAGATCATCCTCAGGCACATCTGACTCTACATCATGGGACGGATAAATGTAAATTTTACCATCAAAAACATGGGCAGAAGGATCTGCTGTGTAGTGATCCGAAATTAAGGGTTGGGAAAGATACTTTGAAGTAGTATCACGAACTTCAATTTCTGAAGTGCTTTCAGCTGTTTGGCTGGGGTTGCTGCATGATACTATTGCAAATAGCGCGCAATAAGCAGGAACCAATTTTAATAGGTTGTTCATAAATAGGTTTGATTGTTTAATTGTGGTCAATATAATTTGAAAAAGTGACTTTTCAGAACAAGAGGGTATGAGACTAAAGCAAAGCGCATTCTCTATACGTAAGTCACAAGTGATTCTGATTTGATGAAAATCCTATATGTATTTCCGCTTTTCTGCCGGATCAATAATTCCTCTTCAATATTTACCTTATCTGGAATTACCGAGACTAGTGCGAAATCAAACTCATTGTTTTTAAGGCTTTCATCCACCTGGCTTTATTGGTAACATCCAACAGCAAGTCAATACCTGTGTTTTTTTCATAAATCCTGATAAAAAATAGGGTATAACATACTTGCCTGTAGAGGCAGCTGAAATTCGAAGTTTGCCGCTTGGAATTCCTCGGAAAGCTTGTGTTTTATAGTTGATTTTTTCGAATTACTGGATTACCCGCTCGGCAAGGATTGCAATTTCATTTCCAAAATCGGTAACGAACAATTGGCGGCTCACAACCTCTGTATCCCTACGATCTGATTAGAACTTTTTGCAGACAATTTTACCCTTTTTTTGGATTTTGAATGAGAAGTTACTGCCTAGTTTCATGGTTTATAATTAACCCAGAAAAACCTTCAGAACTATGCAGTACAGGAAATCTAAAATGTTTTTAAGTTTCATGAATTTTTGGAAAGTTAAAGCCCTACTGATTTTTATTGCTTTCCAATCAAATGCTCAGTCAACTCATGTTGTAAGAGATGAAGATGGGAGGCATGTCATCCCCAGAGGTTTTGTGGTCAATACAAATGACGGCGCAGGTGAGCTTTTTTATACTCCAGATGACTATTTGAGAATGGTGCGAATGGGAGCCAATTACCAAGTGATCCGATTGGAGCTCGGCAAACTCAGCAATTTCCCTGGCAGTGAATTGAAACCTGAATATTTGCTTAAGTTGGATAGCTTGGTTGAATTGGGGAAAAACCACGGGATCAAAACCGTTTTCAAAATGACCGTTTACAGTGTAAAAGGCTTCAGTTGGGAAGATTTTTATTTGAATAAAGGTGGTGAACAGGAAACCTATGTGGAGGCTTGGAAAACTATTTGGCATCGATACAAAAACAATAATGCTGTAAAGGGTTATGACCTAGTCAATGAACCCAGAAAGCATGATATGGATATTTCCTATGTAGATTTAACCAATAACCATCTTGTTCCTATTTATCAAAAGATTATTGATGAGTATCTGAAAATCGATGAGGGAAAATTGATGTATTGTCAGGCGATCTTTATGAATAAAGGTGATGCAATAAATCACAATCAATACGCAGAGATTACTCGGTCAATTGATCGACCAAATGTGGTATTCACTCCTCATATTTATCAAAATAAGAAACAATGGATTAGGCCTTCCATGCTGCGGTTTGTAAAGGAAGCTGAACTTCAGAATGGGCCTATGCTAGTGGGAGAGTGGGGTTATCCTACGCTGAAAACTACAGATACATCTATCTCCGACCAACTCGATTACATGGACTATTACATGCATACTGTTCATCTATTTGATAGTCTTGGAGTCGGTACAATCAAAGCATGGTTTTCAGGCAATCGGGTAATGCAGGATTTTCTTCCTGGCGGACCATCCACATGGGCTATTTTCAGTGATTCTACTGGGGTAGGTACTGTAGAAAGAAAATACATTACCGATATCATAGCAAGACCTTATCCACAGGCTATTGCGGGAGATATTCATACATTTAACTATGATTTTTCTACTCGGATATTAAAAGTATCTCTGGCAACAGCGAGTAATAAAGGCGCATCGAAAATATTTGTAGGAGCAAATAGACATTACCCAGATGGATTTACCATACGTATAGGGGGTGAATTACTTTTGATTCACAATCCCATAAAAAATGCAGGGCTGGAAATGTTGAAGAATACAGGTGGATGGGAAATGGGAAATTTTATTTGGGACGAAAAGAGACAGCAATTGGTCATTTTAAAATGGCCAATTGATAAGCAAGAATTAACTCTTTCTATTGAGCCAGGAATTACTCGCAAGAGTCTCTAAATTTAAAATGCGTATTTTCTAATCCTATTTTTACTAGAGCCTTATAAAGTATTGGGTAGGGTAATAAATTAACAAAGAATCCAAATAATATGTACAGCAGAATAGCGAGGAGAATAGTAAGTATCAGTATTCCAGTTTTATTTTTTGGTACTGCCTCAGGCCAACCAACTCCTGGGATTGATCAAAAAGATAAAGGCTTTATTGTAGTAGAAGCTGAGGATTTTTTTATGCAAAGTAAAACTGATAAACGGAAATGGGAGGTATTGAAAAAGCAGACAACTTCAGAAGGTTTATCACATCAATTAGAAACTGCCAGTAATAACTCATACATAGAAGTTTTACCAGACACAAGAATTACACATGATGATCAATTGATTCATGGAGAAAACTTCTCTGAAAAAGCAGGTGAAATAGCAGTCCTTCATTATCAGGTAAATTTTACTAGTCCAGGGAGGTATTATGTCTGGGTTAGGGCTTATTCCACAGGAAGTGAAGACAATGGAATACATGTAGGTATAGATGGTTCCTGGCCTGAAAGTGGTCAGCGAATGCAATGGTGTGAGGGGAAAAATGCGTGGACATGGGGGAATAGCCAGAGAACAAAAGAAGAACACTGTGGCGTACCTCATCAAATTTACCTGGATGTTGAAGCTGCTGGCGATCATATTATTCAGTTTAGTATGCGTGAGGATGGATTTGAATTTGATCAATTCCTTTTGACTCAGGATATCAATTACGTGCCTGACAGTAATTCCAATGAAGCTACTATTGCTCCGCCAGTAGGAAGAATTGCGATTGTTGCTGATGGCAATTCTCCTGATCCGGATGACCTAGGAGGTACAGGAATTTCTTTAGCCTTGCTTCGAGCAGCTGGATTAACAGATCGATTGGTGCATTATTCACACAGTTGTGATTTGGTAAGGGGAGAAAGAATATCTCAAAAAGCTGAAAAAGAGCGGCACCATATGATGCAGATAGCTTGTGATGTGACTGCACGCCGCTGGGGTGGATATGATTCCTTGATTTTCTTCGATGCACTTTGGCAGCAAGAAGAAACAGTCAGCGACCTAGCCCAAGCAATCGATAAATCTACTGCAACTGATCCACTGTGGATAGTGGAAGCAGGGGAGCCGGATATTATTGGTATGGCTTTGAAAGAATCCAATCCAGAAAAGCATCAGTTTGTAAAAGTGATTACCCATCACCCCGCCAATGACGATGCAGGAGATTTTTATACTTGGGCTCAAATTCTTGATTTTGGTGTTGAGGAGGTTCGAATTCCGGACCAAAATGAATACCTCAAGGTTGATTTGGAGCATTGGGATTGGGCAAAGAACCATCCTGATTCAAGGGTTCAATGGATCTGGCTTTTGGGCAAAATGGCTGAGGTGGATGATGTGGTGAAATTCCAAAAGGGCAAATGGGATTGTTCGGATGCAGGCATGGTTTTGTACTGGATCACTGGAGCAACTTCAGGAGGATTGGAGCAAGGAAAAGTGGAAGATGTCCAGAAACTACTTCTAGATTATATTACTGATAATCCGGATACTGTTTGATTAAAAACAACGAGGTTAAAGTTTAATAGTCAGGTGTTTACCTTATTTTTTATTGGACCTTCTAATGAAAGCTTTTCTTCATTCTGGACGGAATCACCCTATTTTTAGACTATAAGAAGCTGCTTTTGACCTTTATTTGATCTGTTCAAAACAATAAACCTAACAGTAAATTTTACCAAATATGCAGGTAAGACATCGTATTAATGTCCTGTTTGGCGCGCTTATCCTCGGAGCAGCCATTACAGGTTGTCAATCCAATGCCATGGTCAATAAGGATGAGAATCCTGATTCTGACATTGATAAAAAAGTCTCTGAATTATTGAGTCAGATGACCTTGGAAGAAAAGGTTGCGGAGTTGACTCAGGATGCTCCTCCAAACGAACGATTAGGGATTCCCATGATGCAATACAGTGAGTGTTTGCACGGACTTTGGCTACCAGGCGCGACTGTATATCCGCAAGCTATCGCTTTGGGATCTACTTGGGACCCAGAAGCCATCAGAACGATGACCACTGCAATTGCCAAGGAAGCTCGTGCAGCTAATCTGACACATTGCTATTCTCCAAATTTAGATGTCATCACAGGTGATACCCGGTATGGAAGGGTAGAGGAATCCTATGGAGAAGATCCATACTTGGTATCCAAAATGGGAGTTGCCTTTATTGAGGGATTGCAGGGAACAGGTGAAGAGCAGTTTGATGAGAATCATATCATGGCCACTGCTAAGCACTTTGTAGCCTATCCAGAAAATCGTAGAGGTATCAATGGAGGCTTTAGTGATATTTCCGAACGCAGATTATTTGAAATTCATCTTCCGCCCTTTGAAGCTGCGGTGAAGGAAGCTGGGGTAGGGGCGATTATGCCCGGACATCAAGACCTGAATGGGATTCCTTGCCATATGAATACTTGGTTGATTCAGGATTTGTTGAGAGATGAATGGGGTTTTGATGGATTTGTGGTATCTGACAACAACGATGTTTCACGCTTGCATCACATGCATTACATCGCAAAGTCCAGAGAGGAAGCAGCCGTAATGGGTTTGCAGACAGGAGTGGATATGGATTTGGTGATAGGGAAAAACCCAGCAGATGCAGCCTACATCATGAATGTTTTGAAAGATACACTTACTAGTAATCCTGATTTGGTAAAACATGTGGATGCCAGCGTCTCCCGTATTCTGAAAATGAAATACAAATTAGGCTTGTTTGATCAGGAGAATACCGATGAGGTAAAGCAAGTAGTCAGTACTCCAGGGAGTCAGGAATTGGCACTTGACATTGCAAAAAAGGCAGTAGTGCTTCTTAAAAATGAGAATAATTTGCTGCCCTTAAATAAGGATAAAATCAAGTCAATTGCAGTGATTGGGCCTAATGCGCATGAAGAAGTGCCTGAAGGAAAGAAATATACCTTGATGGGAGGGTACTCAGGAATTCCCCCTTATTACACCTCCATTTTGGAAGGAATTAGACAAAAGGTAGGTGATAAAGTACAAGTTAATTATGCCGAGGGAGCGAAACTTACCAGCGATTCAAAGGCCGGGTTTCAGGAAGCAATAGCAGCTGCAAATAAATCAGACGTGGTGGTTTTAGCAGTCGGTGGATCCACCCTCACCTGCGGAGAGGGGATAGATCGGGATGACCTGGATCTATTTGGAGTTCAAAATGAATTGGTTGAAGCATTGCATAAAACGGGTAAACCTATCGTAGTTATCCTAGTAAATGGTCGGCCACTGACTATTAATTATATAGCGGAAAATGTTCCTTCTATAATCGAAAGCTGGTATTTGGGCATGAGATCAGGTGACGCTTTGGCAGATGTGTTGTTTGGAGATTACAATCCTGGAGGCAAATTGACGGTTTCATTTCCACGCTCCGTGGGACAGATTCCAGTTACTTATTTGGAAAGGCCAGACTTTGTGGGTTCTGGAAAAGGGGAATATAGATTCAGTGAAAAAACTCCGCTTTTTCCCTTCGGTTTTGGGCTGAGCTATACCCAGTTTGATTATTCTAATCTAAGACTCGCTAAATCGGAAATTAAAGCTAATGAAGCTACTACTGTCTCCGTGGATGTGACCAACAAAGGGAAAGTTCAGGGAGATGAAGTGGTGCAGATGTATATCAGAGATGATTTCGCTTCAGTAGGTCGCTATGATAAATTACTCAAGGGATTTGAGCGGGTATCTATAGCTCCAGGAGAGACTAAAACAGTAGTTTTTGAATTAAATCCTAATAATCTTTCCCTATATAATCAGAAAATGGAAAAGGTAGTGGAGCCTGGTGATTTCACTATTTCTGTGGGAGCCTCCAGTCAGGAAAAGGATTTGAAGACTATAAAATTGAGCGTATTATAAAACAACTTTTCAGAGTGGGTTTAAGTTGTGTAGCTCAATTGGGAGAGGATAGGCATATCTTCTCCCTTTTTTATGTCCGAAATTCAATTCCTCAGCCAAGCAGTATAGGGCAGTATAGCTTCACTTGGTTTTTTTAGTTACTTGACCAAGTCCTATTAAGTGCAAATCTTCTCCTTTACAGGAATGAGAATTAGACAAGCGTACTATTCCAACATTTAGCCAATTGGGTGCAATAGGAATATGAAAATTCTCTATTATTAAGTACGTATTCCATTCCTGACTTTGGAAAAGTCTATTAACAACCCAAACATGACTCAGACTATATGCTATTTGAAAATGCAAGGAAAATAGGATTTTCAAGTACTTCCGTTTTACATCCTGACTCTACAGTCAAGTGGTGGAGATCGTTAGCATTCTTCCTGTTTTCCTTTTTTATTTCCAGCAGTTGCCTGTATTCTCAGGGTCAGGATTCATTCAATTTTTTCACTCATTTACCTACCTCTGATGGTTTTTCTTTAAATCCAGTCAATAGTATAGCTCAGGATAAACTAGGAATGATATGGCTGGGAACCCGCAATGGTCTGATGAGATACGATGGCCATAATTTGGAGGTAGTTCGGCGCGAGTCGGGAGATGTGAGTGAGTTAAGAATTAATGATATCTTTTCTATTAGTCTAGACAGTGGCGGCGTGTGGATGGCTACTAAAAGAGGACTGAGTTTTTTTGACCCTAGACAAGAGAAATCTACTGATTTCCCATTTGAAACAAATCAGAGGCTATCTATATCTTCTTCATTTGTTTATGATGTAATGAGCCCTGGTTCTTCGGAAGTTTGGGTAGCTACTCGTGAAGGTCTCAATGTTTTAAATATAGAACAGGGCGAAATAGAAGTTTACAAGCATGAGATAAACGATGAGAAATCGCTAAGCTCAGATATTATCACCAATATTTTCCAAAGCAGAAAGGGAGAAATCTGGGTAGGTACAGAAAATGGCCTTAATAAATCCAACAGGGAAAAAAGCGATCAGTTATCTTTTAAATCGTATTTCCCTGAAAATTCCAACGAACAGACTCAAGGCAAGTTTGAAGTCACCTGCATCAAGGAAGATCTAATAGGTAATCTCTGGATAGGTACCAAGGATGGGCTGTTTTATTTTAGGACAAATGAAGAAAAGTTTGAGAGATATGGTAGCCAGCCAGGAGAAGAAAAACTGACTAATCAACTTATTAGCGCGATCACATTAGATCATCAAAACAGGCTCTGGGTAGGCACTTATGATGGGGTAAATGTCCTGGATAATAACCATAAACTTTTAGCGAAGATTAGACATGATTCCCGAAACCCAAATAGCTTGAATGGGAAAGATGTAAAAGCTTTGTTTACAGACCGGGATGGAGGAGTTTGGATCTCCACCTACTTTGGCGGGATTAATTACTGGAGTGACAAGCAGTTAAATTTTGAGAAAATCCAAGAGCATTTTGGAACGCAGCTTGGCTACAATGTGGTGAGTTCTTTCATGGAGGACAAGTATTCCAATATCTATATAGGTACTGAAGGGGCTGGTATCAATGTGATCCAATCAGGCGATGGACAGTTTAAGAATATAGACAAGCTTTCTGAAGGTAATTACATTGGTTCTGTTAAGGATTTGCTTTACGAAAACACTCACCAAGTGTGGATTGCGACTTTTAATAGGGGACTGATACGCTATAATCTTAAGAATGGAAACTTTGAAGAATACCGATATGATCCTTCGTTGGAAACTAGCAAGAGCATTCCAACCAACCAATTGCTAGAGTTGGAAAAAGCCAGCGACGGCAAAATCTGGATAGGTACTTTGAACAGAGGACTGATGCTCTTTGATCCTCAGACTAGGAATTTTAGACTCTTTACAGCTAGCCTAAACAAGCCTGAAATCTCCAATAATAATGTCAGAGCAATAACCGAAACCACCTCGGGTGACTTATATGTGGGTACTGGCAGAGGAGTTACTTTCCTATCCGCAGATTCATACCAGCAAGGAGTTTTTGATTTTCAGATTTTAAAAATGGAAGACGGTCAGCAGAGTAACTTGTATGTCCACGATATTTTGGAAAGCAGCTCTGAACATAAAATATGGGTAGCAGCGAATGATTTTGGGTTGTTTTATATAAAAGATGATCTACTTTTCCCTGTCTCTATTCCAAAGATTACCAGTGTTTTTGCCATAAGTGAGGATAGGGAAGGAAAGCTTTGGCTAAGTTCAGAAGAAGGGGTAGTGCTTTATGATCCTACCACCGGAAATCACAGGTTGTTTGATAGAAAAGATGGCGTGCAGCCCAATGAATTTAATAGGCGCGCTAAGTTGTTTTCCAGTTCAGGTAGGATGTTATTTGGAGGGGCCTCAGGGGTTACCTCATTCTACCCAAGCAAGCTGCAAGTGGAGAGTGCTTCAGCTCCCAAAGTGGTTCTTACCCAGTTTTATATCTCTGACCGACAGATTAAAGTAGGGGATAATACTAACATACTGGATAATTCTATAGAATATTCGAAAGAGATCACATTGGACTATGATCAGAATATTTTTACCATTCATTTTTCCATGCCTAATTATGTCAATTCTGATAAAAATACTTACCTCTATCGGCTAAAAGGCTTGGAAGATGAGTGGGTAAGAACTACTAATTCATTTGTTTCCTATACCATCCAAAGAGGTGGGGATTATGTCTTTGAAGTGAAGGGGGTAAATAAGGATGGGATAGAAAGTAAGGAGATTGCCAGCCTAGACATTACTATGAAAAGTGCTCCTTGGTTCACTTGGTGGGCTTATCTGCTTTACTCTGTGATTGTATTGTCAGGCTTGATGGTCTTTATATTTTTCTTCAGATCAAGATTGAGATTGCAGCATCAGCTTGAAATGGAGACCAGAGAGTATGAATATCAAAAGGAGTTGAATCAACAAAAATTGCAGTTTTTCACCAATATTTCCCACGAATTCAGAACTCCTCTCACGCTAATCTCTGCTCCTTTGGATAAATTGATAGCTGAATACAAAGGTCCTAGTGCCGTTTTTAGACAGCTTCAGGTAATCAAGAAAAATACGGATCATCTATTTAAGCTGATTAATGAGCTGATGGATTTCCGAAAGTTGGAAAACAAGCAGATGAAGCTTCAGGCCGCTGAAGGAAATATTGTCAAGTTTGCAAAGGAGATTTTTTTATCATTTTCCCAACAGGCTAAACTATACGAACTCGATTATCAATTCGTCACTTCGGATGAGGAGATCAAGGTCTATTTTGATCGGGATAAACTGGAAAAGGTCCTGTATAATCTCATTTCAAATGCGTTTAAATATACTCCCGCAGGGGGAAAGATTGAGGTAAGGGTCCAACATGCTGGGAATAAAGTAAAGGTTCATGTGCAGGATTCGGGTATGGGTATACCTGCCGAACATTTGGATAAAATATTTGATAGATTTTATGAAGTTCCTACCAAAGGGAATAAGAGTAAGTTCAAGAAAGGTTCTGGGATTGGTTTGGCCATAGCCAAAAATGTGATGGAGCTTCACAAGGGCCAACTGATGGTCAGCAGTGAAGAGGGAAAAGGAAGTGACTTTGTGATGGAATTGCATGTCGGTAGAGAAAATTTATCCGATGATGAAGTGATAGAATCATTCTTTAGCAGCGAGGAAATTTCCAATTATATCATGCCTGAGTCGGAAGACGAAGCTGGTGTATTGATGGAAAATGAAGAAAGAAATACTGAACTTGAAGATGCTCCCAAAATCCTTATCGTCGAGGATAATCAGGAGATTGGAGCATTTATTCAAAGTGTGTTATCCAAAACTTATCGAACTGTGCTGATAGAAAATGGTGCGCTAGGGTATCAGGAGGCTATTTCTTCTCAGCCCGATTTGATTATCAGTGATGTGATGATGCCAGTGATGGATGGGATAGAATTCTGCGGAAAGGTAAAATCCGACCTTCGTACCAGTCATATACCCTTTATTCTGTTGACTGCCAGAACTTCCTTGGTGTATAAATATGATGGGCTGGAATCGGGAGCTGACGAATTTCTCAGCAAACCTTTTGATTTTAGAGAACTCTTGTTGAAATGTAGAAATATTCTCAATACACATGAGAAGCTCAGAAAGAAAATCGGGGAGTCCGGAGAGTTTATTTCATCAGAAGTCAGTGTCAATTCCAGAGATGAGGAAATGATGAAAAATGCTATACAGCTTATTAAAGATAATATCGCAAATGAGTTTTTTGATATACAATATTTGACAGAGGAGCTAGGGATAAGTAGGTCATTACTTTTTACAAAATTCAAGGCTTGGACCAATCAGACACCGAAGGATTTTATATTAACTGTCAAAATGAAAAAGGCCGCTTCACTTATTGAGCAACATAAAACTAATATATCCGAAGTGGGTTATATTGTAGGCTTTAAAGATCCTAATTATTTTTCCAAAGCATTTAAGAAGCACTTTGGGTTAAGTCCAAAAGCCTACTCGGAGCGATTTAAAGAAGAGCTGGGGTTAGATTGATTTTTTATTTAGCCTAATAGATTATGGTTACTATATAGTATTTTGCTTTTTGAGGCATTATACTACTTGTTTCTAAGTCTTATAGTTTAGGATTTTTTTAGTAGATATTTCTAATTAGAGCTTTTCTAATTTTTTGGGGAATAGTCAATCTACTCTCGCGCTTTCCGCAAGTCGTATTGCTTATTCGACTTTTGGGTATTCACTCCTCCAAGACATAAAATAGTAGCATCACCATAGCTTTCTTCCTTTTATGATGTGCCCTGTATTTGGTTCTGAGGGCATATTTGGAAGGGTATGTACAAAATCACCCTTTTTTTGGATTTTACTTTTTATAAAAAAATGAAGTTTAGAGTGTTCTAATCGGGCAATTGTGCGGAGTGTTTTACCTGATTCCTGAACGCAAAATTTGCAACTGTATAAAAGCTAGTAGTGACAAACCAACCCGAAAGCGAAAAGAAGTAGAATTCATGCTTGAGGTTTCAATATAATAAGGATAGAGTTGCTAAAGTGATACCTTTTAAAGATCTGATCAGGAATAATTGCAAGTCAAAAGTTGATCTTTAATTTATGGTTTAACCTGATTATTGCTATGTGACAAATTGAACATTTAATTATTATATGAATGAATAAAATAAACCTTAAATAACCTTTACCCAATATTTTGTCCCTTAAAAGGATAGCTACACTAGATGTAGTAAACTAATCATGAATGATAATTAAATGGAATTAAAATGATTCATAAAATTTTACAAAAAATACTATTATTGTCCTGCGCTACGTTCTTTTGCGTCACACTTGTAGTGGCACAAGGGACTGTTATTACTGGAACAGTAATTTCTGAAGAAGACAACCTGGGATTACCCGGAGTGACTGTACTTGTCAAAGGTAGTACAACTGGTACCGCCACAGATATAGATGGGAAGTATCAAATTAAAGCTTCTCCGGATGATGTACTGATTTTCTCTTTTATAGGGTATGATCAGCAAGAGATTAATGTGGGTAATCAAACCCAGATCAATGTGACCTTAGGAGTTGACATGACTCAGTTGAGCGAGGTTGTGGTAATGGGCTATGGCGAGCAAAACAGAAGAGATTTGACTGGTTCGGTGGTTTCTGTAAAATCAGAAGAACTGGCACAAACCACTCCAGTTGGCGTTCTTGACGGCATGAAGGGCCGAATGGCTGGTGTGTCCATTACTTCGAATGGCGGACCCGGTGAGCCATCGGATATCAAAATTAGAGGAACGTCCACGTTGAATGGTGGTACAGGACCATTGTATGTTGTCGATGGGCAGCAGCTTGATAATATCGAAAACCTGAACCCAAATGACATTGCCTCTATTGAGGTACTTAAAGATGGAGCCTCAGCCGCGATCTACGGTTCCAAGTCAGCCAATGGTGTCATCCTAGTCACCACAAAAAAGGGAGCTAGTGGTGAGACAAAGATTGATGCGAGTTATGTGCGTAGCTATAGCTCTTTGGCAACCAAAATCCCCGTTTCAAATACACGTCAGGCACGAATCTATGAACTGGCAAGAGTAGGGAACAACGCCATAAACCCAGGTCCTCCTGCAGATTCGCTTTCAGCGATGTTCAATCAGGATTTTGATTATCAGGAATTGATTACTAGAGTAGGAGTTCGTGACCAGGTAGGCCTTGCTCTGAGTGGTGGTAAAGATGATGCTAATTTTTATTGGAATACAGGCTTTTTGAATCAAGACGGGATTGTTGATAACTCAGGATTTCAGCGGGTTAATACCACCTTAAATGTTAATTTCAATGTAGCGAAAAGGCTAAAAATAGGGACGCGGGTCAATGCATCTTATTTGGAGAGAAACGGACTGAATGAAGGATCTATTTTTGGTCAGCTTGCTACCCATTTCCCATATCTGCCTACTCAAGATGCAGATGGAACCTATGTGCCACAAACGTCAAGTCAACAAAACGTCGTTGCAGAAACTATTTTCACGGTAAGGAGAAGTAGAGATTACGTAGGGCAGATTTTTTCCTATGGGGAAATTGATATCATTCCCTCTCTAAAATTTAAGTCCACACTAGGAGTGAATTTGGAGTTGAGCAGGAATAATGATTTTGATCCTACCGTAGTTCAACCATTAGGTAGCCCACCTGCCGGTTCAGAGATCACTAATCTAAATTATAGCCTTCAACAAGAAAATTACCTGAGCTACAAAAAGAGCTTTGGAGATCATAATTTAACTGCTGTTGCTGGGGTTCAATTTCAACAGTGGCAGTATGAGTACTCACGGTTCCGTTCAGTTAATTTCAACAATGATATTGTAAGGACTTTCAACAACGTGGCAGAATTAGATGCTTCAAATACCCGAACTACGGCTACTAGTCATGCTTTGGTTTCTCAGTTTGGAAGGGTGACTTACGATTATAAAGGCAAATACCTATTTGGCGGAACGATCCGGAGGGATGGTTCTTCCCGATTTGGTACTGCGAATCAATATGGCGTATTTCCCGGAGTATCTGTAGGTTGGAGAATGAGTGATGAGTCCTTTTGGGATCCAATTTCCTCAGTAGTTTCTGAATTTAAGCTGAGAGTAGGTATTTCTCAGAATGGGAATGAGAGAATTGGGAATTTTGATAGCCGCACACTTTATTCTCCAGGCTTCCTTTATAATGGATTGAATGGGATAGCTATCACCCAACTAGGTAATGAAAATCTCTCATGGGAAACCACACAGCAGTCCTATGTAGGAGCAGACTTAGGGTTCCTTGATGGTAGAATCAATGCGAGTTTTGATTATTATGAAAAACTGACTTCAGATCTACTTTATCCTACACCACTTCCTGAGGAAACTGGCTTTAATAGCATCAGCAATAACATCGGTCAGATCAAGAATAGCGGGATAGAATTTACCATTAGTGGCGATGTATTGAAAACATCCTCCTTACAATGGTTCTCCAGTTTCAACATTGCAACTAATGTGAATGAAGTAGTAGAGCTGGCTGAAGAGAACGGTCAAATCATCAGAGGTGACTTTATCATCAGAGAAGGAGGATCCATCGGAGACATGTGGGGCTACACCGCATTGGGTGTTTTTCCTTACAACGAGTCAAATGCATTTGACGACAATGGCAATCAGTTGACCCCGATTTTCGATGAGCAGGGAGGTTTTTTAAACTATCAGCAAAACGGTCAGACTTATACTGGTAATGTCAATCAGTTGAAAGTTCAAAACAGAGTACTCTTAGGAGGAGATGTGATGTGGAAAGATTGGAACGGTGATTTCAATATTGATCCAAATGCGGATAGAACGGTTATTGGGAATGGTTTGCCGAAGTTGTTTGGTGGGTTTTATAATGAATTCATTTTCAAGGGTATAAAGCTATCAATGATGATTGATTACAATTTTGGTAATGACATTTATAGAAGTTATGATGAGAGTCGTAATCAGCGATTGGTACGTACCGTGGTTCCTGGGCCGGATCGTGTGGAGGAAGCGTGGTATCAGCCTGGGGATATAGCTAAATATCCAAGTTTGAATGCAAGTGGAAGTTCAAGAAACAGCTTAGGACCAAATACTTTTTGGGTGAGCCAAGCGGATTTTATAAAGCTGAGATCCTTGAGATTGGATTACTCACTTCCAGCCTCTGTCTTGGACAATGTAAGCTTTTTGTCAAATGTCTCCTTCTATGCATCGGGAAACAACCTACTTACTTGGACGAATTATGAGGGATATAACGCCGAATTGGGGTCAAGAGGAAATGCACTTCAGCCTGGTTTGGATAATCTAAGATACCCTCTTTACCGAGAGTATATCCTGGGTGTAAACATCAAATTTTAAGCGTCTTAGTTAAAAATAAGGAACAGTTTTATTATGAAATCGAGCATTACTGAAAAGCCATTGACTGGCATAATTATCAGGACAGTGAGATTCCATATGGCCTTTACAAGAAAAATTATAATCATATGAATAGTATAAATAAAACAAACTTAGGACTGCTTTTGGCAATTTCTATGGTGGTCTTACCCGGTTGCGATAGTATGCTGGAGGAGAATCCTCAAAGTGAAATTTCTGATGCCCAGTTTTGGCAGACGGAAGCTGATGCTCAGTCTGGTGTCGCGGGTATTTATGATGCTATGCAAGAAGCGTATTCTCGTAAGTATTTTGTTTGGGGTGAATTAAGATCAGATAATTTCTCCGCATCTCCGGCTGGAGAAAACCCTGAAGCACTTCAGCTTACAACCAATAATCTTAACGATCAAAGCCGAAATTACGGGGGATGGGGAGACATGTATAATGTGCTTTTGAGAGCTAACCTAGCGATCAATAACATTCCTAATATTTCTGGTGATGTCAATGGGCTTTTAGGGCAGGCACATGCTTTAAGGGCTTTCGTTTACTTCGACCTTGTACGGACCTTTGGTGATGTGCCCTTATATCTGGACGTGATCACAGGAGTGAGTGACGATATCTATCGGCCAAAAACGTCAGGAGATGAGATCATGAATAGTTTGATTATCCCTGACATGCTAAAGGCGGAGGAGCTAATCCTTAATCCTCATGAAAAATCAAGATTTTCACTATCAAGTGTATACAGTTTGCAGGCTGAAGTATACATGCATTTAAAGGAATATGCGCTAGCTAAAGAAGCGCTGGATAAGTTGGATGATTTAAAACAATTTACCCTAGTGAACACGGCCGAAGACTTTCACGCCCTTTTTCGCAATGAACCGGATAGATCTGGTATCCCGACTAACCAAATGGAAACAGGACCAGAATTGATATTCTCAATCGTCTTGAATATTGAGGAAGATCAAGGGGCAGGTGGTATCTATAGTTTATTTTGGCCTGGTGTTCCCGCATATTTTATTTCAGAGCATCTTGAAAATAAGTGGATCGAAACATTTCCTACAGATTCTATTTCCTGGCATTCCAAATATCCAGACTATACTCCCAAAACTGTAGATGAAAATACTGGACAGACGATTTACGGTGACTATCATAGATATGTACAACTGATCGAGTCTGTTAAAGATATCGGTGAGCGAAGATATGGGAAGTACAATCTGACAAACTACTCTGGAAATGAAGATGATACGGATGTGGTTGTGTATAGATATGCAGGGATGCTTCTACTCAAAGCCGAAGCTGAACTTCAATTAGGTAATCTGGAAGAAGCAGCAAATCTGGTCAATAGAGTGAGGCAAGCAAGGGATCTTCCAGGTATTCAGCTGGCAGACTATGCAACCAGTGAAGAATTGCTGAATGTAGTCTTGGATGAGCGTCAGTTCGAGTTGTTGGCTGAAGGGAAAAGATGGTGGGACCTTATTCGTAATGATAAAACGGTCGAAGTAATGGCACCAATCAATGGGCAAGGTGCTGATAGATTATTGTTTCCGATCTGGTTTCAGCATTTGGTAGATAACCCAAATTTAACTCAGACTACTGGTTATTAATTTAAATGAACTTACAGATGAAATCGAGCATGACTCAAACGTCACACACTGACATTATTATTGGCTATGCGAGATTTCATATGACCTCTAAAAAAATAATTATAATCACATGAAAGTATATATAAATAAGGCAAGTAAACTATTGATTGCAGCTGTTGTCACTTTTGCCACATTCAGTTGTGATCTGGAATTGCAAAAGGAATGGGAGTATGTGCCAGAGCCTTTTGGAAATAAGCCTACAGGAATATCAGCTCTAGAATGGCTGGAGATGATAAATAGCGATCCTACCTACCAGGATGCCAACGGACTTCCAGAATTTAATTACTTGCTAGAAGCAATTGCTCGAACAGGATTGGAAGATTTGTATTTAGGGCAGGACACTACCACAACTTATCTCTTATTAAGAAACAGTGCTTGGAATGGAAATAATCAGCTGATACAGAACATGGCAGGTAATAGAGATTATCCGCTTGACTCGATCAGCAATGAGAGGCTTGAGCATGTTCTGAGATACCACATTATTGATGAGTATTTGTCTCAACCTGCCATACCTAAAAACGATTTCTTCTTGTACTACCAGACGTTAGTACCGGGTGATTCGGGCTCGATAGAGATTAATAAGCGATTGTTTGATCAATCTATCCGTATCAATACCAGCATTGCTAGGATAGGTTCTCCATCCACACCTTCCAATATGCCGAGCACATCTAGAGGTACGGTGGTGAATCTTCATAATTTCATTTTCACCAATGGAATTGGGCATCAGCTGAACAGTTACGTGAGGTATCAACCGTTCTAATTTTAAAATAAACAAGGAAGAAGTAAGTCTACTAATGCTTGCTTCTTTCTGTTTTCTACAAACTGATCCGAAATAATCACTGAAGATTTAAAGCTATTTAGAATACACTAGGGTACAGGATAGTAGTTTAATTCTTAAAATCTAATTTGAATTTCCATTTCAAAAGTGGATCAAAATTTCCCTACATCAATTAAAATTCACCCAAATTAATGAACAAGTTTATAGCAGTAGTTTGCTTTTTATATATTCCCTTCAATGCAACAAAACTTCTCGCTCAGGAGTCAAAATCAGCCTCGGATAAACCAAATATTATTTTCATTCTAACTGATGATCAGCGCTTTGATGCATTAGGATATGCAGGGAATAAATTTGTCCAGACACCGGAAATGGATAAGCTTGCCGAAACGGGAGTCTATTTCGAAACTGCCATAGTCACTACGCCCATCTGCGCGGCAAGTAGAGCCAGTTTGTTCACCGGGCTTTACGAGCGATCACATAATTTCAATTTCCAGACAGGTAACATCCGGTCAGAATACATGGAAAACTCCTATCCAACAGTTCTAAAAAACCATGGATATTATACGGCGTTTTATGGCAAGTATGGCGTGCGATACGATGATCTGGACAAACAATTCGATGAGTATGAGTCCTATGACCGTAACAATCAATATCCTGACAAAAGAGGGTATTTCTACAAAACCATCGATGGAGACACAGTTCACCTGACCCGATATACCGGGCAGCAGGCACTGGATTTTATCGATAAGGCTCCTTCAGATCAACCTTTTAGTTTATCATTGAGCTTCAGTGCTCCTCATGCACACGATGGTGCTCCTGATCAGTATTTTTGGCAATCCACCACAGATCAATTGCTTCAGAATACCACTATTCCAGGACCTGTACTCGGAGAGGATAAGTATTTTCAAGCGCAACCGCAGTTTGTACGCGACGGGTTTAACCGCCTGAGATGGACATGGAGGTATGATACGGAAGAAAAGTATCAGCATAGCCTGAAAGGATATTATAGAATGATTTCGGGTATTGACCTGGAGATCGCCAAGATTCGTCAGAAACTAGCCGAAAAGGGACTAGACAAGAACACAGTAATTATCGTAATGGGGGATAATGGCTACTTTCTAGGTGAGCGTCAACTTGCAGGAAAATGGCTGATGTATGATAATTCCATTCGTGTTCCTTTGATTATTTATGATCCGCGTGTAGGTAGCCATCAAGATGTAAAAGACATGGTGCTCAATATTGATGTGCCAGCAACTATTGCTGATTTGGCGGGTGTTGAAGCTCCAGAAAGTTGGCATGGAAAGAGTTTGATGCCGATCGTGACCGGACAAGATCAAGAAATTGGTAGAGACACGGTATTGATAGAGCATATTTGGGAATTCGATGAAATACCACCAAGTGAAGGAGTGCGCACCGAGGAATGGAAATATTTCCGCTATGTCAATGACAAAAAGGTGGAAGAACTTTATCACCTAAAAGATGATCCTCAGGAGGTTAATAACCTTATCAATGATCCAAAGTATAAGGACATTGCTAGAAACCTTCGAGCCAAAACGGATGAGCTGATCACTAAATTCAGTAATAAATACAGAGCTGCACCATCTAATCTGACCGTTGAGCTCATTAGGGATCCTCAAAATGCTGTAAAGATTTTGGATACCAAACCTGAATTTGGCTGGCAGATATCGGAATTTTCCAAAACTCAGTCTGCCTACCAGATCCTAGTCAGTTCCAGTGAAGAGCTGATTAATTTGAATTCAGGCGATGTATGGAATAGCGCTCAGGTCAGATCCAGCAGTTCTTCCAATGTAGAATACAAGGGAGAGACTTTGGAAGTAGGGAAAAGCTACTATTGGAAAGTGAGGATATGGGATGAGGAAAATCGAGTGGTGGATTATTCAAAGGCTCAGAAATTCACCGTGGGTGAAAGTGAGAATAAGATGATTTCTACTGCCAATATTCAGGATGTAAGTAGAATTAAACCTCGGGTTTTTGAGAAAAAAGGAGACACTTATTTCATAGATTTTGGTAAAGCTGCATTTGCTACTATTGAGTTCAATTATAAAACGGATAAGGCGGAGACTCTGATTTTTAGAATAGGAGAAATGGCTGATGGCCAAGCTGTCAACAGAACTCCTCCCGCAAAGAGCCACATTCGCTATCAGGAAATCGCAGTAGAGGTAAAACCAGGTCAAACAACCTATCAATTGCCTATACAAAAGGACGAAAGAAATACGCTTCCGGGAGTAGCGCTGCCTTTACCTGAAGGAACTCCTGTTTTGATGCCTTTTAGATATGCTGAGGTAGAAGGAGCAAGCGGGAATTTAGTAGGTGATGACTTTATCCAACTTGCTTACCATACCTATTTTGATGATAAAGCAAGTGCTTTTGAGAGTTCTGATGATATTTTAAATCAAGTTTGGGAGCTGTGTAAATACACCATCAAAGCGACCACTTTCAATGGGCTTTACGTGGATGGGGATCGGGAGAGAATTCCTTATGAATCAGACGCGTACTTAAATCAGCTGAGTCATTATACCACGGATGCTGAATATGCCATGGCCAGAAGGACAATAGAGTATTTTATGGAGCATCCCACCTGGCCTACAGAGTGGCAGCAACACGTGGCACTGATGTTCTATGCGGACTATATGTACACGGGTAATACGGAATTGATCGAGAAATACTATGAGCCATTGAAGTATAAAACACTTTATGAGTTGGCAAATGAGGATGGACTGATCACTTCTACCAAGGTAGATCATGACTACATGTTGAAGCTGGGTTTTGAGGAGGATTATAAAAAGCCACTTACGGATATTGTGGACTGGCCACCGGCAAAATTTAATGGAGCGGTTACTATGGGAGAGCAGGACAACTTTGTTTTCAAGCCCTATAATACCGTGATCAATGCCTTCTACTATGAAAACATGAGAATCATGGCTGAATTTGCCAAGATCATGGGCAAATCTCAAGAAGCTCTAGAATTTGAATACCGGGCTGCCAAGGTGAAGAAATCGCTCAATGATCAAATGTTTGATTCTGAGCGTGGAGTTTATGTAGATGGAATCGATACAGATCATGCTTCCTTGCACGCCAACATGATGCCCTTGGCTTTTGGGTTGGTGCCAGAGGAGCATAAGGAGTCAGTCGTAGAATTTATCAAATCCCGTGGAATGGCCTGTAGTGTTTATGGTTCCCAATATCTGATGGATGGGCTTTACCGGGCAGGGGAGCAGGATTATGCTTTATCCTTATTGGTGGATACCAGCGATAGAAGTTGGTACAATATGATAAAACTGGGATCAACGATTACTCTGGAAGCCTGGGATAACAAATACAAAAATAACCTGGATTGGAATCATCCTTGGGGAGCTGTTCCGGCCAATGTAATCCCGAGAGGTTTATGGGGAATACAGCCTAAAACCCCTGGATTTGGTATTGCTCAGATTCAGCCTCAAATGAGTACGCTCAAATCCAGTTCTATCGAGGTTCCAACTGTTTTGGGTTCAATCAAGGCGAATTATATTTTCAATAACGCTAGGCTACAGACCTATGAGATAGAAATACCGGCAAATATGGTAGCTGAATTTTCTTTAACTGAAATGGACGGAAAGGATGTAATCCATAATGGGCAGAAAGTAGCCACAGCGTTTGGTACGATCAGGCTAGAACCTGGTAAACATACTATTCTATTGAAAGTCAATTCTTTCTGATTAGTGGTAAGAGTGTATTAATCTTAATAGTTAGTTTATTGTTCTTGTCATTTTACAGAAAAAATTAAGCTCTCAAAAACCATTACATCAATAAGCCCTGTGAAAAATTATCTTATCAATTACCTTAAATACTACGCAGTCAAAAATCATATTTTGGTTTTGCTTGCCATGCTGTTTGCATACGGATGTACCAGTAAAGGATCCGCTCTCGAAGCAAATGAATCTGAATATTCTCTCCCTGATCGCCCCAATATTTTATGGTTGGTGACCGAAGATATGGGAGCTTATATCCCGGCTTTTGGAGATTCAAGTGCCATTACGCCAAATTTGAATCGTCTAGCTAGAGAGGGAGTCATTTACACCAATTTGTACTCCACTTCAGGAGTCTGCGCACCTAGCAGAGCCGCAATAGCCACTGGAATGTATCCTTCTAGTATAGGAGCCAATCATATGAGAACTGATTCTTATACCGAAGTGACTGGACTTCCAAAATATGAAGCTGTTCCAGGGGCCCGAAGTGAAGATGGTCAGTGAGCTGCTTCGAGAGAAAGGATATTACACCAGTAATAATTACAAAGAAGACTATCAGTTTAAAGCACCTGTCACAGCCTGGGACGAAAATGGGCCTTATGCACATTGGAGAAATAGAGCGGAAGATCAGCCATTTTTCTCAATAGTAAACTTTACCACTACGCACGAGTCGGGTCTTTTCGAACCTTATGGATTTCGAAACATAGAAATGAGGCATTACCACTCAGGAGATACCACTTACAAATGGGAACCGGGTAATATGACTGAAGCGGAAACGCCTGTTCATGTTTCCAAAGACCAAGAATTTGCGGTTCCTCCCTACCTCCCAAATACTCCCATAGTGCAACGGGATATGTGGAAGCTCTACAATAATATTTCTGAAATGGATAGGCAGTTGGGAGCAATACTGGCTCAATTGGAAGAAGATGGATTGCTGGAAAATACCATTATCGTGTTCTATGGAGATCACGGTGGGCCACTGCCCCGGGAGAAACGTTTGATTTACGATTCAGGGCTAAATACACCCATGATCATCCGATATCCTAATTCTTGGAGAGCTGGATCCTCAGATGATCAGCTGATTAGTTTTGTGGATTTTGCACCGACCCTCCTTTCATTGATTGGTGAAAAACCACTGGATTACATGCAAGGACAGGCTTTTTTGGGTGATTTCCAGGGCTCAAGAAAAGCGTGAATACATACATGGTGCTGCTGATCGTTTTGACGAAGTCACCGATGCCATCCGAGCAGTCCGTGATAAGCAGTTCAAATACATCAGAAACTATCGCCCGAACCAAGGGTATTATTTGCCTTTGACTTATAGGGAGCAAATCCCAACGATGCAGGAGCTTTTACGCATGAATGAATCCGGAGAACTGAATGCGAGTCAAGCCCAATGGTTTCGAAAGTCCAAACCAAAGGAAGAATTATATGATTGTGAAGCAGATCCTTACGAGCTGAATAATCTTGCAGAAGATCCTAACTATCAAGAAAAACTCAAGGAATTGAGCAATGAGATGGATCGCTGGCTCACGGATATTGGTGACAGACCTAATTTACCTGAGCAGGAATTAATAAAAAGACTTTGGTCAGGCGCAGGTAGCAAGCCCACCACAGCTGATCCCAAGATTAAGATCACTAATGGGAAAATTGAAATTCAATCTGCTACTGAAGGAGCTTCTATAGGATATAAGTTGATCAATTCCGACGGAAAACAATCACCAACTTGGAGTATATACCAAGAGCCTATTGATATGGGAGAAGAGGTAAAAAGCATCTGGGTAAAAGCCCATAGAATAGGATACAATTCCAGCCAGGTTATCAAACAAAATTTAAACTAGGCATTCTGATCAAACCTCAATTAGACTAATTCGACTGAAATGAAAAGAAGGGAATTTATCCATACTACAGCATTGACTGGTTTCGGTCTATCGCTGCCATTTGCTAATCTTTTTGCCAAAGGGGATCCTGTCACTTTTCACTCAGAAGAATATAGAGATTTGGTTTTTAGTCTTTTAAAGGATTGGTGTGATGGAATGATTAAGGTTCAAATTTTGAATCCTTCTGATCCTAAAGTTCACGGTTTGCTGGATTGCCCAGCTTGCGAAACCATACACGGAAGGGTGTCTGATGCTGTTTACCCTTTTTTCTATATGGCTGAGGCAACTGGAGAAAAGAAATACCTGGATGCGGGGATTGCCGTGTTTGAATGGAGTCAAAATGTCTCCCAACCTGATGGTAGTTGGACAAATGATGTAAATCCCAATTCTTGGAATGGGACTACCGTATTTGGTGCAATAGCGCTGGCTGAGACTCTGAAATACCATGGGGATTTGCTGGAAGCCGACCGTCGCCAGAATTGGACTGATCGCCTTGGCGAAGCGGCAGAATTCATTTATAGGAAATTTCCTACCATCGATGCCACTAACGTGAACTATGGAGCGACCAATAGTTATGCGATGAACCTAATTGGGAATTTGCTGGATGAGCCCAAGTACATAACCCTCAGTAAAAAACTTGCTGCGGAAGTCAAAAAGTATTTTACTGCTCCCAATTCATTATTGTATGGTGAGATAAAACCTTCTGCTCACAAACTAAGTGAAAAAGGGCTTCCAGGAGTGGATTTAGGCTATAATATAGAAGAGTCCCTCAATAGCTTGGCCTTATATGCTTTACATGAAAAGGATGAGGAATTGCTGGAGTTGGTGCAAAAGTCTTTGGCAAATCACCTGGAGTTTATGTTGCCTGATGGAGGTTTTGACAATAGCTGGGGCACACGAATGTTTAAATGGACCTATTGGGGTAGCCGAACCTGTGATGGATGCCAACCCGCATTTAGTCTGATGGCTGGTTATAATCCAGCTTTTGGGACTGCAGCATTCAAAAACACAGAATTACTCAAACGATGTACGGCTGATGGATTACTTCATGGTGGTCCACATTACCTTTCACATGGTATCAAACCTTGCGTCCATCACACATTTGCCCATGCCAAATCACTGGCGGTGATCTTGGATCATTGGGATCAAATGCCAACAATAAATCAATCGAATCCACTTCCTAGAGCCAAGGCTGATGGGCTAAGATATTTTGAAGAATTGGATACAGTCCTATTTTCAAGGGGAGATTGGAGAGGAACTGTTTCTGCCTATGATGCTGAGTATTATCCTAAAATGGATCTCCGGCAAGCAACTGGCAATTCTTTAGGAATGCTTTATCATACTAAAGTAGGCTTGCTTTGTGCTGCAAGTTTAGCTGTTTATAGGTTGATGGAGCCTTTAAATCAGCAAGATGCTCCCGGGAAAGATATTGCCCTTACACCTCGTTTGGAGACTTTTCAGGGAAGAGTGAATGGTTTACTAACCTTTATGATTTACCAGCCTCTTTTTCTACAGAAGATCAAAACGGAGAAATCCGTATATCGGGAGATGTTGAGTTAAAAAATGAAGCCAGGGAGATTTTACAAGGCTCCGCCTCTGACTTTAGGATCACCTATATCTGTTCCGGGAAGGGCATGCAGATCAAGGCAGAAACTAGGCAAGCATTGAAGCAGCAAACCTCATTTACAATCCCCATTATTTCCAAAAATACTGAGCCAGTCGAACAGCCAGAGGATCATGTGATCATCATTACCAAACCTGAGGGCAAAGTAAAAATTGAAGCAAATGTCCCGCTGACCATTATAGAAACAGAGAAAGGCAGGACTTTTAATATGGTGCCCGGCGTGGAAGCCCTGCCAATTCGAGCAGAGCTTGTATCTGAGTCTGTTGAATTGACTATAAGTGTGATTTAAACTGCAGTGCTTTAGTTATGAAAATTATAGGTCGTTTTGTTTTAGTACCACTGGCTCTATTCGTTTGGATTCAGGCTTCATTGGCCCAATCAAATCAAGAGAAATCATCTAAGCCCAATGTCCTGTTTATCTCCGTTGATGACCTAAACACTTGGATTGGGGTGCTCAATGATTACTCTGATACCCAAAACTCCCAACATTGATAAATTAGCGGCCAAAGGTGTATTATTTTCAAATGCACATAGCCAAGCTCCTCTGTGCGGCCCTTCACGGGCTTCGATCATGACTGGATTGCGTCCCTCGACTACTGGGATCTACGGGATGATCAGTGACGAAAGAATCAAAGATCCGCGAAAATTCAACGACCTCAGAATTAACTTTTCTCCCCAGAGTATTTCAAGGAGAACGGATATTATACCATGGGAATTGGAAAGCTGTTTCATGACCATGCCCCAGAAGGACTTTTTGATGAGTCGGGAGGAAGGGAAAAAGGTTTTGGACCTTTGCCTGATGAGCGATATGTGTGGGACGGTTATGGTACCTCAGATCGCAAAAACTATGGACGTACCAGTACCGATTGGGGAGCTTTTCCCGAGTACGATTCTCTGATGCCGGACCATCAGTCAGTGGACTGGGTGATAGAACGATTAAACAAGGAATATGACGAGCCCTTCTTTATGGGCTTGGGATTTTTGAGACCACATGTACCGCTCTATGTACCTCAAAAATGGTTTGATATACACCCTCTGAGTGAAATTCAGGGTGGCTCCTTACCTGTCAAATGATCTCGATGATATTCCAGAAGTTGGACTTAAGATCAATGATTTGCCCATGATGTCCTCTACCGAGTGGGCGATTGAATCCGGAGAATGGAAGAAAATAATCCAAGCCTACTTGGCATGTGTCAGTTTTGTAGACTACGAGATCGGACGGGTAATGGATGCTTTAGAAAAAAGCGGGCATGCCGACAATACCGTGATTGTCCTATGGTCAGACCATGGATATAGACTGGGGGAGAAAGGGACTTTTGCCAAGCATGGCTTATGGGAATCTGCCACCAAAGCCCCGTTGCTCTTTGTCGCACCAACTCTACCAAAGGGAAAAGTAATCGACTCTCCTGCTGAGATGCTCTCGATCTATCCGACGCTCTTGGAACTATGTGGTCTGCCGTCATATGATAAGAATGAGGGGAAAAGTCTGGTGTCAACCATGCAAGGAAAAAGTCATGAGAAAAAGGCATTTGCCCTTACAACCTATGGAATGAATAACCATGGAATCAAGGCTGATGGTTTTCGGTACATTCAATATGAAGATGGGACTGAAGAATTGTACGACCATACGATTGATCCTTATGAATTTTCTAATCTCGCAGGTAACCCAACCTATGCAAAGAGAATCAGGAAAATGAAGAAGCTATTGCCAGAGTACAATTCCACCTGGGACCCGAACTCTTCCTATACTTTTCAGCCCTATTTCGTGGAGCAAAAAGCCCGGACCAGCGGCAAAGATGGCAAGACAGTGAAGGTGATAGGAGCTGATAGGTAGGGGATTCCTACTCTTGATTATTTTAGTTTAGTTGGATAGCATTTGAAATACCTAAATTAGCCCACCGCCTATGCCCTAAAGTATAGGATGAAAAAGGATGCAATTCAACTGAGAAATAGCGCAAGGCTAGAGCTATGGGTATTAACATGGCATAATAGATAGGGTTTGATGTTAGAAAAGTAAAGGCATATGTCTGGGTTTTTTTTTAACTTCAAACTTTAGGTACTTTCCACAGAAAAAATACCTGGAGTTCTCCATGCTGTCCTTGAGGGATTTAGCAAATACATAAGCCATTTAAACCTAATAACTTAACCCAAGATGAAAATCAAATTTTTACTTACGATGACAATTGCCCTGGTGCAATTATCATTTCAAACTATTGCTGGAGATAATCCTGGAAAACTTACAGATCGATTTTGATATTAAAAAAGACTTGTTGTTGCTTCAACTTGATTGCAAAACTGATGTAGACGATCTGCATACCCTTGCAGCTTTTATGACTTTGGTTGCGAATAAGGAATACTCCAAGCTCAACTTTTATCCCATTGCCGGTACCTATGGAATTCAGAAAGGGCTTTATGTTCCACCAAATGATTTGTTTAATCTAGCCTTCGGGAAAAATTGGTCAGACGCTGATGCGGACTTCAATCAGGCTATCAAAGAAACGATGATTCAGGTAAAAGCTGTTCTTTCTAAGCAAGGAGATATTTGGATAGCTGAGGCAGGCCAGTCCGATTTTTCGGCTGCACTGGTTAAGGCTGTTCAATCCGAGATGCCGACGATTGATGTTTCTCAGCGTATTCATGTAGTTCAACACAGTGATTGGAATGAGGAATCTACTTCCCCGGAGGCCTTGGGATTTGTCAAGAGAACTACTGACTATCACAAAATACCTGATGGAAATGCAGTAGGGAATGGTTCGCCAGGTTTTCAAACTTCTGAGCAACTTGATGTTGAAGGAATGATGTCAAATAAAAAATTGAGCAAGATTTGGGAGCTTGCAATTGATATTTCTAATGAATACAATGGAAAAGACGGGAGATATAATAACAAAGCTGTTGCGGCTGGTGGTTTAGATTTCTCTGATCTTTCTGAGGTTTGCTATATTTTAGGCTTGGAGAATATAAAGGATTCAGAGGATTTTTTTGAAAAGTTCGCTGATTGATAAGCCTACTTATTTAAACTAAAAAAAATGTGGTACAAATGAAGCCCGGGTATTCTGGCTACTTTATTACAACAAATGGGATGTATTAACTATTTCGGTTGGAATCCTTTCCCTTAAAAAAGATAGGGGTGGCCATTCATATGTTTGGCCACCCTTATACTGTTGAAACCCAATCTCCTTATTTACCTATTGTCTTAATTTTGCTTCTGAAATAGAAATGTTGTCCATGTAAAACTTGATAGTCTGGGCATTTCCTGCGTTGGCACCACGGATGTTGATGTTATAGTTTCCAGTGTTTGCAAACTCCACTAGAGTAGAACTGTACACCCATTTTCCAATTTCAAAATCTGCAGAAAATTCAGGGTTTGGACCCACACCCCAGTTTGTGTCAGGTGCCCAATAGAATCTCAAGTCTGGAGGATTTGCTGCAGGGTCGCTGTTTCCCAGGTCTTCCATATACACCCAAACTCCGATTTCATAGGTTTTTCCTTTTTCCACTGGAAAAGTGATCGGTACATTAGCATTGTCGGTGTGGCCTATGATCATGCCGCCATTTGGTTCCATGGTAACATAGGCGCTCTTTTTGCCATCGTATGATTTGACTGTACTAAGGTTGAATTTATACTTATCCCATGGCGCTCCCCACCATTGGTAAGGCCAATTAGTAGCCATTGAGTTTTCAAAGCTGTAGTCAAAAGCAGTTTTCTTAAGGATGTTTTCTCCTATGAAAACTACCGGGACAGCTTCAAAATCATCAGATTTCACACCATCTGCTGTAGCCAATTCTCCTTGAGTATAAGAGACTGTGACTATATCATCATTAAAGATGGACTGGTTGTCCAATGTCAAAATCACAAAGTTTCCTTCATTTGGATCCAAAGTGGCTGAAGAAACTGAAGTTGCTATTTGGTTACCATTATTTATAATATTCACGGTGAAATCAGCAGGATTTAGCGTGTTTCCATTCATCTCTCTGCTAAAGTTTAATGCAATTCCACCGGCTCTTTCTTGAGCACCTTCCAAGGAGACTGGCTCGGTAGATGGAATGATCTTTAGAAAATTTTCTAGCGCAAAAACAAATTCACCCTGAGGTCTATCTCGTGAAGCGATTAATTCAAAATCAAATTCGCCAACTTTCTTATATCGAACATCAAGCGTTTCCACCAACTCCTCTGAGTATGGTGGGTCACCTCCGTCTAAATTCCATTGGTATTGTGCAGGCTCACCTTCAGAAGTAACGGTATATCTGATGAAATTCCCAGCCATCACCTCATTGAGTGCGCCATCTTGAAGATTAAGTGCCTCACCTACAGTGCCATCGCTGTTTATGATATTAGCAGTAATAGCCAATTTCACTTCTCCTAGTACTTTCACTACAATTGTGGTATCGAGTTCTTTTCCGCGCTGTTCTAATCCCACAAAAGCATTGTCTTTGAAAACCTGATGAAGTTTAACTTCATGTTCGCCGAGCATTTTGAAAGTTGTTTTAACCGTAGCTTCAGTCGAGGTAACGTCGTTGTCAGAGCCTTCGATATCGACTACACCTTCTGGAAATGTCCAAGTGCGTGACACTACACCTGATGAAACGTCTCCGAACGCGAGTTCGCCATTAATTTGAATGGTGTTTTCAAAATCCATTTCGGAGGTAAAAATAACCTGATTGCTTGCCTCATTCAAGTTCATGCCTTCATAAGGATCTTCGCATGATTGTAGCAACACGGCCACCATCATTAGTTTTATGATATAGATATATTTTTTCATTTGAGTCTGGATTAATTACCTATTTGATTATTGTTTTGGAGTTCCAAAGCAGGAATAGGGAAGTAATTGTGTACGGTAGGAGAATAATTGGCTGATGAAAGCAAGAAATCAGGTCTGATCCTTTCTGCGATGAAAAGAGGTTCTTGATCAAAAATGGAAGCTTTGTTTGCCTCTCTCCATACTTCATCCTGGCGAAGCTCATCAAAAACCTCCTTCACTATTCCCCATCTTACAAGGTCTTTCCAACGATGCCCTTCAAAAGCTAGCTCTAATGGCCTCTCCACCCGGCGAATATGGGTCATGATGTTATCCGCAGTAGGAGCGACCATTGGTTGAGTCCCATGAACCTGCTTGCTGATATGAAGCTGCGGGAATGTATTGCCGTTTTCAGTCAAGTATTGCCTGATAGTGACCACTCCCGATCTAGCTCTCACTAGATCGATGTATTCAATAGCTTCATCCACAGATCCACCTGCATTGAGCAGCGCTTCAGCGTACATGAGATACACATCGGCTAAGCGGATATGTCTGAAATTTATTCCAGATCTAGCATTGCCATCTTCATTTGGTTGGTGATACCAATTTGTATGTTTTTTGATATAAGCACTTTGTCCAAAAGCCCATCCGCCACGTGTGCCGATTGGTAGTTGGTAATACAATCCTTCACCATTGATAGGAACTACTGAGGCAGACATTCTTACTGATTGGGTGTTGTCTTTATTGATAGAGTTATTTGGATCTACCTCGTCATTTACATATAGTTCATGGAGGTAGTAGCTAGGCAAAAGCGTGTTATACGCACCGAAATTCAATTGTCCGAGTCCCGTAGCAATAGCTGTAGCTTCTGCCCCTGTTCTACCAGGATCATCATCTACCACTGACCCATTTGCGCCCGGATTGATTTCGCTATTGTATGCCACTTCGAAAATTGATTCCTCATTGAATTCATTTTCTTCGGAGAAGTTATCTCTGATTTTTGGAGTCAGTGCATACACTTTAGAATCAATTACACTTTTGAATTCTGTTGCCGCTTCAGACCATTTTTCTTGGAATAGCAAGGTTTTACCGTATAGAGAAGTTGCGGCTCCCCAAGTAACTCTTCCTTTATTTTTATCATCCCAGGATTTAGGTAAATGAGTTTTTGCAAACTCTAAATCTGGTAATACCACCGTGTTTAGGATTTCTTCCTTTGTGCTTGGAGGCAAATTGAAATCTTCATCAGTCACGGGTATTTCCGTTCGGATGACCGCTTTTCCGTAGGTATGTGCTAACTGGAAATAGAAGAATGCTCTAAGAAATTTAGCTTCAGCCTCAATTGTCTCTTTTTCATTTTCAGCAAAAAGGCTAGGATCAGCTTCTTGTATTTGGTTGATCACTTGATTGGCTCGGAAGACTCCGATGTAGAGCTCATTCCACTTGTCAGTTACTTGATCACTGGCGTCGTTATAGGTAAGGTTTCTGTAGGCGGTAGGTCTATACCAGGATTCGGTGCCACCTATATCTCCGAGGATCATCTCATTAATCAAACCTGCTCCGCTGATAGATTGGAACTGTAACGCTCCATAGACAGTAGCAAGCCCAGATTGGAATTGCTTGGATGTTTCCCAAAAGGTATCGGTAGTTATGGCATTTGGATTTGTTTCTTCAGAAAATTTACACCACATCCGAAGAGAAGCATTGAAGATAAGGCGATCGATGCAAAGGATCTTTTATATATTTTGAGTTTCATTGGATTGCTTTTTTAAGATTAGAATTGGATCTGTACACCGAAAATGAATCTTCTGGATACCGGGTAATTACGCCTGGTCTACACCTCTAGTGTTAATACCATTTCCCCCACTTCAGGATCATAGCCAGTGTATTCGGTGAAAGTGAATGGATTCATAGCGGTACCGTAAATCCTCGCTTTATTCACTCCGATCTTGCCAGTAGCAGAAAGTGGAATTGTATATCCTAGCGTAATATTTCTGATTCTGAAGTAAGTGCCATCTTCCAAAAAGAAATCAGATCTCGCTCTCACGTTGTTGTGGTAACCATCTCCTCGATCTGTAGGGATATCAGTGTCTGAGTTTTGCGGAGTCCACATGTAGTATTGATCTAGGTGACGGCCTTGGGTATAGGCATAGTATTTAGCGCCGTTGTACAATTTTGCGCCATAGGAAAAGTAATTTTGTACAAACAGATCAAAGCCTTTGTAGTCAAAATTTGTACTCAAACCTATGTTGAATTTGGCTTGACCAGAACCCGAATATACACGATCGTTTTCATCAATGCGGTTGTTTCCGGTATCAGGAATCCCATCTCCATTAGTATCTTCAGTCACCTGGTCTTTGTACATCATATCACCGATCTGAGCGCTAGGGTCAATTTTCTTATAGTCCGCTAGTTGCTCTTGGGTTTTTATTATTCCATCATGCTGTACTAAAAAGAATGCTCCTGCTTCATAGCCTACGGCAAAGAAAGTCGTGTAATCCACGTTTGGACCAAGGGAAGAAGATGGCTGTCCATTTCCATACCCTCGTTCTATTCCTTCCAAATCAGTGATTTCATTTACATTTTTAGTAAATGTAGAGGCGATATTCCATTTGAAACCTGAGGCATATTCTGTTCTATAGGATAGTGAAAGTTCAATCCCTTTGTTAGTCATGTTTCCAGCATTCACGATAATAGTGCTGTATGTCCCAGTTGCGCCTGGGTGGAAAGCTCCACCGGATGGGGGAGTTGCTCTTGGCAAAAGCATGTCCTGCTTGTCGTTTTTGTAAACGTCAGCAGTGAAGTTTAATCTGTTTGAGAACATGGCGAGGTCTATACCAAGATTGGAAGAAATACTAGATTCCCACTTTACATTAGGATTAGAATACCTTCTCTGAATAGCACCATTGTATAGTTCTTCATCAAAACCGAAAATGTAATTCACACCACTTTCAATCTGGCTGGCATAGGTATATGGAGGAATGCTTTGATTTCCCACTTGAGCATAACTTCCACGGATTTTGAAGTTATCAATGAATTCAGTATTTCCATTTCTGAAAAAACCTTCTTCTGAAATATTCCATCCTGCGGACACACCGAAGAAGTCACCATAAACATTGCTTTGACCAAAATTTGAAGAGCCATCTCTTCTAAAGCTTCCAGAGATCAAGTAGCGCTCGTCGTAATTGTATTGCACTCGACCCATCAAACCGCTCAGTGAATTGGTATAGTCGAAACTAGTCGGCTTAGTCGCTTGCTGTCCTGCTCCCAAAACTGGGGTTTTATTGCTCAGAAGTCCAATAATTCCTGTTCCTATTTGCTTGGAAGTGAATTTCTCCCATGATGCAACACCAGTTACATTTAGCTTATGCTTGCCAAATTCTTTTGAATAGGAAAGAATGTTTTCTATTGTATTTCTCTGTGAGAAAGTGAATTCTTCATTTAGAAGCGCATCTTGCCTAGAAGCTGTAGGATTGAAAGAACCATCTCTATTGGTAACCAAATATTGAGGTCTGAAGAAATTTCTGCTATAGTTATATGGGTTGCTACCTAAGTTGATTTTATAGCTAAGGCCCTTTAATATTTCATATTCTAAATTCAGCGCGATGTTGCTTGTGTTGACTTTTCGCTCATCCACATTGTCAAGTTCTCTAGACAGGTAGCTGTATAGAATAGCATTGTCTACAGGGATTTGCACATTGTTTTCTCCTACTGTCTGTAATGAATTAAGAGGAGCTAGCCATGGACGCTGAGCGATGGAATATTCATAAAGTGACCAAGGTTCTTGAGTTCTGTTTTCCTCTGTGTAACCAATACTTGTGAATGCTTTGAATTTCCCTCTATTAAACTGGGCTGTAAGTCTATTGCTAAGCCTGTCAAATCCAGAGTTGATCAATATACCATCCTGATTGAAGTAGTTAGAGTTGAAGTTTACCGAAAGATGCTCGGTACCACCGGATACGCCAATTCCATAATTCTCGAATGAGTGCATTGTTATTTTGCACATCACTTACGAAATCCGTGTCATAGTCCAATGCGTCTGGGTTGAAAAAGAAGATCAGGGGATCACGTCCTAAGGCTTCCAGTTTTACCTCTTCAGCATACATCTGCTGCTGAGAATTCATCAATGGAGTACCTGAGGTGATATTTTGTACCCCAGCGTATGCGTTGAGGTCCACTACCATATTACCTTTTTCCCTCTTTTGGTAGTTATCAATATTACCCCGTTGGATGCTCTGGTGCCATAGACAGAAGCTGCTGCTCCATCTTTTAGGATATCCAAAGACTCAATTTGATCTGGAGAAATATTTGGATTGCTTTGATATGGGACTCCATCCACTACATCGAGTGGTTCCAAAGCGCCCATCAGTGAGCCTACTCCTCTAATTTGGATATTAGCTGCTTGACCTGGACGGCCACTTGCTGCTTGCACATCCACACCAGCCACTTGTCCCTGTATCGCTTCACCCACGTCAGATACAGGCGCTTTAGAAATAGCATCTGCCTTGATTTGCGCTACTGCGCCGGTGATTTCTTTTTTGGTTTGTGTACCGTAGCCGACCACTACTACTTCATCCAAACTCTGAGTATCCGGAGTCATCTGCACATTGATTTCAGATGCATTCCCTACTGTCCGTTCTACTGAGTTAAACCCGATGAAAGTATATACTATTACATCCCCTTCTTTTGCAGAGATAGAATAGTTACCATCTACATCAGATATGGTGCCTGTGGTGGTGCCTTTTATTATAATGATATGCACCAGGTAGTGCTATTCCAAGATCATCAATGATCTTTCCTCTTACTTGCTGCTGTGCAGATACAAATGGTATCCATAAGCACAACAAAACAAGCGTTATCGGGAGGGTTTTCCTCCAGCAGTAAAATTGTTGTTTCATACGAGATTTTGAGTTTAGGTTAATATTGTTTTGGTAGAAAAATCAAGGATGTCTCTTATGTTGCTAGAGTCATTTCTGATCTTAAAACCTCGGTCAATGTAGAGATCCTAAACAATACAAGCCATTTTTCAAACTCGATTAAAACTGAACAAATCGATTAAAATATCGATTGCGAAGCCTTTTTTGGCGGTTGATGACTCGACGGAATATTTTTTTATCTCAAATCCAGCTCAAATGCTTGGATTCTTTATAGACAAAAAAACACTGTCCCAGTTGAGCCAGTGTTTAGATTTAGAAGGGAAGAATATGTTTGTTTCTATATATGTTTAAAAAGAAATAGCCATTAGAACTGAGCTATAAATTCGGTAAGATTTTCGGTTCTGTCGATTGAGAACTTTTTTCGAAGTCTATACCGGGAAGTATGAACACTTTCTATAGATATTCCTAACAGCGATGCCATTTCCTTACTACTGAAATTCAGCTTAACGAGAGCACAGATTTTTAGATCAGTTTGGGAAAGTTCTGGATATTGCTTTTGCAGATTTTCGTAGAAACTTTGGTTGATAGCTGTGAACCTAGCTTCAAACTCCTTCCAGTTACTACCCGGAGTTCCCTGAACCGATTTTATCATCCGCTTTAGACTATTCACATCTACCAATCCTTTGTCATCAGAAAGGTTGTTTTTGAGTTTATCTATAAATTCATCTTTTTCTATAAGTTGCAGTGCAGTAGCTGTCAGCTCCTTGTTCTTCAATTCCAAAATCTCACTACTCTTCTGCCGTTCCATTTGCCTTCTTTCTGCCAGTGCTGATTTCTCCAAAAGGTGTTTTCTACGAATGTTGCGAACTAGCAAGTACCCATAAACTACCAGAGAGACCAGAACTACACCTAATAGCCATAATTTTAAGGTATTTATTCTTTCTTCGTTCTCTAGTTTAGCAATGTGTTGCTCCTTGATCAATTCTTTTTCCTTTTCTTTTTGAAGCCTGTATTGGTCATTGATTGCAAAAAGATGCTTGTTGTTTTTACTATCAGGACCAAAAATCTCAGCGTTTATCTCATTGACTTCCTTGGAGTGCTGATATGCACGTGGGAAATCATTGGTGAGCGCATAGATAGAAGCCAAAGCTTCGTGTGACATTAATTTATAATTGGAATGGGATTGAAATTGCTTGGAAAGTTCGAGAGCTTGATTGTATTCCGCTGCGCTTTTGGCCAAATCGCCCATATTTCTAAATACATTCCCAAGCATGGTATGGATCACGATTAAGTACGAGCGGTCATTTTTTTCGAAGAATTTCTGTGACTCTGCTAGCTTTTCGAAAGCACTGTCGAAGTCACCTTGCATGCCGTCTAGATAGCCATCTTCTGCCACCACATAGTTCATAGGAGGATTGCCTATTTCCTTCTGAAGTTGATAGCAACTATCAAGATATTTAGCAGCTGTAATGTAATCTCCGTTGACGCGGTAAAAGTTAATCAGTGAGAAATAGTCACTTATTATATAAGTTGCATCAATTATTTTTAGCTCATATAACTCCTTATTAATAGTAAGTCCAAGATTGAAATACTTAAGAGCTTCTTCATCGCGATGATAAAAACTATATAGCCACCCCAACTCTTGATATATTTTTGCTTTGAATAGATTGTTGTTGATTTGATCCGCTAAAATTAAAGCTTCCCAGTAGCCATCGTATGAATTTCCATAGTCGAGTAAATGGGCATACATACTTGATAATTCATTCAGTGAAAGTATCAAATTCACTGTGTCTTTATTATCTCGGTGTAGTTCTATCGCATTTTTTAACTGAAGAATTGAACTGTCCGAATTGCTGTACTTAAGTTCATTGGATTTAAAGGGGTTTTCTCTGCTTGTAGAGTTGCTTTGCGCAAGACTTGTCAGGTTCGTCAAGATTGTCAAGACAAAAACAACACAAATCAAGGGGGTAATCGCAACGATTTTTGAAGGCTTGCTATAACAAAGGAATGATGATAATTCGAAATGAAATTGATTCATTTGGCGTATTTGGGCTTGTTTTGGGTTGTATTGACTGTTTTTTACAAAATATTCTGAAGTGAAGGCCGCTTCGGAATATTTGTTAGGACAATTTATAGATCGTCCAGAATAATTTTTTGCTTTTTCAGACTTTTTATCGCCTTGTTCAGTTTTTGTCTAGGTGGATTCTGGGGTATTATTCTTTTCAAATCTCATATTTGTTCAAAGCGAAAGGATATAAAAAATGTTTTTCTCGACGCTTCCTTTTTGAAATGAAGCTTATAAAAGTGCCTGATTTTGATGTTGGAAATTTAGACAACTTTTTGGCTGGATGATTTAATAAAATAAATATGTGTTGGTTTCAGATTATAATCTTTTTTCAAAGTAAATAAGTAAGTAAAACCCAAAATGAAAAATATATATGAATTACAAATCACTTCTATATTCCTTATTAGGAGTTATGTTTTTACAGGCTTGTGATCCTGCATCAAAAAAAGAAATAGCTACTTCTGAAGAAGAAATCACTGTCAGCCCAGAGCAATTAGACAAACTTGGAATTACTAATGCAGATCATCTTAGTGCTGCTTCTAAGCGCGCATTAAAGTGGCCAAATATCGGTAATGAATGGTTTATAGAATTTTCCGGTCTTCAGCCTCTCAAAGGTGATCTTGCTTACGAAGAAGGTGTAGTTCGCAGAGATCCCAGCGCCATGATCTTTGAAAATGGAAAATATTACGTCTGGTACAGTAAGAGTGTCGGGCCGACGGATGGATTTGCAGGCGATATAGAGAAGGACAAGGTTTTCCCTGGGATCGATGCGATATCTGGTATGCAACCTCGGAAGACGGTTGGACTTGGAAGGAAGAGGGGATGGCTGTAGGTCGAGGAGAGCCTGGGGCTTATGATGACCGTTCGGTATTTACTACTGAGATTATGAAACACGATGGGGTGTACTATCTGACCTATCAAACGGTAAAATCTCCCTACACCGTCCGCGTAAAAAATCAAATCGGACTGGCTTGGTCAGACTCTCCAGATGGTCCTTGGACCAAAAGCGAAGAGCCCATTCTGAGCCCGGCTGACAACGGTATCTGGAAAGGCGAGGAGCAGGATCGCTTTGCAGTGGAGAAAAAAGGTGATTTTGATAGTCACAAGGTTCATGATCCCTGCATACTTCCTTACAAAGGGAAGTTCTATCTCTACTATAAAGGCGAGCAAATGGGCGAAGAGATCACCTTTGGTGGTCGTCAGATCCGACATGGAGTGGCTATAGCCGACAATCCAAAGGGTCCTTACGTCAAGTCTGAATTCAACCCCATCAGTAATAGTGGTCGTGAGATTCTGCGTATGGCCATACAATGGCGGAATAGCTTCGCTGATCAGCGACGGACGGGCCTGAAAAGAATACGATTCAGTGGTCGCCTGACGGGATAAATTTTGAAATAATGTCCTCCATCCAAGGAGCGCCACATGCCATCGGCTTGAACCGGACGGCAGATACAGAAAAGGAACCTACGGAGATCCTTCGATGGGGACTTTCCCACATCTACAACAGCTACAATTACCAAAGTATCATGAGGTTTTCGTCAGCACGAAAAACTACGCACAAGGCTAAAGGAGAGTAAGCAAACCTAAAAAACAAAAACATTTTGAAAGCAACAGTTTACAATGGCAATCAATCCTTCACTGTGATTGAGAAGGAAATCGACGCGCCAAAATCAGGAGAAGTCCGCATCAAAGTCGCCTATTCCGGCGTCTGCGGCACAGACGTTCACATCTTTCACGGCATGATGGACAAGCGGGTAAGCATCCCCCAGACTATAGGTCATGAGATGTCGGGTGTGATCGACGCAGTCGCAGACGATGTCACCGGATATGCAGTTGGTGAAAAAGTAGTGGTTCGTCCTCTGGACGATCGCTTGGTAAAAGCATCTGACAAAGGCTTCAATCATATCTGTGAAAAATTAAAATTCATCGGGATCGATAGCCAGGTTCCATGCAGCAATACTGGAATGTTCCAGCGTTTGTGCTACACAAGCTTAAAGCTGAAACGGACTTAAAACTTGCCGCTTTGATCGAGCCATTATCTGTAGCGGTACATGACGTACGCATGTCTGGATTGGTGGCAGGAGAAACAGCTGTCGTACTCGGCGGAGGCCCAATTGGCCTTCTTGTGGCACTGGTAGCTAAGGAAGCTGGTGCAAAGGTCATCATCTCGGAAGTGAATGAAACCCGAATCAAGATGGCTGGAGAATTTGGTCTTCAGGCGGTTAATCCTACCAAAATAGACCTTGTAGAGTTTGTGCGAGAGCAAACGGAAGGAAGATTGGCAGATGTCGTATTTGAGGTCGCGGGAGTTCAACCGGCTTTGGATGTGATGACGGAAGTAGCGGGAATCCGTGGCAGAATAGTGATGGTGGCAATTCACGGGCAGAAAAAACCGGTGGATTTGTTCAAGTTTTTCTGGAAGGAATTGAAACTCATCGGTGCCAGAGTTTACGAGAAAGAGGACTATGAAAAGGCAATTGAGCTGGTAACTGCGAATGAGCTTCCTTTTGAAAAGATGATCACCGACGTGCAGCCTCTTTCCAACATCCAACAAGTATTTGAATCAATTGACAAAAATCCTGAAGGCCTGAAGGTATTGATGGATTGTCAACTTTAATTTTTAAACCCTAATAAAAGCATATATGGCAGTATTAGACACATTTAGATTAGATGGCAAAACAGCCTTAGTCACAGGTTGCAAGCGAGGAATAGGTAAAGCAATGGCGATAGGTCTGGCAGAAGCCGGGGCAAATATCATAGGCGTGAGTGCCACTTTGGAGGAATCGGGATCAGCCGTGGAGCAGGCTGTGCTAGCCACTGGACGGGAATTCACAGGCTACGCTTGTGACTTCAGCGACAGAAAAGCAGTCTATGAATTCATCGCAAAAGTGAAGGCGGATTTTCCGGTGATCGACATCCTGATCAATAATGCCGGGACGATTTTGCGTACGCCTGCAGCTGAGCATCCTGACGAGATGTGGGATAAGGTGATCGAGGTCAACCAAAATTCCCAATTCATCCTCACCAGAGAATTTGGGAAAGAGATGATCGCTAGAGGATCTGGAAAGATTGTGTTTACAGCTTCTCTATTGACCTTCCAAGGCGGAATTACCGTGCCCGGTTATGCCGCTTCCAAAGGAGCTATCGGTCAGATGACTATGGCTTTTGCCAATGAATGGGCAGGAAAAGGGGTGAATGTCAATGCTATCGCACCAGGAGATATCGATACTGATAATACCGAAGCATTAAGAAATGACCCCGAAAGATCGGCTTCGATTCTTTCCAGAATTCCCGCCGGACGCTGGGGCAAGCCGGTAGATTTCGCTGGACCCACTGTTTTCCTTTGTTCAGATGCCGCCGCTTACATGCACGGCACGACCATGCTAGTCGATGGAGGCTGGATGGGTAGATAACTCACCTTTAATGAGATCAATATGTCAGATATAAAAGAATACAAATTATTCATCGATGGAGAATGGGTCAGATCCGAATCTGGTGAGACCATAGATATCATCAACCCGAGCACGGAAGAAGTGGTGGCCAAAGTTCAAAATGGGACAGTGGCTGAGGCAATAAAAGCATTGGAAGCGGCACAGGCTGCGCAAAAATCCTGGGGCAAGATGCCTCCAAGAAAACGAGCAGAGTTGCTTTATAAATTAGCAGCAGAGATCAAAGCAAACGCTGATTACTTGGCTGAATTGCTGGTAAAAGAGCAAGGGAAACTGCTAAAAGTAGCCAAAGGTGAAGTTGCTGTGACGGCTTCATTTATAGAATATGCCTGCGAAGGAGCGAGAAGAATCGAAGGAGATATTATTCCTTCGGATAATCCCGGGGAGCAGATTTGGATTCAGAAAATCCCCCGTGGAGTAGTAGTGGCGATCACAGCCTGGAATTTTCCTTTGGCACTAGCTGCAAGGAAACTCGGCCCTGCATTGGTAGCTGGAAATACCATCGTGATGAAGCCAACCTCGGAGACTCCGTTGGCAACTTTGGAACTGGGAAATCTTGCCAATAAAGTAGGCATCCCAAAAGGTGTAATCAACATCCTTACCGGTCCAGGTCGGGCAATGGGGACCGCTTTGGTGGAGCATCCGATCACCAAGATGGTAACTATGACTGGCTCTACTCCTGTAGGTCAGGATATTGCGAGAAATGCAGCCAAGAACCTGACTCATGTCCAGCTAGAGTTGGGAGGAAAAGCACCCTTTATCGTTTTTGCTGATGCAGACATCGATGCTGCCGTGGATTCGGCGCTCCATTCTCGATTTGACAACTGTGGGCAAGTATGCACTTGTAATGAGCGCATGTATGTGCAGGAAGATGTTTACGAGGTTTTCATGGAAAAATTCCTTGCCAAGACTAAAGCACTGAAGGTGGGCGATCCGATGTTGGACGATACAGACATGGGCCCAAAGGTCAATAAATCTGAGTTGGCCCACATGGAAAAGCTGGTAGAGATCAGCATCGCTGAAGGAGCCACTGTAGCGACCGGAGGTAAACGTCCAGCTGGAGCTGAATTTGAAAAGGGCTATTGGTTTGAGCCAACTGTACTGACCAATGTGACTCAGGACATGACCATCATGCATGAAGAGTCTTTCGGTCCCATACTTCCTGTGATGAAGTTCAAGTCTTTCGACGAGGTGATCGGCTATGCCAATGACTGTGAATATGGCTTGGCGGCGATGGTTTTTACTAACGACATGAACCTGATCATGCGGTGCAACGAGGAACTGGAATATGGAGAAATCTATGTCAACAGAGGTCACGGAGAGCAACATCAAGGCTTTCACAATGGATACAAACTTTCCGGAAGTGGCGGTGAAGATGGCAAGTATGGCTTCGAGCAGTACCTGGAGAAAAAGACTTTCTACGTCAACTATAACAGATCATGAGCAATTTGATAAAAGAAGTAAACTGTAAGCTTTTCAAGGTTCCTTTACCGGAAGTTTTAAATGATGCCAAGCATGGCGATCATACCCATTTTGAATTGGTGACTACGACCATTACTCTGGAAGATGGGAGTGAGGGTACCGGATATACTTATACCGGAGGCAAAGGAGGTCATGCCATTAAGGCGATGGTAGAATATGACTTCGCTGGAGTTCTGGTGGGAAAAGATGCGAGTGATATAGACGGAATCTACGATTTCATGGAGTGGCATATCCATTATGTGGGACGTGGGGGAATTGCCTCTTTTGCTATTTCTACCATTGACATTGCACTTTGGGACATTAAGTGCAAGAAAGCAAATCAACCATTATGGAAGATGGCAGGCGGGGCAGATAACACCTGCAAAGCTTACTGTGGGGGAATTGATTTGCAGTTTCCACTGGAAAAGCTTTTACATAATATAGAAAGCTACCTTGCCCGGGGATTCAATGCCGTGAAAATCAAAATCGGCCGTCCAAACTTGCAGGAAGATCTAAACCGTATTTGTGCGGTGAGGAAGTTCATTGGTCCGGATGTCACTTTCATGGTAGATGCCAATTACTCCATGGATGTGGAAAAGGCTATCAAGGCTATTGAAGGGTTCAGAGAGTACGACATTACTTGGTTTGAAGAACCTATTATTCCTGATGATTACCTAGGCTATGGAGAGATTGTAGATAGGACTGGTTTTCCGCTGGCGATGGGGGAAAACCTCCATACCATCCATGAGTATGAGTACGCGATGGAGCAGGCAAAGCTTTCTTTTATACAGCCTGACGCCTCGAATTGTGGAGGAATCACTGGTTGGCTCAAAGCGGCTCGGTTAGCTGCAAAATATGGCGTACCCGCTTGTTCACATGGCATGCAGGAATTGCACGTAAGCTTAGTCTCCTCGCAGCCCAATGCGGGTTGGTTGGAGGTGCATAGTTTTCCAATAGATGAATATACCACCAGGGCCACTTGTTGTCGAAAATTTCAGGGCAGTGGCTCCTGACACTCCCGGTGTAGGAGTTGTGTTTGACTGGGAAAAACTCAGCCCTTATTTACATGCTTAACCGAAGTTTATGAAACCGACAGAAACTGACTTTGGCCGGATAGGAGATGCGACCATCACGCTATTTACCCTGAGCAATTCAAATGGAATGCAGGTGAAAATAATGAATTATGGAGCTACAATCACATCGGTTCAGGTGCCTGATCGAGATGGCAACCTGACCGAGATTGCCTGTGGATTTGATTCCTTGGAGGGCTATTTTTCTGAGAATTATAAGGCTAATTCCCCGTATTTCGGCGCAACTATAGGTCGCTATTGCTCTCACATCAAGGATGCAAAATTCAGTTTGAATGGCAAAGATTATCAGCTCGCAGGTAATGGTGGAGGGAATAACCTTCATGGAGGTACGGTCGGATTCGATAAGAAAATATGGTCCGCCAAAGTAGTGGAGGATTCACCCGATTCATCTCTGGAGATGAACTTACTGAGTGAGGATATGGAGGAAGGTTTCCCTGGCAATGTAGCGGTCAAAGTTCTTTTTTCCTTGAATGAATCCAATGAACTCAGTATACGCTACCAAGCCAAGACAGATGCACCTACGCCATTGGCCGTCACCAATCATACTTACTTCAATCTAAGTGGTTTCAAGAATAACATTCTTGGGCACAGTGCTCAGATCTCAGCAAGTCGCCGCTTGGCTATGGATGCTACAGGAGCGGTGACAGGTTATGTGATTGATTTGGAAAAGCAACCCGATAATTTAAGTCAAGCCAAGATAATAGCCGAGGTGCATCAGGAAATGAATGATGGTTTTGAGCATTACTATGTATTTGATAAGCCTGTTTTCAAATTTGAGAAAGTAGCTGAAATCACCTGTGCCGAGACAGGTATCTCTTTGGATATCACTACCGATGAGCCGGGGATGCTTTTCTATACGGGAAAATATACCTGCGATTCCTTGCGCCGGGAAAGCGGACATGCATTCGGAAAATTTCGTGGATTTTGCTGCGAGACCCATCGATTTCCCAATGGTCCAAACCTCCCCGGCCTTGCGGGCACTATCCTGAACCCTGGCGAAGAGTTCGACTCCATGACCAAGTACAGTTTTCACTAATTCTATAATAATTCAACCCAAAATTCAACCAAAATGACTGAAGGAGTTTTATTGGCAATCACCGCCGGCGTTATGCTTGGTCTGTACGCTTTGCCAGAGAAGTTTACCAAAGGTTTCACCTATGAAAATACCTGGAGCCTTTTCTTTTTATTGACCATGTTTGTAGTGCCTATCGTGGCCTCAGTTCTATTGATAGATGGTTTCGGTCAGATTTTCGGAGAGATGCCCGCAGAACTCTGGCTAAAAATGGGCTTAGCAAGCTTCCTTTGGGGGATCGGAGTGATGATGTGGAGCAAAGCTATCAATCACATCGGGCTTTCACTGGGATTCTCAATCTTTATTGGTACTGTCATTTTTATCGGTTCTCTGATTCCATTTGCCGTGGATGGCTTGCCCGATAAAGAGTCTTTGATTCTGATTCTGATCGGTATATTGGTTGTGCTTTTTGGTGTTATTCTCAAAGGAAAAGCTGGTTTGATCCGTGAGAAAGACGAGGCTTTGGCAAACATAAACAACCTGACTGTAGACACCAAAGGCTCTATGGCAACAGGGATACTGATCGCTGTAATTGGAGGTTTGTTAGCGACAGGATTTAGCTATGCGAATGCTGTGGGGAGACCCTATTTACACGAAGCAAGCCAAGCGCAGGGAAATGCAGATTGGGTGACAGCAGTGGCGGTTATGTTTCCGATTTTTATAAGTGGTGGTGTCGTGATGGCGGCATACTTTGGTTATCATTTATCCAAAAAGAAAGCATGGTCTGCGTTCAAGACTCCTTCATTTAGCAAGAATTTCATTTTGATTCTAATCATGGCCGTCTTCCATTATGCGGCTTCAGCACTGTTTGCCTTTGCAGCTTTCAAACTGGGAGAATCTGGAAATACGGTAGGTTATGCGATCTACAATACTTCCTGCGTAGTCACTGCGATACTAAGTGGGATCATCACCAAAGAGTGGATTTCAGCTTCGCCAAAGTCTAAGAAACTGCTTTACGCCGGAGTGGCCTGTATGGTGATAGGAATAGTGGTGATCGCAATGGGGAATTAGAATTTTCTTTTAATCAGTAATTAAATCAAAATCCCTTTGCTGGAAAAGCTGGAAGATGGGTGATCTAAGTGCCCTCAAAAGCAGGCGTTTGTCTTAAATCAGTTGCTATAATTCTTTCGCTAGGGAAAAACTTAGATTGTTCATTTAATTAAACATACAGCTATGATTAGACCCTATTTAGCCTTCCTTTTTCTGCTTATCGCCTCCGTTTCGCCGGCGCAAAATAAAAAGCAACCCAACATTATTTACATCATGTCCGATGATCATACCACCCAAGCTGTAGGAGTTTACGGAGGGAGATTGGCGACGTTAAATCCTACACCTAACTTAGATTATTTGGCCGGTCAAGGGATGCGGTTTGATCGGGTTTTTGCTACCAATTCGATCTGCACGCCAAGCAGAGCCACGATCATGACGGGGCAGTATCCCCAAACCAATGGGGTGCTGGATTTGGATGGCGAGCTGGCTCCAGCTAATCAATATCTGCCGCAGGAGTTGAGCAAATTGGGCTATTCGACTGCGATCATCGGAAAGTGGCATCTGAAGCAAGAGCCTGCCGCTTTTGACTACTATGAAGTGCTAGACTCTCAAGGAGAGTATTTTGACCCATATCTCATGACCAAAACAAATGGGGCTTGGCCGAATAATAAGATCCAGTACGAAGGTCATTCCTCGGATGTAATTACCGATAGGACTTTAGCATACCTACAGCAAAGAGATAAAACAAAGCCTTTCTTTCTGATGCATCATTACAAAGCGCCTCACGACATGTTCGAATACGCGCCTCGATATGAGGAATATTTGGAGGATGTGGAAATACCAGAACCTGCCAGTTTGTATAGTCAGCCTTACTATGGATCTGATGCCACGGTGGGCAACTTAGGAAAGCTAAAGCCGGTAATCGGGACTTCTGTGTCTGATCGGCATATCTTGCGCAACTACGTGGAGACTTTTGTAAACGATACCGTTCGAGGATTAGAAGGCACTCATCTTGCCTATCAAGAATATCTAAAAAAGTACCTGCGCTGCGTCAAAGGTGTGGATGATAATTTGGGACGCCTATTTGATTATCTGAAAGCAGAGGGCTTGTGGGAAAATACCGTGATCATCTACACCGGTGACCAGGGCATGATGCTGGGAGAGCATGACTTGATAGACAAACGTTGGATGCTGGAAGAGTCAATGCGAATGCCCTTTATCGTTCACTATCCTAAGCTTGTGAAGGCAAACTCCAGCAGTAAGTTATTGATCAATAATACCGACTTTGCGCCAACTATGATCAGCTTAGCGGGTGGGGAAGTTCCCTCGTATATGCAGGGGAAATCTTTTGCCAACACGCTGGCGGGCAAGACTGAGACGGATTGGAGGGGAGCGACCTACTACCGCTATTGGATGCACATGATCCATCATTGGGTTCCGGCGCATTTTGGGATCCGAACCGATCGCTACAAACTGATCTTTTACTATGCCAAGCACTACCTGCCGGAGTCGGATTGGAAGAATTTTTATTGGGAAGGTCAGCTCCGGAGTCTGGGGTATGATACTCCAGTAGCCTGGGAACTCTATGACCTGGAAAACGATCCCAATGAATTGCACAATCGGTATAATGATCCGGCTTATAAGGACATCGTAGCCAAGCTGAAAGCAGATATACTTGCGGAAAGAAAAGCATTGAATGAGACGGATGCCAAGTATCCTGAGATCCAAAAAGTGATAGATGAGCACTGGGAGGATTGATAGGCTTGTGTGGATGATTTGAAAAAAATCGTCTCTGATCAACGAATAGCAAGATGTTGCTTTCTATACCTCGCCGGAGTGAGTTGATAGGATTGGTGAAATTTTTTGTGGAAAAAGGGAAGAGATTCAAACCCACAAGAATACGAAATCTGTGCAATGGAATAATCCGAATCCAAAAGCAAACGCGCGGCGATATTCACCCGATATTCATTGAGAAAGGTGAAAAATGACCTGCCCATCATTTTGGTGAAAAACCGGGAAAAGGACTGCTCGGACATATTGATCAGTTCGGAAAGCTCCCGGAGATAAATCTTTCTTCCATAGTTTTCTGCTACGAAATCATGGATTTTGGCCATACGAGAACCATATTCTGAGGGAAGATTGTCGATGAAACTTGCCTCAGAGAGTGATTTAAAGTGACAATCCGTCAATCGCTGGAGAAGAGAAAGCAATTGAGTGTATTGTTCTGGAGCAGTGAGTTCCGGAAGCTTTTTGAAAAGTGGAATTAGCTCAGAGACATCGGCTTTCTCGAAGATGATTCCTTTAGAGGCAGTCTTCAACAGCTGGTGAATAGCTTTCAGTTCAGGGATTTCAGGGTAAATACCTACATTCCATTGCACCACATAGGAGATTGCTAAGTCGGTTTCGTGAACGCTATTTCTCCAGCAATGAGGGAGATTCGAGCGAAGCAGCACAAGTTCTCCGGGCTCGTAGGACCCTACATAATCTCCGATGAACTTGGTGCCGACGCTTTGCTCTATATAGGTGAGTTCATGTTTTGGATGGAAGTGCCAAGGAGTTTCGAAGCTTGGTTTCGCAAAGCAAAAGCTCTGAATTGACCTCAAACTACCGAGAGGAATGGGTTCCAATATGGGTTTCATCGTAACATGGATTTGTTCATGAAAATATTCTATTTGGTCTGAAACTACGTGATTTTTTCCAATAGTCGACAGGATAGATAACTTATCTGTCAAAAACGACTATTTATCTCAATAGAAAAAACCTGATACTCTGTAGAGTTGATTACGGATGAAGAAACCCAAAACCTGAACAAATGAAAACAAGCACTTTTCCTGATCCCTTTGAAACAGCCAGAAAAGAAGATGGCGTTCTTGAAATAGACGATCAGAATGACAAGGTCACGATGTTGCTGCGGCACAAAGATGTGCGGAAGACAGCGCATAATTACAAGAGTTTTACTTCAGAGACTCAGCCTGGGAGAATCGCGGTTCCTTCGGAAGTTACCATTCGGGACACGCGACAGATACCCTTTGAGGTAGATCCGCCGAAGCATGGAGCATACCGAGCCTTGATCGAACCTTGGTTTAGACGTCCTTTGGATCCAGCATATCAAGATGAACTAACCGCTCAGATTGAGTCAATCGTCGCGGACGCGCTTTGTAAGCAGATCGTTGAGATTGTGGAAGACTTTGCTCTGCCACTCCAATCCAAGGCCTTGACGCTTCTGCTCAATACCCCTCTTGAGGAGTCCGAGACTTGGATTTCTTGGGGTACACACGTTTTCCGTAGTGAGGGAGAAGCACTCGATGGAGACAAGGCGAATGTGCTATATGACTATATCGACGCACAACTCGATCGGACAATTGCGCAGCCCGGTGAGGATTTATATTCGGTTTTGCTCAATTCAGAAGTTGAGGGAAAGAAACTGACCAAAGAGGAAGCCAAGGGTGTGATGGTTTTGACTTTCGCAGGAGGCAGGGACACAGTGATCAATGCGGTGACCAATGCGATCGCATACTTTGCCGATCACCCCGAGGGGCTGGCGCGCTTGCGCCAAGAACCAGAGCTGATCGGGAATGCGGTGGAGGAAATGATCCGATATTTTTCGCCCCTGACGCAAATGGGAAGAGAAGTCACGGAAGAGACACAGGTCTGTGAGCATGCGATCAAAGCGAAAAGCCGGGTTTCACTTTGTTGGGCTTCTGCAAATCGAGACGAAGGGGTTTTCGAAAATCCCAACGAAATCGTGCTGGATCGGAAGGTCAATCCACATGTTGGCTTCGGCTTTAGTCACCACAACTGTCTGGGTGCTACTCATTCAAGACAAATCATGCGGATCCTGCTTTCTACACTTTCGCATCAAATAGGAAAAATTGAAATTCTGAGTTCAGAAGACAATATAGAAGACTGGAAGCAGTATAGGCGTAAGGTTGGCTATCATCAACTTACTGTAAAACTCAGTCCACTAAACAAGTAATCCCATGGCAAAAATCACTTTTATTACAAGAGACAAACAATCTATTACACTCGAAGGCAATGCCGGTTCAGCGATGGCGCTGGCAGTAGCAAACGGCGTCACAGGCATCGATGGCGACTGCGGGGGCGTTTGCTCCTGCGCGACCTGTCACGTGTATCTTAGTCCTGAGGGTTTGGAAAGGGCGGGAGCAGCTAGCGAGATAGAAACTGATATGCTCGAATTGGATGACAATGCCAATGAGTTTAGCCGACTTTGTTGTCAGATAGAAATCTCAGATGCCATTGATGGATTGGTTTTAAACGTGGCTAGGTGAGTCCTGAATTGAAAGAGGCCTCATTTTCACGTTGCGTGGTAGTCGGTGCTAGTCATGCGGGCGTGAATTTCGCTTTCGCCCTGCGCAAAGAAGGTTGGCTAGGAGAGATCGTGCTGATTGACTCCGATCCACAGCTTCCCTATCATCGCCCACCACTTTCTAAAACCTATTTGCAAAGCACAGAGGAGAGCGGCTATACCTTGCTGAAAGCGGAAGATAGCTATGCTAAGGAAGGAATCGAGCTGAGGTTGGGCCTGAAAGTGAACTCGATTGATCGCGAGGGGAAGACGATTGTCCTGCACGATGAAAGCTCTTTATCCTATGATAAATTAGTCTTAGCGACAGGAGCGAGGCCGATTATTCCGGCTATTGTGGGGATTCAAGAAGCATCCAATGTTTTTCCGCTACGGACGGCCTCAGACGTCAAGAAAATCCGGGAGGTGCTTAGTCGCACACCAAACCCCAAGGTAGTGGTTATCGGGGGTGGATACATTGGCTTAGAGACCGCTGCTTCGCTCAAAAAATTGGGGGCCTCAGTTTCTGTCTTGGAGCGGGAAGCCCGAATCCTTTCCCGGATCACGACCTCTGAAATGTCAGACTTTTTTGCGCAGCTACATGCAGAAAACGGGGTAGAAATCTTCACCAATAAAAACATCACTGCCATCGAGAGCACGGACCATATCGCTGAAGTAATATGCTCAGATGGAGCACGATTTCCCGCTGATTTAATCGTGGTGGGTGTCGGCATTCATGTCAATACTGAGTTGGCTGCAGGTGCGGGTTTGGAAGTATCAAACGGCATTCATGTAGATGCTCATGGCCAAACCAATGACTCGAATATATATGCGATCGGGGATTGCACCTACCATCACAATATCCATTTCGATCGTTTTGTTCGCTTGGAATGTGTTCAAAATGCCGTCGATCAGGCGAAAATAGCAGCGGCTGCTATCGCTGGCAAGGCAATCGCATACGACGCTATTCCTTGGTTTTGGTCAGATCAGTATGATGTCAAATTGCAGATCGTAGGTCTATCGGAAGGCTTCACAGAGCTTGTTTTCCGCAGGGAAGAAGGCGATAGAAGTTTCTCAGTCTGGTATTTCCAAGGGGAAAAGTTGCTTGCAGTGGATGCTGTGAATCATGCCAAAGCCTATGTCTGGGGAACAAAGTTTATAAAAACTAGACAATTACTAGACAAAGCGAAACTCCAAGATTCTAAGCTGGAATTTAAGGCTGCAATCATCTTAGCTTAACAGAGTCATTAGACAATTTTAAATAAACCCATTATGTCAATTTCTTCTAAAAGTGCGGTAGCAATGGGCGACGGCACTTTTATCATCAGCCCAGTGACGCTTTCTGATCCTCAGGAAGACGAGGTCTTGGTAAAGATGAAAGCCGCTGGGCTTTGTCATACAGATTATGATTCCCTCACTTGGGGCAAGCCCATCGTGATGGGACATGAAGGTGCGGGTATAGTCGAGAACGTAGGCTCTGCAGTGAAACGTGTGCAGGTAGGAGATCAGGTGATCTTGAATTGGGCTACACCCTGCATGCAATGTTTTCAATGTCAGGAAGGTCATCAGCATATCTGCGAAAACAATTCGCCTGTAGTAGCAGGGGAAAATGGACATACGCCCGGTCATGCCAATCTTGCCAGTACGCAGTGGAATGGAAAAAGCATCGAGCGTTCTTTTAACCTAGGCACACTCAGCGAGTATGCCTTAGTCAAGGAATCAGCAGTGGTCAAGGTCAGTGAGAAAGATCTTAATTTCTCCGCGGCAAGTATTGTGAGTTGCGGGGTGATGACGGGATATGGATCGGTGGTCAATGCTGCCAAGCTTAAGGCTGGAAGTTCTGCAGTGATCTTGGGATGCGGAGGCGTTGGCCTGAACGTGATCAATGCCTGTAAAATTTCCGGTGCCTCCCGGATCATCGCGATAGACGTGAATCCTAACAAGCTAGAGTTCGCGAGGGAATTTGGAGCGACAGATTTGATTCTGGCAGAAAAGGATGATACGGGACTATTGACAGCTGCGGAACAAGTAAAAGAGCTTTTGGGTGGAAGAGGGGCGGATTATGCTTTTGAATGCACTGCTATTCCGGCTTTGGGTGCTGCGCCATTGGCCATGGTGAGGAATGCCGGAACGGCCGTCCAAGTCAGTGGCATAGAAGAGGAAATCAGTATTGATATGAGACTTTTTGAATGGGACAAGATCTACATCAATCCACTTTACGGCAAATGCCGGCCTCAACTAGATTTTCCAAAAATCATCCAGCTCTATAAAAAAGGAGAGCTAAAGCTGGATCAGATGATCACTCGAGAATACGACTTGGAAGACTTACAGCAGGCATTTGATGATATGCTTACTGGAAAGAATGCCAAAGGAGTTATTGTTTTCCCCTAAATCAAATCGATGAGCAGTTTCAGAACAATTGAATTATCAGACGAGAAATTTGAGCAGGATGGATTACGCTTTCTCACCGTGAAAACTCCGAACCTGAAAGGGCGAGGGGATATATGTCTTTTTGTACCGGATGTACTCGAAGGCATGACTGATTTGCCGATCTACATCTTGCTGCATGGGGTGTATGGTAGTGCGTGGGTTTGGGCCATGAAAGGCGGGCGCATCATACGGCTAAGCGAATGATGGAGTCCGGAGAGATCCGACCTGCAATTATCGTGATGCCATCGGATGGACTTTGGGGAGATGGATCTGGGTACCTGAGGCATAGGATAAAGGACTTTGCGCAGTGGATCGTCTCCGATGTACCCAGGGCTGTCTATGAAAATATCTCTCAGGCCAGCGAAAACTCACCCTTATGCATCACAGGACTGTCGATGGGAGGATATGGTGCCTTGCGATTGGGCGCTGAGTTTCCTGATCAATTCAAAGCTATCTCTGCACACAGTGCGATTACCAAATTTTCTGAAATGGGAGATTTTGTGGAGGAGCCGCTAGACTCATTCGACTTGATGAGTCAGGAGATGGATGTGATAGCTAGTGTAAGCAAGAATACAGCTAAGCTTCCTCCTATGAGGTTTGACTGTGGCAAATCAGATGAACTCATTGAAGGGAATCGATTGCTGCACACGCAGCTGCTTGAATTGGGAGTGACGCATGAATACGAGGAGTTAGAAGGAGGACACGAGTGGACGTATTGGCAGAGTCACTTGGAGCGCTCACTTCGATTTTTTGATCAAACTAGTTTTAAATAAACCAACGATAAATAAAATGAAATTCACCTTGAATAACGCTTTTTCCTTGATCTCAGCCGGGATTTTGGGGTCTATGATCGCATTGATCAGTTGCTCAAATGGAGGGATAGATGATGATATTCTCGACCCTGAACAAAAACCGGATAGCATTCCCGTAGTAGAAACTAATTGGAAGACTATACCTGTACCAGCCAATCCAGGAGAAAATATGGAATGGGAATTCCAGGAATTTTCAGATGATTTTGAGTACTTGGCACCAGCAGCAAACAAAGGCGTTCAATTCTCTGACAAATGGGATGATTTTTACCATAATTCCTGGGCAGGCCCAGGGCTTACCGAATGGAAACGAGATCACGTACAGGTGAAGGATGGGCAATTGCAGCTGCGTTCTTCCAGAAAAGAAGGTACTGCCCTGATAAATCAAGGATGTGTTACAGGCAAAACCCGCGTGCAGTATCCGGTGTATGTGGAGGCTTATGCCAAGGTGATGAACTCCACTTTGGCCTCCGATGTATGGTTGTTGAGTCCTGATGACACACAGGAAATAGATATTGTGGAGGCCTATGGAGGACAGTTCTCAGAGAGTGCGGGGGCAGCGCATACTTGGTATGAAAAGCGAATTCACATTAGTCATCACGTTTTCATCCGTAACCCATTTGCTGATTATCAGCCAACCGACGCAGGAAGCTGGTACTATGACGGCAGTACGATTTGGAGGGAAGAATACCATCGATACGGAGTTTACTGGCGAGACCCATGGCATCTGGAGTATTACATTGATGGGAAGCTGGTGAGGACAGTTACAGGGAAGGATATGATTGACCCTAATTTTTATACGAATAGCGAAGATCCAGGCAATACCGCAAAGGATACCCGAACTGGCTTGAGTAAGGAAATGGACATCATTATTAACACCGAAGATCAGACCTGGAGATCTACGCCGGCTTCGGGCAAAAAATCAGATACCTACACTCCTACAGATAGCGAATTGGCAAAGACCGAAGATCACACGTTTAAAGTGGATTGGATTCGTATTTTCAAACCAGTGTTGAAAAATTGAGAGTTTGCTTTACCCTTACTAACTGGCGTGAGCCGAGATTATAAATACATTAGACAGCATTCCTAATACTCTCAAAAATAACTAAAATGAAATTTCGAAGAATCATTTTTCTCTTTGTGGTTGTCATGACTACAACTTTAACAGGTTTTGCCCAAGAAGAAACTGCCACGAAGGCCTCCTTTTCTTTTACCTAAAGAAAAACCCGACTTCCCTTTGAGTAAGGCAATGGAAAGGAATTACGATGCATATCCAGCAGCACGGCCTGAGGAGAACGAGCTTTATACTCAGTTCAAGTATACTGAACTGAAGGGCTTTGACTACAATGGACATGATGGCACCATCTCTAGACGCGACCCTTCCAAAGTGATTTTTGTTAACGGCAAATATTACGTCTGGTATACTTATAGAAACACTCCTGTATCTCCCAAGGTCCAGAAAAATCAAACGATACCATTCCTTCATCAGATTGGGATCTTTCAGAGATTTGGTATGCTACAAGTAAGGATGGCATTCAATGGGAAGAGCAAGGAGTGGCGGTTCCAAGGGCACCAAAGCCACAGATAGGCTGGAGGTCTGTAACTACTACTGATATTTTGCTATGGGAAGGGAAGTATTATTTATACTATCAGGGGTTTATGGAAGCTAGTGGCAAAAGAGGAGATGATTGTCCGGTGGCAGTTTCATATGCAGATTCTCCAGATGGACACTGGACAGCTTATAATGAAATAGTCATTCCCAATGGAGATGAAGGGGACTGGGATCAATATTCTATTCATGATCCTCAACCCATTGTCCACAACGGCAAGATCTATTTGTATTACAAATCTGATTTTGATGGAGATCCAAATTTAGTTCGGATGCAAGGATTAGCTATTGCTGAGCATCCATTGGGGCCATTTAAGAAACATCCCTTGAATCCCGTGATTAATTCAGGGCACGAGACTACTTTGTTTCCCTTCAAGGAAGGAATAGCAGCGCTCGTGATCAAAGATGGGAATGAACACTTCACTATTCAATATGCAGAAGATGGAGTTAATTTTGATATTGCCGCTATCACTAACCTTATGCCCACTGCCGCCGGGCCTTATATGCCTGATGCTTTTATTAATACTTCCTATGGAAAAGGAATTGCAGCGGGGGATCTCACATATCACTAATGCGACAAACTGGGAGCAAAATCACGCTATTTTACTGAGGTTTGATTGTGATCTTAGCTTAGATATTCATGATCCAGAAATGAAAAAACATAATTACTATTATAAACCAGAATTCTATTACCAACATGGATTAAGCAAGAAGCAGATGCAGAGAATACAAGAAGAAAATGAGGCCCTTATAAAGGGTAATTAGTTCTTACTATTATCGTCGTTTCCCTTTTGGGTTTAGCTTTCGTTATTTATTCCAATCCTTTTTGTCGGGATTCCAAAAAGGTTTGGTTTTGATAAATTTGGTTTCCCAGTTCAATTCATTCCTGAAAAACTGGTTAAGTGCTACACAAACTCTGCTATCTCCAGCTATGTAAACGATCTTTTTGCCTGTCATGTCTGCTAACAGTTCTTTTGCCTTATGAATAAGCTCTTGAGAAGGATTATGTGGTAGACTGTAAAAATCAAATGGAGCTTGGCCGTCAATGTCAGAGAACAGATCATCTGTGTCCGAACTGTAAATGATACCTTTCACTTTCTTATTTGGGAGGTTACGATTGATCATATAAAGATGTGCCAGGGCACTCAGGTCACCGATCATCAAGTAGCTATCCGCGGAGTCATCGACTAAGAAATTGCCTTTCTTCCATTTGAAATAAATTTCGTCACCAATGGTGCAGTCTTCAGCCCATTTTGATCCTATTCCATTACTATGTGTAGCAACAGCCAAATCAATGATATCTTGTGACGTATCAATATTCCAAACGCTATAACTTCTTACTTTATCTTTTACAGAAGTGCCTTCCTTATCCAGTCCTACTGCTAAGCGGATAAAATGCCCAGGGACGAAATCAGCTTCCAAATTCCTTTGCTTTCCAGACGGATAAGAAAAGCCGAATCTGAAAGTCTTCTTTTTCTACAATAGTCGCCTTTTGCAGCACGACCTTTTTCAAAATACTATCAATTATTCCCATAATGTATTATAGCTCAGAAGTCAAATCTATCGGGATTGATTTTTAAAGGAACTTATCATCTCGATGGTGGATAGGTGTGGTCTTCCCGCTACCTTTTCAAAATCCGTCGCGACATCATTTGCTCCTTTTCTAATCCCTTCATAAATCCCTGCAATTATTGTCCCCATGAAATCGCCAAGTGCTGCCTTTCTGTCATTCTCGTACGTTTTTACACCGATAGGTACATACTTTAGACTAGTGTTGTATACTTGATTGATTCCCTCTGCTAATTCAGATTGTGTAATTGGGCTGCCTGCAAGATTGTACACCTGTCCGTTAAGATTTTCATTCAAAAGCATTTGAGTATAAGCATAAGCCAATTCACTTCTGCTGGTATAAGCACATTTCCCATCCCCGGCACAATTACTGATTTCACCAGCTTTGATATAGTTATCCAGATATTCTAAATCCGGTTGAATATAGATTCCATTTCTTCCGATTACCCAAACTAATCCGGATTCTTGTACATCGATTTCTGTTTGACGGTTACTTTTTACTACTGGGCTAAAGGAAGTGTTTTCTTCTGCACCAATTATGCTCGTATAGACAATCTTCTTTACACCGTTTAGTTTCGCAGCATTTATTACATTTCTATGCTGTTGAATCCTTTCACGGGGATCATCCATGCCGGAGGATTAATACCAAAGTCTCAACTCCTTCAAGGGAATTTTTTAGTGAATCAGGGTCGCTGTAATCACCCTCGCGTATTTCTACTCCTAAGTGTTGGGCTTTTTCTGGAGTTCTGGCTAAGCCTATCACGTTTTGGCTTCCGATTGCTATCGTGAGCTCCTGTATTATGGAAGTTCCCAGCTTTCCACTGGCTGCTGTTACTGCGATTTTCATAGGTTTTTCTTAATACGAGCTTACACTATCGTTAACTGAAAAGCAACTCTCGTTCACATTGAACTTCATACCATACAAAGCTAGAGTAAAACCGGTCCCTAGAGCAAGGTGAATCAGTTACAGAAAATGGTAAATATGAAACCATCTACAGTTTTAGGGTTGATTTAAAGTCTTTTGGGCTCTGGTTAGTATGCTTTTTAAAGAACTTCGTAAAATTAGTTACTTCATCAAAACCTACTTCAAATGCAATTTCTTTCAAACTTTTATCGGTGCTAAGGATTGCTCGTTTTATCTCCAAAAGAACATAATGATCGATAAAAGCTTTGGCTGTAGCTCGAGTGAAATTCTTGACAATAGTGTTCAGATGCTTGGGGGAGACTGAAAGCTTTGCGGCATAATCTTTCACATTTCGAGTAGTTCTGAAACCTTCCTCAACCAAGTTTTTAAACTGAAAGAATAATAAATATTGATTCGTTTTGGTAGTGGAAATTGGATTTTGGGAAACACGCTCTAGCTTAAGTAAAAATAATTCCAGAATCTTGGCTAGAATATTCTGTTGCACATGCCCGTTTTCATAGGCCTGCTCTCCAGTTACCTCCTCAATAAAAGACTCACTAAATGAAATATTCTCCACAAGGGGATCAGAAAGGTGGTAATTGTAAAGATGGGAAATGGATTCTATGGAAGATTTTGAAAAGTAAGTCAGAATAAACTCCTCTTTAAAAATGACTAAAAAGCCTGAATAGCTGGCGTTTTCTTGAAAAGCATGTACCTGACCTTTCGCTATTTTTAATACCGAGCCTTTTTTAAAGCGAAATTTTTCAAATCTACCTGGTGAGTTCCGATTCCCTCGGTGACTATAAGCAAAGCGAAAAAGTTGATTCGATGTGGCTTTCTGGGATTATGATTTAATTCTTTTTCGTTCTTAGAATAGACTTCAGATGCTTTAAGCAAATCAAAGCTCAGAGAATTGGCATTGCCTCGGAATGTAATATTGGGTATGTCAAACAAGGAATTAGTGATTCGACGGTTTCAGTGAAATTCTCAAAATTTAATTGATTCTGTACAAACATTAGGACAAAAACAATGTGGGGATTATGGATGGCTTGGGAATAAAATCTCTAGATGGCTTTACCTTCATGACGTACGAATATTTCGGTTTGAGAGCGTTTTTCGGTGGAAATTCTTTTCGATAAGAACAACTAAAGACCGTTTGTGAGTAATTGCTTTAAGAGCAAGGAAGTTTAAAAAAAGAGAGCTCCGCCGATTTACAGATTAAAGCTAAATCAAAACCGATTAGCCACTGATCAAGAAAAACAAAACCCTAACGATCAATATTTCAGATAGTTAGGGTTTGTAGTGGTAGAGAGTGGGGGATTCGAACCCCCGGTACGCTTTGACACGTACGACAGTTTAGCAAACTGCTGGTTTAAGCCACTCACCCAACTCTCTAGATAATTATACTTGGCTTTGTTTTCGATTTACAAATTCATCCGTTCAATGAAATTTTGGAACTTTGGTTGATTTTCTCTCCCAGCTCCATCATGTAAAGCGATGCAAATATAAGCCAATTGATCACACTTTAACAAATCATTAATGGATAGGATTTCTAGGATCAGATCTTTTTGTCTAATGATCTGAAAATCAAATAAAATAATTTAGCATCTTGCTAGTCGAAATATGAAAAATACCCTGTATAGGGTATAGATTTAATATATTCCAAAGCTAAATTTGTATATCATTAACATGCCAACTATGATAATCCAAACGACTTCAGCGAATTTTATGATTGAGAAAAGTGAAAAGAAAGATGGATGTGTATCTATTCGTTCAAATTCTCAAGATGAATTAAATCGATTTTTTGGGTCCCTAGAAATTAATGTAACGGAGGACCTGTATTATGCATATGAAGTTCTTTCCTGTAAACAAGAATTCGCAAATGCCATGATTCTAATGGTGAAGGAGATTGATTATTCTGAATTTGCGGAGTTCAGTCTTCAAACAGCTTAGAGCTATTTTTTGATTCAATAATAATTAAGGAGCACGGACATCCTTAAGCTATCCAAAGTAAACTACTGTCTCCATAGCTCAGGAATCTGTAGTCACTAGCCAAAGCTTCTCCATAAACTCGCTTCCAGTCCTCTCCGAGGATGGCTGCAATTAGTAAAACAAGCGTAGAACCTGGCTGATGGAAGTTGGTGATTAGCCCTTTCACAATCTTAAATTCATATCCAGGGAAAATAAAAATCTCTGTGGTTCCCATGATTGTTTGCATTCCTTTTTCTTTCATGAGCTCAAGTATCGCTTCATAAGCTTTTTGTGCCGAAGGCAAACTTTCTCTATTTTCATAGGGAAAAAGCTTCTCAATTTTCAATTCATCTCCTTTTCCTTCAAGTAATTTTACTCCATACCAATACAGGGTCTCTAAAGTTCGCACTGAGGTAGTCCCTACAGTCACCACATTTCCAAGATTCAACAGAATCTTTTCTATCGTTTCCCGGTTGACATGAATCTGTTCACTATGCATCGGGTGCTCAGTAACCTGGCTTGCTTTTATAGGTTGGAAAGTACCCGCGCTCACATGAAGTGTTACTTGAGCTTCTTTGATTCCTTTCTCCCGTAGTTTTTCAAGAATCTCAGGAGTGAAATGCAAGCCGGCTGTTGGAGCAGCGACTGCGCCTTCTTTCACCGAATAAACCGTCTGATATCGGGATTTATCTTCGTCAATAGGCTTTCGATTCAAATAGGGCGGAAGAGGGACTTCTCCGCTCGCTTCTACTACATCTACAAATGCTACATCGGCGTTATCCCAAGAGAATTCTACTCTGCGACTTTCCCGGTCGATTAATTTTGCAAAAAGATTGATTGCGCTTCCTTGAAATGGGATTTGACCTTTTAGGATTTCTCCATCCTTCCACTTTTTAGAATTTCCTATCATCGTTTCCCAGATCACCGGATGCTTAGCCAGCATGATCTCTGGAATTACAGTCGTGGGTGAAATTGGCTGAAGTAAAAAGATTTCGATGCGTGCTCCAGTTTCCCGTTGAAAAATTAAGCGGGCAGGAATCACCTTGGTGTCATTATAGACAAGTAGCGTGTCTGAAGGAAGTAAGTCCACGATATTGGAAAAATTCAAATGCGAAATTTGCCCGTCTTTATAATGTAAAAGCTTCGATGCATCACGCTTTTCCAAAGGGAACTTCGCGATTTTTTCCTCGGGTAATGTATATTCGTAATCGCGTAAATCAATTGCTGGGATTTGCATATGGTCTCTAATTCTGCCTGCAAATATAGCCCAAGTCATTTCAACTACCTTCCAAAACCTTTCTTTATCGATGCATAGCACATCTAAGATCACTTTTGAATACCTGAAACGAACACTGATTTTTAAGTTTGATGCGGGAACATCCAGAGGTATTTTGAAGAAAAAGGACGTGTTTTGGATAAAAGCCTTTTATCCAGATCAGCCAGAGATTGCTGGCTGGGGGGAAGCTGCGCCCCTCGTGAAATTAAGTCTGGATGACCGTCCGGATTTTGAGAATATATTACAGCAGACTCTTGAGCAGATGGCAACTATCGCATGGAGTCAAAATGAAAACGAAGTGCTCAGCCAAGTTGGACAATTAATTCCTGTCTATTTACCCAGCATAAAATTCGGTTTAGAAACAGCAATTCTCGATCTTATCAATGGAGGAAAAAAGAAGATCCTAGGTCAGGATTTTTTTGAAGGAAATAGAACTATTCCAATCAATGGATTGATATGGATGGGAGAAAAAGATTTTATGCTTGAACAGATCAATGAAAAGTTTGAGCAAGGTTTTGATTGCATCAAAATGAAAATTGGAGCAATAGATTTTCAGCAGGAATTGGAGCTTCTTTCTTACATCAGAAAACGATATTCAAAAGATCAAATCACACTTCGGGTAGATGCAAATGGCGCTTTTTCGCCTGAGGAGGCTCTAGCTAAACTATATGAATTAGCGGAGTTTGATCTGCACAGCATAGAGCAACCTATAGCAGCGGGGAATTGGGAGGCAATGAGAAAGCTTTGCGAAGCTACTCCACTACCAATTGCACTGGATGAGGAATTGATTGGTGTGGAAAATAAAGGTGAATTATTAGACGCAATTCGGCCTCAGCATATTATTCTAAAGCCAACCTTGCTAGGAGGGATCTTAGAAACCAAAGAATGGATAACGCTTGCTGAAGAGCGTAATATTGGCTGGTGGATGACTTCTGCCTTGGAAAGCAATATTGGTTTAAATGCTATCGCACAACTTGCTGATAGTTTGGGAGCTTCGATTCCACAAGGTCTGGGCACAGGAAAATTGTATCAAAATAACCTGAAATCTCCACTCGAAATCGATCAAGGTCATATTCGCTACAATTCCCAGATTGTTTGGGAGCAACCTTCTTAGTCACCTAGTCTAAATAGGTATACGGGGCTATGTACACTTACTTTCCAATCCGTTTGTGTCAGCATTCCTGTTTCCTCGTCTCTTTCAAAAACAACAATATCATCACTTGCCTGATGTGCTGCAAGCAGGTATTTGCCATCAGATGTTAGATTGAAGTTTCTAGGCATGATACCTCCTGATGTTGTTTGCTGTATCAGCCAATAATTCCCATCATCTTTTTTAGCGAAAACCGAAAGGCTATTAGCGTCTCCACGATTGGATACATAGATGTTTTTTCCGTCTGAAGAAAGTCGGACTTCAGCGGCTCCCACAGCTCCTTCATAATCATCAGCAATCAATGAAATGCGCTGTTTTAGAATTATTTTTCCTTTATCAAAATTGAGAATATCTAGGGCTGCTGTCATCTCCTGAACAAGCATGATCTCTTTTCCATCTGCAGAAAAAACTAAGTGTCTCGGCCCATCTCCGGGGGTTACTTTATAGGCATTGTTCAGCGTCACAGGCTCAGGAGAATTTGCATCAAAATTATAAACATATACCTCATCAGTTCCTAAGTCTGCCACAAGTAAGTATTTGCCATCCGGACTAAACACGGTGCTGTGTACATGTGGCGCGCTTTGTCTACCTTTATTAACACTGCTTCCTTCATGTTGAATGGACTGTAGATGGCTTAAATCACCTTTTTCATCAACTTTATATACGCTAAAATTTCCGCCGCTGTAGTTGGCGGCAGTCAGGAATTTTTCATTTGGAGAAAGAGCCAAATAACACGGATGATCTCCAAAGCTCGGTAATTCACTTATTTTCGAAAGTGTTGGCTTGTCAGTGCTACGATTCAGGCTAATAATATTTCCGCCTGGAACATTGTCTATTTCCTCTAAAGTAAAGACCTTGTCTCCGGCTGAGTTTGCCACAACAAATGAAGGTCCTTAGGATTCCTGGAAAAATCGTTCTGATTTCTAATTTGTTTTCCGAAGGAGTAAAATCGAGTTGATTGAGTCCCTGACTAGCATCGTCAGTATAGGTGCCTACCAGAAAGGAGTACGTCATAGGTGTTTCTATTATTTCAGTTGATTTTTCCGTATTACAGGAGAAAGAGATGGCGAGTATGACTGCCGCTAAAAGTGATCGTTGCATAACCGAAAGATATTGAATTATATGAAATGATGGTTTTGTGTTTTTATCGGAAAATTGAGCTTTTGATTGCTAAAAAGTAAGAGAATGAGATTATTTGTTAATGAAAACACAATAGTTATTTCAGTTTTTAGAATTTTTACTAATTTGCTTAACCATTAAAACGGAAGATGAATAATGTATAAAACCTATGATACCCAAGTAGCCAAGCGCTTCACCATTTACAACAGTTTATTTTTAGATCTTCCCTTCAATGACATCTACCGTACCGGAACTCTACTTCCGATTTTAGGTACAGCATGTCAAAATGGTTTCCAAAAAGGGTTGACGCCCAAGGAAATTATTGCAGGGTTTTTCGATGAATTGATGCCGGATTCTACTGCAGAGCAGCAATCTGATTTGCTGTTTCAGATGATTCAGTACGTGGAGCGTCAAGTTGTTTTGTTTGACTCCATCGAGGATGGCTGCTTATGAGAAAATCCATGATCTGAAAGGTAAAGGAACGATCAAAGCTTTGGTCGATAGAACTGATAATGACAATAAGCGCGAAGAGCTGATTGAAAAGTTGAAAACTTTCTCGGTTCGTCTCACACTTACTGCCCATCCTACACAGTTTGTCCTGGCAATGTCCTGGCAATAACACTTCACCTGATCTGGAGAATGCCATCCGTACAGATGATTTAGGTAAGATCAATTCACTGTTACAGCAACTTGGGAAAACAGGCTTCACTAAGCGTGAAAAACCAACTCCATACGATGAAGCAGTAAGCTTAATCTGGTTCCTCGAAAACATATTCTACGAGAGCATTTCGGACATCATGGTGCGTTTACTTGGATCATTGGATATTCCACTTCACGATTGGGATAATCCAGGTCTGCTTAAAGTCGGATTTTGGCCAGGAGGAGATAGAGATGGTAATCCATTTGTGACGCACGAGATCACTAAGCAAGTAGCAGCTCGCTTGAAAAAATGGGTTATAAAATGCTATTACAAAGATGTTCGTAAGGTGCGAGAAGACTTACTTCAAGCATGTTGAAGAGATATTGATAAAAATTGAGCGTGGTCTTTACTCCACTCTTTTTGAAAATAATCCTGTTTATCAAACTAAAGACCAATTGCTAGCAGATTTGCCTGCAAGAGAGGGCTTGATCAAATACCACGAAGGACTATTCTTGGATGTTTTGGATCAGTTTATTCTTAAAGTAAAGATCTTTGGTTTCCATTTCGCATGCATGGACATGCGTCAGGATAGCCGCAAGCACGATGCATTGATTGAAGAGATATTTGCACTTCAAGGAAAGGAACTTCAGGGTACAGAAGATGAGCAAATCGCTCAGATCATGAACCTTACTGAACTGCCAGAAATCGATTCTTTGCGGGATGAATTCAACCAAGAGATATTGAAGTCCATGGGTGTGATTGACTCAATTCAGCAGGAGAGTGGAGAGGAAATCATGAATAGATACATAATTTCCAATTGTCAATCCAGAAAGCACCTCCTTGAAGTATTTAAATTAAATAAATTATCGCTGGGTAAAGGCAAGGAAAATATGCCTTTGGATATTGTCCCTCTTTTCGAGACGATTGATGATTTGGCGGAAGCGCCAGAGATCATGACCAGTCTTTACAACATGCCTGAGTACAAAAAGCATTTGGAGTTTAGAGGAAATAAGCAAACGATTATGCTTGGCTTCTCAGATGGTACCAAAGATGGTGGGTATTTACAAGCCAACTGGTCTATTTTGAGAGCAAAAGAGGAAATGACCAGAGTTTCCAGAGAGAATGGCATCGAAGTCGTCTTCTTCGACGGTAGAGGCGGACCTCCTGCACGTGGAGGAGGAAATATGCATAATTTCTATGCTTCTCTAGGTGAAAAAGTGGAGAACTCTGAGAGTCCAGGTTACGATTCAAGGTCAGACGATTTCTGCTAATTACGGTAAGCAGGCTTCTTGTACTTATAACTTTGAACAACTGCTGAGTGCAGGCTTGGAAAATCACCTATATGGTGGAGCTGACAAGAATCTAAATACAGAGCAGCGTGCTTTGATCGACGAATTGGCTGGCGAGGCTTATGAGTCCTATAAAAAATTCAAGAGTCATCCGAAGTTCGTTCCATACCTGGAGCATGTAACTCCGCTGAAGTATTTTGGGATGACCAATATCGGTTCCAGACCATTAAAAAGAGGTAAGGGTGAAGGCTTGAAATTTGAAGATCTTCGTGCCATTCCATTCGTGGGTTCATGGGCGCAAATGAAACAAAATATTCCAGGTTTCTATGGAGTGGGAGCGGCAGTGGAAGTCTTGGAAAAAAAAGGGAAACTGGGTGAATTGAAAGCTCTGTACAATGACAGTCTTTTCTTCAGAGCCCTTCTTGGCAACTCCATGCAGTCATTGACCAAGTGTTTCTATCCAGCCACAGCTTATTTGAAGCAGGATAAAAACTACGGGGAATTCTGGGAGATCATGTACGATGAATACTTGAGGTCCATCGAAAAACTCAAAGAAGTTTCTTCCATGGATGAATTGATGGGAGATAATAAAGTGATCAAGAAGTCAATCGAGATTCGTGAGCGAATCGTATTACCATTGATTACAGTGCAGCAATACGCCATTCAGCAAATCCTTGAAACAGGTAAATCGACAGATGTGCTTCAAAAGCTAATCTTGAGAAGTATGTTCGGAATTATCAATGCGGCTAGAAACGCGGCATAAATTTATTTAAGCATAGATGAATAAGCCCGATTGAATTTGATTTCAATCGGGCTTTTTTGGTTAAACCACAGAGTTCACAGAGGTTTACGCAGAGTGCGCGGTTTATTTTTCAACCTTTGAGATTTTCCAAATCTCAAAGGTTTTGTTCTAAGTGATTGATTGTTTTCGTCTTTCTAGGAAGTTCAAATAAAAAAAACCGGAGACTGTTAAAGTCTTCGGTTTTGTAATTACTTTTTAATTATTCAGGAAGTCCGCTGCGCCTTAGCGGGGATATTACCACTTTACCCCAGCTTCGCTAAACTCTCTTCCAAAGCTTTAATCTTGGCTTCAGCATCTGCTTGTTTTTTGCGCTCCATTTCTATTACCTGCGCAGGCGCTCCAGCTACAAATCGCTCGTTGCTTAGCTTCTTCATTACAGAGTTCAAGAAGCCTTTTGTGTAGTCGATTTCTTTCTGGATATTTTCCTTTTTCCTCTTCCACATTAATCGAGTCACCCATCGGTACAAAGCATTCGTCTGACTTCACTACGAAGCTGAGTGCGTTTTCTACTTTTGTACCAAAGTTTAGCGATGACAAATTTGCCAGCTTATTCAATACTGCTGAGAATCTTCCATACAATCCTTCATCTTTAGCATTGATAGTTAGATCCAATGTTTCTTTTGGTGACATTCCTTTTGAAGCCCGTAGATTTCTTACTTGAGAAACTACCTCAAACACCTGATTTGCTTCTTCTATGATCTTGCTGTCAAATCCCTTTTCTGCTGGCCAAGAAGCCAAAATCAAGGACTCTTCCCACAGACCTCTCTTTGATCTGGTGCCAAAGGTCTTCAGAGATAAATGGCATAAATGGATGCAAAATCTTAAGAATATCTTCGAAAAGCGCAATCGACTTGTCGTAAGTAACCTGATCGATTGGGTGCTTGTACTCTGGCTTGATCATCTTCCAAGTACCAAGAGCAGAAATCTCCCCATACCAACTTGTAGGTAGTCATCGAGGCATCAGAAATCCTGAATTTCTCATAGTGCTCATTGATTTCTACCAAGGCTTGGTTAAATCTATTTTCAAACCATTCAATGCTTGATGTGTTTCCGGAACCGTCCAAATTCGGATCGATTTCCCAGCCTTTTACTAGACGGAAAGCATTCCAGATTTTATTGGCGAAGTTTCTCCCTTGCTCCACTAACTTATCGTCGTATGGCAAATCATTTCCGGCAGGCGAGGAGAAAAGCATTCCTGTACGGACACCGTCAGCGCCATTTTGGGCGATCAAGTCCAAAGGATCAGGTGAGTTGCCAGGGATTTAGACATTTTCCTACCCAGTTTATCACGGACGATACCAGTCAGGTACACATTTTTGAAAGGCTTCTCGCCCATGTATTCGTAGCCAGCAATGATCATTCGCGCCACCCAGAAGAATAGGATCTCCGGAGCAGTCACCAAGTCATTAGTAGGATAGTAGTATTTCAATTCCTCATTCGGCTTGCCAGTAGTGAAAACCTCCGGATCAAAAACCGAAATAGGCCATAACCAAGAGCTAAACCAAGTATCCAACACATCTTCGTCCTGCTTCAAATCAGCTAGCGTAAACGTACCTTCAAATTGCTCATTGGCAAGCTGCAGAGCTTCTTCCGCAGTTTTGGCTACCACGAACTCCCCATTTGGAAGGTGATAAGCTGGAATTCTATGTCCCCACCAAAGTTGGCGGGAGATACACCAGTCACGTACATTATCCATCCAAGCACGATACATGTTCTTGAATTTCGGTGGATACAATTGGATGATATCCTCCATCACAGCTTTTTGAGCTGGTTTGGTTATCTCATCCATTTTTAGGAACCATTGTAAAGAAAGCTTTGGCTCGATTACCGCATCTGTTCTTTCGGAGTGACCTACATTGGATTTGTAATCTTCTATTTTCTCCAACTGATCGACTTCCTTCAGCTTTTTGCCGATCATTTTTCTCGCGACAAAACGATCTTCACCAACCAAAATCTGAGCTTTTTCATTTAGTGTTCCGTCATCATTTAAGATGTCGATCACTTCTAGTTTGTGCTTCAGGCCAAGTTCGTAATCATTGATATCATGAGCAGGAGTTACCTTCAAGCAACCTGTACCAAATTCCATGTCTACGTACTCATCCTCGATGATTGGGATGGCTTTGTTGATCAGCGGAACTATTGCTTTTTTGCCTTTGAGATGGGTGAATCTGGGATCATTTGGATTGACGCAGATAGCCACATCTGCCATGATTGTCTCAGGACGTGTAGTAGCAATGGTCAGGAATTCATTTTCTGTTCCGTCGATTTGATATTTGATATAGTAAAGTTTGGATGCGATTTCCTTAGTGATCACCTCGTCATCAGAAAGGGCGGTTTTCCCTTTTGGATCCCAGTTCACCATGCGGATTCCGCGGTAGATTTTTCCTTTTTTGTGCAAATCCACAAAAACAGAAATCACGGCATCGCTCAGACCTGCATCCATGGTAAATGCTGTACGATCCCAGTCACAGGAAGCACCAAGCTTTTTCAGTTGATCCAAGATAATTCCACCGTATTTTTCCTTCCATTCCCAAGCATGCTCCAGGAATTTCTCCCGGGTGAGGGATTTTTTATCTATTCCTTGCTCTTTGAGCAAGTTTACCACTTTGGTCTCCGTGGCGATCGAAGCATGATCAGTACCCGGAACCCAAAGCGCATTTTTGCCTTGCATTCTAGCCCTACGGATCAATACATCCTGAATGGTATTGTTTAGCATATGCCCCATGTGCAAGACGCCCGTGACGTTTGGAGGAGGCATGGTAATCACATAAGGTTCCTTGTTAGGATTTACTTTCGATGAAAAAAGTTTGTGCTCCATCCAGTAGGCATACCACTTGGCTTCAGTAGCTGCTGGATCGTATTTGCTGGCAATAGACATATTCGGATGATTATTTAGAGGGGCAAAAATAGGGAAAAAGCCAATTTCGGAGGCATGATTGGGGTATCAATTATGGTTTGATTCTAATTTAACCACAAAGGTCACAAAGAATTCGCAAAGGGCGCGAAGGAATTGATTCTGCTTCTCCTGAGGCAGAATCAAAAATTTAGTCATGCTATTAGGTGTTTCCAGTCCTGGATTTCACACTATCTATTTATAGTTAATCTCTATGATCTCAAAAATCCTATCCTCTTTGGCCAACTTTAAAATGGCTTTTTCTCCGACATTCTTACCTATCAAAACCTTTGCAATAGGAGAGATAAATGAGATTTTATTCTTTGAAATATCTGCTTCATCCACACCAACTAGCTGGTAAGTCTGATGCTTTGATATTGTTCCGATTTTAAGAGTTACGGTTGCCCCAAAGCGAATTTCATCTTGAGGCTGCTCGCTCAAATTCACGATTTTAGCTACTGCTATTCGCTCATCAAGCAAACGTATTTTTGCATTTATGAAATTTGAAGCGATACGTTTTTCCTGCTCTGTGGAGGCTTCTATAGCAGATTTTTCATCGATCAGTGCTTGTTTTTCAGCAAGTAGTTCTGCCATTCCATTTTCAGTCATGAAATTAGTAACACCTTCAGGTAAATCTGCTCTTGGTGGAACTAGTGGTGTTTCTTCCTGATCATCTTCTTTTACAAATCCTCTACTCATGGGTTGATTGTGATAGTCTAACCTACATAAGGAATAGAAATGCTTTTAAGTTTCATGAGGATTAATTGAGGGAATTGGGATGTAAAGACTTAACTATTCTTGATATTCCCAATTTCACCCAAATGGGTATGATTAAAATTATCGCTGAATTTTAACCCATATCCCATGATTCTATCAAAGGAAATGTGTGCAAATAGTATGATCCCAGCAAGAATCCAATACTCATTTTCAAATGTAAGTCCGTACAGTGCTACAAAAACAGCCACCAATCGGTGATGGAAAAGATTATAAATGAAAGCTCCAATTTTCGGGTTGAATAAATAGCCAATCATTCCTATATCAGGGAGCAGTAAGAGTGCTGGAAACCACCACCAAGCAAAATCTAAAGTGCTGAATAAATAAATGCTAAGAAGGAATATTGCTGCTTCTTCCAATTTTAATAAGTTTCTCATTTTTGAGGAGGTGTATCAATGATAATATCAACCAGGTATTTTGATTATACCTATTTTAAAGATTTATTTTATTTACCTAAAAAAAGGGAAGCTGATACCAGCTTCCCTTTTTATTCAGCATTAAGGATTTTAATTTCCTACATATTCATCCCAGCTTAACTCTGCCTGTGGATGAGGGAATTGGGTGAAAATAGACCCTCCATCATAGGATGTAGGGATATCGCTAAGCCGATCATAGCGTCTTGCATCTATCCATCTATGTCCCCAAGGCTCCGCCCAAAGCGAGTATCTGCGCTGATATAAAATCTCGTCTATCAATGCTGCGGTGGTGGTAGCGCCAGTGTATGGGCCGATTCCAGCTGCTGTGCGAATAATGTTAATAGCCTCTACTGCATCATTAGCCTGATTTAAGTTAGCATGAGCTTCTGCCTTAAGTAGGATTAGTTCTTCATTTCTAATGAAAGGAATAGGAGCCGTGTTGTTAGACCATCTAGCATCTTGATGTGTCCCTACTAAGGCGCCAGCATCTGTAGTCACAGTGACTGGGTTGGTCCGCTGTAGAAATTTATTTTGAACGCGGAGGTCACCAGGTGTAGCATCATCCAGAACGGAAGGGTGTACTACGATGATGGTGTTCACAGCTGCATTTGGCAGATAAAAGAGCGGGTTGAAAATATCTGGTGCTGCTCCATAAGGGTGAGCTGGCCCTGCTGTTAGATTTCCATTCAGGTCCATGAATGAACCGTTTAGTGCCGTCAAAACACCTTGCCAATCTTCTCTGTACGCATTCAGTCGTGCTGCTATGGCTCGATTGACTTGCTGAAGGCCTGTGACGGTGTTGAAGCCATTGAATCCGCTGGTCAGCCTGAAAGGGAAGTTTCCTGAGCCTGCGCTGGAAAATGCTTGAAATCCTTCGTCCAGTATAGTGCTGATCTGATCTAGCGCTTGCTCGTAGGTTACAAAAGGATCAGGGTTCAGTGGATCGGTCACCTCCATTCGGATTCCATTTTGATAGACAAAATTAGCTGGAATCATGAATTGGTAGCCTTGTATAGTTTTGGCAAACCCTATAACTGCGTTCTTTTGTGCATCAGTGATATTGCTGGTATTAGCAGCAGCTAACTGGAGAACATCGGCTTGCTTGATCGCTTGATAAGGGGTAGCCCAAGAACCTCCTCCAGTATTACCAAAACCAAAGTAGGATCGATCTGGAACTCGACCATTCTGGCCCAACCAATCTGTTTGAAATCTTGGGTCAGAGGCATTCGAGGTACCATATTTCCCGCCCAAAAGTATTCCATGCTTGGGAAATGTTAGTTACATAGCCTCGGTGTCTGGATTCTAATCCAGTGATCAGGAATTGTATTTGTTCAGAAGTTGCATTATTAGCGATACTTCCTACAGATGGATTATTAGGATCTTGGATGTCGTCGAATTCCAAGGGATTACATCCAGCGATCATCGTGGCTGCAATCATAGCAAATCCTATATTTCTTGTTATTTTTTTCATGTTGAGTCGGATTAAAAGTCAATGGTTACGTGAAAGAAAATCCTTCGAGAAGTAGGGTATGGAGCAATATCCACGTTGTTGGCAACAGCTTGAGCTCCAAAGGTGGAAGTCTCAGGGTCATATCCTTCATAATCGGTGAATAGGAATGCATTGTTGACGGAAGAACCTACACGTAGATTTTGAACTGTATTTCCAAACCAGTTATTTAGAGTTTCTTTAGGTAAAGTATAATAAAGGCCTATTTCGCGGACTTTTACGAATGAAGCATCCTGAACCCATCGACCAGCATTATTGTATGGTTCTGGTTCTCTTTGTCTACCGTTTGGAACCCCATCTCCATTATCATCATCAAACCACCCATTGGTCGTCCCTCCTCCATCAGATAAGAACGAAGAAAGGTTCACGTTTTCTCCACCACTTCTCCAGTCTACTAGGAAGGAAAATTCAATCCCTTTATAGATACTGAAAGAGTTAGAGAACGAAAGATTGAAGTCTGGCTGAGCATCCCCCCAAATCGTAAATCCGCCCGGAATGGAAGGATCTGCTGGTGTACCTACAATAGTAGTAGGGGAGTAGCCTTCTGCATATAGAAATGTACCAAGTCCAGATCCAAAACCTCCTGAAATGTAGGTGGGGATACCCAGTCTAGTCATTTCTATATCATTTTGCCAGTATAGAATTCTTGAGAACCATCTGAAGTTTGATTTATCCACTACTGTGCCAGATAGACTTAGTTCTAAACCTTTGTTTTGAAGTTCAGCCTCATTACTAGGCGTGGTATTTACACCGGTAGATGGTGCCAGATTTAGGTTTTGAAGGTTGTTTTGTGTGTTCTTGATGTAATAGGTAGCTTCCAAGCTGATACGATTGTTGAAGAAACCTGCATCTACACCGAACTCAAGTTCTGAAGCAGTTTCTGGCTGAATCTGCGTATTACCAATTGAAGTAGAAACTGTTGAACCTAGCAACCCACCTATATTAGTTCCTCCTAAAGGGGTGAATGTCGCGCCAAATGGCACGGGACCAGCAGTCTCTCCGTAGGCTAGCCTTGGTTTCAATTGAGTGATTACGGAACTATTCCAGAAGTCAAAGTTTCCAAGATTAAAAGCTACACTTGCTCTAGGGAATGCATAGTATTCGTTTGGATCGCCATTCAAAGTGGATTTATCCCATCTGATGCCTAGAGTTCCAATGATCTTATCCTCCCAATTTGCTTCCTGTTGCAGGAATATTCCTGCTTCTTGAATTTTGCTGTTGAATTGATCATTTATCTCCTGAATGTTGGCTTGTTTTAAGTTTCTCTGGCCCAGCGAACCTAGACCCTCTGCCTCTATTGAACAAGGAGCTGTTGTCAAAATCCAAACGAACGAGACCTGCTTGGGAATTCATATTGACTTTGCCTAGGTTCCAATTGTAAACTAATGCAGCTTGGAAGTTGGTGTTGAAACTCTATACTCTCCTTCCCAAAAAGATCTCCCGGATTTGCCTGTGCTCTCTGAAACTGCAAGAACTCAGGGAGGTAGATTTGAGTGGAGTTTTGCAAATGATCCAAACCTCCGGATACAGAAGCTTTCAAATAGCTATTCTGAGTTTTGAGAATATCAAAATCCAAGGTAAATGCTTGGATAAAACGATTAACCAACGAGTTGTTCTGAGCATTGTCTGTGACAGAAACAGGGTTTTCTGAGAAGTACGGGTTGATAGGGTATGTTCCATCTTCATTTCTTCTCAAATCATAATAATTAGGAACATAAGAAATGCTATACCCTATACTAGCTCCAGTATTATTTTGATTACCAGTAAAGCCTCTATCGGTATTGGATCTTATGTAGTTGGAGGATACTCCTAATTTTATTCTGTCTGTGATCTTCTGATCTATATTTGCTCGAATCGAATAACGTTCAAACCCAGTATTTTTGACTGTACCGTCTTCATTTGTGACATTACCCGATACAAAGAATTTAGTCTTTTCCGTACCTCCAGATACATTTATTCTGGTATTCAACAGTAAGGCGGTATTGTTATAAAAATAATCTTCATAATCAATAAAAGTACCACTCGCCTCAGCTGCTCTGTAGCGCTCAAGCTGTATAGGTCTCCTGGATTCAGGAAAGAAAAAATTAATTTTGTCCTTCTCACTCCAATCATCCACTCCCAGTAATCTCAATGGCTTGGCAAAACCTATATCCTGCGAAAGGGAGACGTTAGTTCTGCCTTCAGCACCACGCTTGGTGGTGATGATAATTACCCCGCATTTGCTCGTGTTCCATAGATAGCTGCTGCGGAAGGCCCCTTCAGAACCTCTATATTCTCAATGTCTGCAGGGTTAATATCAGCCAGTCTGTCTGCTCCATCATCTTGGCTGGAAGCGCCTGCTCCAGATACAGTAGCTCTACCTGTACGCTGAGAGGCATTATTGATGTAGACTCCGTCCACAATTATAAGTGGCTGAGATGCTCCCTGCAAGCTGGAAATTCCTCTAAGCTGTCTATAGAGATACCTCCTCCGTGGAGCTCCACCATTTGATCGGATCGTAGCACCTGGCACTTTTCCGTATAGTGCACCATCTGTAGTTTGTATCGTTGTTGTACCTGTTAGGTCTCTTGACGATACTGAAGTGACAGCATTGGCTAGGTTACTACGTTTTACAGAAGACGCTAATCCGGTTACTACGACTTCTTCCAAGTTTGTAGCATCTTTTGATTCAGCTGGATGTTGACTTCTGTTTGGTTTTGGTTTACAGAAATGGTCTTTTTCAAATACCCTATGGATGAGACGATCAGCTCAACGCTTCCTGAGCTATTCATATCCAATGAGTAATTCCCATCTAAGTCCGTCACTGCTCCTGAAGTAGTTTTTCCCTTTATAAGGATACTGGCTCCAATCAGTGGCTCGCCTGTTCTTTCATCGGACACAGTACCTCTGATGGTGTATTGTGCCCACGATACTCCAATCGTACAGAGAAAAGGAGTATCAACGTGAGTAAAGGTTTGTTTATCATAGTTTGTTGGTTATGTGTTAATCCTTGTTTAAAATCCTAAAAAATCTCCTTACTCTCTAGTGTTTTCTTAGAATTTTTCTCCTTTTTATATCAATGGATAAAATACAATATTGTTTAAACTAAATTAATTGTAATTGTCGATTGACCGAATAAAAAAAGGAGAGACCTAGATCTCTCCTTTAAATATTGTTTAGTAATTGTTGAGCGCAAAATTATTTGACAATCGGCAGCACAATCCTGCTCAGGCTCTTTCCACCATGATGAATCGAGTTGGTAGCGACGATTCCTTCGGTTTCGTCGTAGGTATTTCCACCAGTATTCATATTTCGGTCAAATCGTGGGAAGTTGGAACTGCTGACTTCGATGCGGATTCTATGACCTTTGTCAAAGTAGTTTGAAGTACTCATAGGGGTCATTTTTACTTCGTACACTTCCCCATCTTCCATCCAGACTTCTTTGTCGTAGCCTTCTCTGTAGCGAACACGCTGAATTGTTTCATCTAGATTATATGCTTTTCCGTCAGGATAGACGTCGATTAGCTTTATTGTGACATCAGTATCTTTGGCATCAGAAGATAGGTATAGGTAGGATTCAATAAAGCCTGAAACTTCAATACCCTCTTCCAGCACATCCGAAGTATAAACCAAGATATCTTCACGTTTCTCCATCTCAGATTGATCTTTGGATCCTCCATTACCATCAATAGCATTTCCTGTACAGCAGACGTTACCTCCATAAGATGTCACAGGATTCATTGGGTCATATTTGAAAGTATCGGGATTATCTTTTTTAGGCTTTTTGGGAGTTAGTTTCCCATTTCCGTTGAGCGTATTGGCTTTCCCTTCGGAATCCAAATACATAGTAGTCATCACAGCATCTGCAGGAGGCCATACGTCTGAAGTTTGCCATTTATTTGCTCCCATCGTGTAATACTGCACTCTTGGCATTTCCTCCATGACTTCAGATTTCTCTCCTTTTAGCCATACATCAAACCAAGCCGTGATGATTTCATCGTAATTCAATCGGGCATCACCCACATTCAGATCGCCTACCATGGTGTTTTCAGAGGCTCTGGTGTAGGAACAGTGAAGCACAGGGGCGATCACGAGGTACTGATTATCTCTTGCCATTTGCGAAATGGCATTTTCGCGAGCATGATTGAATAGCGCTATGTTTGGACCAGCTGACACATCAAACCAAGATACAAACCAGAAACTCGGTTTGTCAAATGGCATATCATCGTGGTACAATCCGCCTTCAAACCACTTGGGATCGTTTGGCTTGCGGGTGATCATCTCTTCGTAGATGCCCATTGGACCATTCTGATTTCTAATGATATCCTGAATAGGAAGATGTGCCAAAGCTTCTTTGGAATCAATTCTAGGGTACTCAGGAGACATGTCATAAAAACGCTGAAGTCTCAACAAGTCTTTCTGTTCAATACCTTTTGGTAATCTTGGCGCCATTGGGTCATGCTGAACACCATAAAGCCAGTTTGTAAAAAGCATCTGACCAGCACCGCCGCGATACCAGTTTCCCTGCTCATAAAATTCACCTACCCGGCCAACACCTGCACCATAACCTTGGGGTACAAGCGCCGCCAATGCTGGATGATCTAAAGAAGCCACAGCCATTTGCCACTCAGCAGTGGAGGAGCAACCTAATGTTCCTATTTTGCCATTGCTCCAGTTTTGCTTGGACATCCACTCAAATGCATCGTATCCATCGGTCAATGGGACGCCAAGTATGTCCCAATCTCCTTCAGAAAAATACCTACCACGCTCATTTTGGACTACATATGCATAGCCTTTTTCTACCCATGAAAGGGCAGTCTGCATGGTGCGGGTATTCATTTCTCCATTTCCCAGGTGTTAAAGTTGTAGGGAGTTCTAGAAAATACGATTGGGTATTTCCCTTCTCCTTTGGGGCGATAGATATCAGTAGCCAAGCGAACACCGTCTCGCATAGGCATCATGACTTTTTGGTCTACTATAGCGACTTCCTCAAGCTGATCGATGATGCTTTTTTCCTGAGAAAAAGCAACCGATACCAACAATACCATGAGGATAGTCAGGCAGAATTTGTGAAGGTTTTTCATTTGTTTATAAAATTAATTTAAGTGAGGGCTAGGAACCATTAAAGACTTATGAAAGCCAATTGATATGAACTTTATTTTGGTCAGATTTCATTTTTTCAGGGTTTTAGTTGGCACCTAAGTTAGCAAAGCGCTTGAAAACAGGGTGAAATAATTGATGATTGGTTGATTTTGTAGATTGGAATTAATTGAAATTTAGCTCCCTCGGGTCAACGGTCAAGTAGCCAAAGACTTATAGCCGTACTTGCGAAATGAAATCCGGCTACTTCAGCTTTTGCACTTTTCATTTCATATAGAAAGGCTAAATTTGCACTCCTAACGATTTTTACCAATGAGCGACAGCCCAAGCAACGCCCTGACTACCTGGGTGGAAGTAGCAAAAAATTCAGATTTCACGATTTACAATCTTCCTTTTGGAGTCTTCAAAAACAAAAAGCTTAGTCCGCGTATCGGAATAGCAATAGGCGATAAGATTGTGGATCTAAGTATTCTTGATCAAGAGGGATTCTTTTCAGATATGTTTTTGCCTGAAGGGATTTTCTTAAGTGAATATCTTAATGACCTGATCGAACTCGGTAAAGTAACTACCAAAAAAATCAGAGAACGCGTTCAGGATTTGCTTGCTGCAGATAATGAAAAACTGAGAGACCATTCTGCAAGAGGAAAAGTAATGCTGAATCGGAAGGAAGCCACTATGCTGTTGCCAGTAAAAATCGGTGATTACACAGACTTTTATAGCAGCATGGAGCATGCTACCAATGTCGGTAAAATGTTTCGTGATCCAGAAAATGCATTATTGCCAAACTGGAAACATCTTCCTGTAGCATATCATGGTCGTGCTTCTTCTATTATTCCTTCAGGTGTGCCAGTAATCCGCCCAAAAGGACAAACTAAAGATCCTGAATCAAGTTCACCTGTTTTTGGACCTAGTAAAAAGTTAGACTTCGAACTAGAGTTGGCATTCATTACCGGTAAATCAACCAAGCTCGGTGACTCGGTTTCTACAGCAGATGCTGAGGATTATATTTTCGGTTTTGTATTGTTTAACGATTGGTCAGCTCGGGATATTCAAGCATGGGAATACGTGCCCTTAGGTCCATTTTTGGGAAAAAGCTTTGCATCCTCTGTCTCACCTTGGGTAGTTACTCTCGAAGCTCTGGAGCAATTCAAAGTGGAAAGTCCTGTGCAAGAACCTGAAGTCTTGGATTATTTGAAATGCGACCAATCCCATAGTTTCGATATACATTTAGAGGCTTATATCCAGCCAGAAGAAGAGAAGAGCAGCAAGGTCTGTTCTTCCAATTTCAAAAATATGTATTGGAATGTTGCCCAGCAATTGGCACATCATACAGTAAATGGATGTAATATCAACGTTGGCGATATGATCGCTTCTGGAACGATCTCAGGTCAGGAGCCAGATTCTTTTGGGTCAATGCTGGAGCTCTACCTGGAATGGGAAAAATGCAGTTAAGCTTGAATCCGGAACCGAACGAAAGTTTATCGAAGATGGTGATACAGTAATTATGAAAGGATTTGCAGAGAAAGATGGAGTGAGAGTGGGCTTTGGGGAACTCAAAGCAAAGGTTCTTCCAGCTAAGTAATTTGCAAAAAATAATAATCTAAAACCCTGGCTTAGTACAAGTCAGGGTTTTTTTGTGCGCTTTTCCCTATCATTTTACTGGTCAATGCTTAAATTTACTAAGAGATTGAATATCAGCGGATTGAACTAATTTTATCTGCTTGGATATTCTAAGGTTCCCGTTATTGGCTTGATTTTTTTCAGAGCAGTGCGGGATTGTATTTTCATAATCGTCTCAATTTTTTAAGAGACAAACGCTTTTTTTCAAATTTCATAACAATTAAAAACAATGGCTAAACTTAGAAATTTATCTATCACATCCCCGTTACTTTTTGCTTTACCCTTACGGAGTGAGTGGGCAGTAAACCCAATTGACATTAATAAACCAATCATGGCAGGAGACTGGGATGGAGCCGGAAGCCTCAAGTTCTCCCGAGGATTTGTGATGGCAAAAAATGATGCAAATTTCCTTTATCTCACCTTAGATGTGGTATCTGATACTGGGAATGATCCGAGTACGAACGATTACTTTTGGCTGTCTTTTGATAACAACCGTGATCGTAATATCACTTCAGGTGTTGATGTGAATTATGGCTTGTACCCTGGTCAGCCAAACAAGCTAGGTAAGCAAAAATACCTTGGACCTGGCCAGTGGACTGGTTTACTTTCAGATCCATCCAATTCGGCCGTAATGCAGGAATTTGGCGCTAGCCCCAACTCAGACGATTCCCATAGAATATGGAAGTTTAGAATACAGCTCAGTGAGATCAATGTGGCGTTATCTTGGCCGCTCAGTACTCCATACACTTATTTTGGTTTCAGAGTGAAGTCCAGCAATCCTGGCTTTACAACTGATTTTCCTGGTAATTTTTACAAGGATTTCACGAAACTTCGTCAGTTAATTCTTAGTAGAAAGCCGACAATTCCTGTAAAGGATTTGGGTCCTTTAGTAGGTAGTGTAGGATTGATTCCAACTACCAAAATTTCTCCTACTACTGGTCGTGCAACAACAGATGCAGGATATTATCTAGCTGTGGAGAATGCTGCCTTTGGGGGTACTTTGAATTTGATAGGCAATCGTACCAAGCTGCAGCAGCTCTATTCTGCAGGAAATAGAAAATACAAAGTGGAAATTGCTGGTCCGGGGGGAGGTTCGTACACCAAATTGATTAGCAATTGGTCGAATTATCGCTGGACAGGCTCAACCTATGCCTTGGAGTCTTTTGCTCCCAATTCATTTGGCTATTATCAAATGACAAATCCCGCAACTGACTACTCGATAGATGATTTACTGATTCAGTTTCCGACTTCTGGTTTATTACCGGGCTTATATAGCGTGAAAGTCACTTTTTATATAGGAACGAGTTACACAGAATTGGATTCGCAAGTGTTGAGGTTGTATATAGACAATCACGTGCCAGACGTAGTGATACAAAGTGTGAAGCATGGCAGCAGCGAAGTTTCTGCCTGTGCGATCGAAACAATAGGCGCTGCTCCAGATGGTTTGAATTTCCGAATTACTGCCAATGATCCCGAAGGGAATCTTAGAGGAGTTAGTTTCTATGCGACTTATGGTTCAGGGCTTTCTACCAGTATTTATAGCGAAAGCTATACTCCGGCAAAAGGAAACTGGACAGGCTTCGTTAATAAGGTGATTCCCGCATCCGGAAATTGGAGACCACCGCAATCCTGTGCATACAGCTTTGTACTTGCAGCAAGTGCGAGGACTACCAACGGCTATTCTTGGATAGGACACAATAATACCCATCGCAACTTGACACTTTTGGTTTAATTGGCTAAACATTAAATGGTTTCAACGCGAAAACCACTTCTACTAAGAAGTGGTTTTTTATTTTCATGTAAATACCAGAACATATGTCTAATCTTCTACAGGAATCATTTTTTGTTGTTTTGGTTTTTGCGGGATAGTTTGAAGACCAAATAGCCGATCCCAAAAACAAAATGTAGGATCAGGATTCCGAAAATCAGGATTATTGTGGTATTTCCGTTCATTGACTAATCTATGACAAGAGGTTTGTTGCCAATAACTAAGTTTAGACTTTAATAAAGACTAACTCTGGTTTTCCAGTTTTGAAATTCAACTTCCATTTCCCTGGCAATTTCAGGTTGCAGTGTAATTATATTATTGGTTTCTGTTGGGTCACTATTAAGATTATACAATTCCCAGGGAGCATTTTTTCCATGGCTGACAAGTTTCCAGTCGCCTTTTCTCACGGCTTTTCCTACAGACCATTCCCAGAAAATTGGTTCTTCCCGTTGCGATTTTTCACCCCGGATAGCTGGTAATAGGCTTTGTCCTTCAGCAGGTAAAATAGAATTTCCCTTAAACTCAGTTGGGTATTTAGCACCTGCGAGTTCGGCCAGGGTAGGGAGAATGTCGATTAGATGGGCTGGAAAAGAGTTGATTTCATTTTGATGTCCCAAGCCTTTTGGCCATGAGACGATCAAGGGAGTTTTAATCCCTCCTTCAAACGAATAGTTTTTAAAGAATCGAAGAGGAGTGTTTCCAACATTTGCCCAATCTGCTCCAAGGGAAGTCCATTGTCCTACGGAACCGATTTCCCCGTTGCCGGGTATAGTTACTACTTCAGCTGAAGCGCCGTTGTCTGAAAGAAATAGAAAAACTGTATTATCTAGCTTACCTTGTGTTCTTAGCTTCTGGATTATTTCTCCGATTTTTTGATCCATTCGATCAATCATCGCTGCATATACTTCCATTTTCAGCTCTTCTACTTGTCGCACTGAATCTGAAAGAGATTCCCATGGCTCATATGTTGGGTCGCTTAGCGCATAGCTTTCATCTATGATTCCTAGTTTTTTCTGCTTTTCAAATCGTTTTTTCCGGATAGCCTCATAGCCTTGTGCATATTTTCCTTTGTACTTCTCAATGTCTTCTGGCCAAGCCATTAGTGGATCATGCGGCGCTGTGTAAGCCAAATAAAGAAAAAATGGTTGCTTATCCTCTTTGTATTCGTCCAACCACTGCAAAGCATGCTTGGTGAAGTAATCGGTGGAATAATAATCTTGCGGCACTGAATAAGGCTGCATCAATTTCCTGTCATCGTAAAATGGGCGATCAGGTCTTTTTTGGGCAGGTTCTGGTTCATTCACACGTCGCGGGCCGGGATTGAAATGGTTTGAAGCGCCTTCTTTCAATCCATAATACCTATCAAAACCCCGGTCCATTGGATGATCGTAGCCATGGTGTTTTCCCGCCCACAACGTTCTATATCCAGTTGACTGGAGAAGTTCTCCGGCTGTGATTCCATTTTTCAGAGGCTGAAGGTAAGTGGCGCCATATCCAACCTGCTGAGCATACAAGCCTGTAATCAATGCTGCTCTAGAAGGATTGCACTTTGATGTATTATACATTTGGGTGAATCGGATGCCTCTTTCTGCTAACCAGTCTAAATTTGGAGTTTCTACCTCACTTCCGTAGCATCCGATATCTGACCATCCTAAGTCATCTGCTAGAATCAAGACAATATTTGGCTTTTCTTGCTGAGCCTTTCCAACCAAAGGAATAAAGAGCCAAAGCAGCAAAATAAAAATTGGGTTTTTCATAATCAGGTTATCGTTTTCGGGACACCGATTAAATTACTAAAAACATCTGAAATGAGGAGTGGGTTATTATTGAGTTTTAAAAGCAGGATCCTCAAAACGACAAAAGCCACCGATTAAGGTGGCTTTTAATTTATAAAAAGGGGGGATTATTTGAATCCAATCTCTTCTAAACCTTGATGGCTGATTTTGATTGCTTCCAAAGGGTCTAAATCGAAAGTATTGTCCTGCTCTACTAAGTAGAACTCCATTCCTGATTTATCCTTCTCTGCCAAGATTCTCTTGAAATCTATCGTGCCAGTTCCTACAGGAGCAAAGTTACCTTCTTCATTCATGTCTTTTACATGCCAAGCAATGAAGCGCCCTGGATACTTTTCAAAATAGGTTAGCGGGTCTACGCCAGCTTTAGTCACCCAGAAAAGATCCATCTGAAAGTTTACAAATTCGGGATTACATTTCTCCAAAAGTAAATCTTCGATCACTGTTCCATCCTCCAAAGTCTTGAATTCAAAATCATGATTATGGTAAAGTAACTTGACGCCTGCATTTGAACACTTTTCGCCCAAGGTATTCATGATATTAACCAATTCTTCTGGTGTACCCTTCATGCCCATACCATCTTTTCCGGAAGTAAACATGCCCATAGGAGGTACAGGAATGACAAAATATTCTATTCCAGCAGCCTTTACGTCTGAAATCAATTGATCTGCATTCTCCAAATTAACCATGCCCATGTGCGCACTTTTCGCAGTCAGGCCAAGGGATTCTAAGTAGGATTTGAATTCAGTAGGGGTCATGCCGTAGAACTTCCCATCTGAATAATTAGCTGTTTCTACGTAAGCATAGCCGTTTTCTGCTACAGCTTTTAGCGTGCCTTTAGGGTCTTTCGACATAGCATCTCTCAATGTATAGAGAGCTAATCCACCAAAATTGGCTGATGCTACTTGTGTTTCTTCCATTGTTTCTTCCACCTCTTCAGTTCCTGTTTTGCTGGAACATGCCGTGAAAGCAAGAGATAGAATGAGTAATAAGAGGATGCTTTGATTTACTTGTTTTTTCATTTTTGAATAGGGGTTTTTCAAAGCTCAAGTTAGCTAAATCATATAAATATTGAAGATATTACTCAATTTACGTCCTCGGACTCGTAGGATTAAATAGGAAGTGACTAAACAAAAAACTTTGAATACGTATTATATAGTAACACCAACTATCTTATTTTAATGGCTTACGTTTCAAAACTAATTGATATCCAAAAACTAACACATGATGTAAAGCAGTATAAAGTGGAGAAGCCCAAGGGCTATTCTTTTACTCCAGGTCAAGCAACTGAATTAGCTATTAACAAACCAGAGTGGAAAAAGGAAAAGCGGCCATTTACATTTACTTCTTTGCCAGAGGATGATTATTTGCAATTTGTAATAAAATCCTACGCTGATCACGATGGGCTGACCAATCAACTCGACCGATTAGTGGTAGGAGATGAGCTAATACTAGATGATTCCTGGGGAGCCATAAACTACAAGGGAAAGGGAGTATTTATAGCTGGAGGTGCTGGAGTTACCCCGTTTATCGCGATTATAAAGTCTTTGAAAGAAAAAGGAGAACTGTCTGGAAATCAACTTTTCTTTGCAAATAAGACTAAGCAGGATGTGATTTTGGAAAGCTATTTCAGAGAGACGTTAGGGAAAGACTTTGTTTCTATTCTTGAAAAAGAAAGTGCTAGTGGTCATGAAAATGGTCTCATTGATGAAGCGTTTTTAAAGGAACATGTACAGGACTATTCTCAGCACTTTTACGTTTGTGGACCTGATTCAATGGTGAAAGCTATAAGTGAGACTTTAGAGCAATTAGGAGCAAGTCCAGAAGCTATTACTTTCGAAAAATAAGTTTTCTGTTACTTCGGATCGTCATTCTCGCTCATACCTATTACTCTTTTCACCAAAGGTCCTATTGTTAAACCTTGTCCTATGATTGAGAAAACCACAATCACATAGGTCACGGTTAGGAAGAGTTCTCGCTCCATTTGCGGCTCAAGAGATAAAGCTAATGCGATGGAAATTCCACCTCGGATTCCGCCCCAAGTCATCATCAAGCCTGTTTTAGGGATAAAGTCCAGTTGCTTTCTGAAAATTGCCACTGGCCCTGCCAACGATAAATATCTTGCGAGAAGAGCTACTGGAATTGCGATTAGCCCTAGAGTTAGGTACTCCTCGCTTGCAGTAATAATCAGGAGCTCCAGACCGATTAATACAAAGAGGACTGCGTTTAGCAGCACATCGATCAACTCCCAGAATTTATCCACGTAGTTATGTGTGGTCTCAGACCAGGCAATGGTCGGAGATTTGTTTCCTATAAAAATCCCGGCTACCACTACGGCCAGCGGACCCGATACATGAAGGTAATGTGCTAGCATAGATAGCCCCATCACCAGCGCTAACGTGATGATTACTTCGGTTTCGTAGTGATCTATCACTTTCATCAATCTAAATGTCAACCAGCCTGCGACCAGACCTAAGCCAATTCCTCCAGCCACTTCTTCGAGAAAAAGTAATCCGACTTCGTTTGCACTCACCGCACCGATTCCTTTCTGTGCTATTTTGAAAATCACTAGGAAAATAACCACACCCACGCCATCATTAAAAAGCGATTCGCCAACTATTTTGACTTCAAGTTTTTTAGGTGCATTGGCATCTTTAAGAATCCCCAAAACAGCAATAGGGTCCGTAGGAGAGATCAGAGCTCCAAACAATAGACAGTAGATGTAGTCGATTTCATGCCCAAAAAGAATGAAAACGTAGAACATCATGGTTCCCGCCAAAAAAGTGGAAATTAGCACACCGATAGTGGCAAAGACAGCAATCGGGGCTTTCATCGCTTTCAATGAATCCAGTTTGGTATGCAGCGCCCCAGCGAAAAGCAAAAAGCTCAGCATCACATCCAACAAAGCAGTTTCGAAGTCGATAGAACCTATCAGCAACTCAGCTTCGTCGATGAAAAAGTGATTGATTTTACCTAAAATGGTGATGCCTAGTGTGAATACGATGGCAATAATCATCAAGCCAATCGTAAAAGGCAACTTCAGGAATTTAGTATTGATAAAGGCAAATACTGCTGATAGGACTATAAGAATGGTAATGATGCTAAAAATATCCATTGACTAGAAGTGGTTTTGATGGCATTTGCCAAAATACAACCATTTTATTGATTGAGTCAAAAAAGTGCAGGGATCATTCCCACAGAAGTCCCTGCAAGTATATGCATCTCCTATTTTTATTTTAATGGATATAACAACCTACTTTTTGCTTTGATCAAATCTCTCTAGGCAATCATCCAAGGGGTTTCCATTGGTATGGACACATTCACAAAATTCAAATCCAGCTGCCTCATATTCTTTTCCTACAAACTGTTTTTTGCAGGATTCTAAAGAATTCTGAGGCATCGCTTCATGCCCAAAACGTGAAAACAATACGGTGAAAACCAGGATTCCAATCACTCCTAAAAAGAACAGAAATGGAAACTTTTTATCGAATTTCTCAGGCTTTAGCACGCTTACTTCCTTCGAATATCGATTAAAAGGCAAGATGTATCTCAGCTTGTCGTAATGCCACGCCAGAATGTAAAGATTGGCCAACACCATTAATGGCGACGTGACATAGGAGCCCACAAATCGAACTGCATATGAAAGCACCCAAATATTTACAATAATGGGCAAGTACACTAATGCTCCCATTAACACTGTGCGAGGAATAAGAAGTAAGATCGCTGCTAACACCTGTGCAACACCGATAAAAGTGTAGTAATACCCCGTGTGATGCAGTGCCTCCAGGTAGGAGCCCATGGGATGTATGACAGATAAACCGCTGGCAAATCGCTCACCAAGAATTTTCACCATTCCTGCTACTATAAATGCATAGGCTAGAAGGATTCTGCAACCGAGTTGAAACAACCAGTGCCATCTATTTCTCTTTATGCTGAAGTAATAGTTCTCTAATTTTTCAGGTAAACTTGATAATTTCATTTGCTTTCAAATAAAGGTGTCAAACAGATCTACTCTGATTTATTTTTTATACCAATCGATTTTTCTAGATATAAACATGGTCACTGCAAGTGCTATAAAAAGCCCAATACTTCCAATCAATAAGGCGTAGTCCTGTTGCTTTATGATCACAAAAATGAAAAGGTAAAAGGCAGAAAGAATTCCTGTGAAAATCCCTGTGGTTTTGAGTTGGGAAAAGAGGCTTTTGGAATAAAATGCTAGGAGTCCTACGGTAGCTAAGCTCGAAATAAGGTATGCTGATGTAAAACCAAATTGCTCTGAAAGTGCTATCAACAGGGTGTAATAGAGGACAAGCGCAAAACCAACCAGAGTATATTGAAGCGGGTGAATTCTTCTTTTAGTAAAGGTCTCCATGAGGAACAAGGCCAGAAAACTCAAGATAATGATGAGGATTGCATATTTCGAAGTTCGTATGCTCTGCTGGTATTGATCTACGGGCATTTTGAGGCTTAAGCCAAAGGAACTTTCCAGAAAATTTGGCAGCGTATTGGTGAATTCCTGGCCAAAAGGTCTATTGAAATGAAGGACCTTCCATGTGCTCTCAAAACCTTCCTTGGTCAAAACTCTTTCTTCAGGTAAAAAGTCTCCCTGGAAACTCGGGTTAGGCCAGTTTCCACTGAGGTTCAAGGTGGTGGTTTTGCCTAAAGGAACGATATGAAACTCCTTGCTTCCTTTCAGCTTTATTTTTCCAGAGAATGTAAAATCATTTGATGCAGAATCTAGGTAAGCAGGGAATTGAAGACCCTTCAAGTTAGTTTGAGTATCAGTAAATGGTTCTGAAATAAGCGATTTGCTATCAAGTTTTAGGTCAGGATTTTCACCAATTCCTCTTAGATCACTCACGGAAATTAGAAAGGTGGCTTGATCCCAAAGTACTTGCTCAGTGGTTATATCAAGTTTTCCAAGTGCAATGGAATTGAAGTTGGCTTTCAGATCTAAATCGCCTCGGTAAACGACCACATCAAAAATGCCTCGATGAAGAGATTCGGCCTGAAGGTCCCCAGTGACGTCTAAAAGATCAGGTAGAAAATAAGCCGTTTGTAATTCCTTAATTACCTTGGTTTCACCGTTGCTCTGTACCTCTCGATACGTATGATAGGGTAGTGCCAGATAGGGACCAATTACAGTTTGCGCCCGAGACCATTTATCTGTCACTTCATTTTCCGTTTCTTGGAGACGGATTTGCCTTTCGTTAATTAAGTCCGTAATCAAGGCTTGAGGAATTAAAAGTAATAAGGCAATGAAGCCTATTACTAAAAGTTTTAAGCTGGTAGAGCGGGAAATCCAATCCTGAAATTTTTCGAGGATAGAAAGGTTTGATTCTTTTTCCATGATTTAGTGAGTTAAAGTGTGAGGTAAATTATAGGTAGGTGTATATGGAGATATTAATCCCAAAGCCCAACTAGGCTGAATGCGAAAACTGCACCGAGCCATATCCCTACGAAGTAGAGTAGAGTGCTGAAAATGATAGCCGCCAGTTTTCTTCCTCCAGAAGGAAACCAGACAAATCCCATGAGGTAGAAGAATAATCCTCCAAACAAACCTCCCAATGGGATAAAGGTGAGGGGGATATACATCCAGGATTCGAAGTCCCCACTCTTGACCAGTATAAAAAACATAAGCCAGGAAAATGGGATGCAGGCTCCAATGAGTGCCGCTACTGCAGCTGATTTGGATTGAATGCCTTTCAGAAACTCTATGCTTGTTTTCATTATTTTGTGTTTTGAAAGTACTTTGTATTTCAAAGTGAATGTTTAAATTTTTTTAGGTTTTGTTTTCTTTGATCAAATTTTCAAGGAATTCAAGATGGTCTTGAAATGCTGCTTTACCTTTGGCTGTTGCAGAATAATTGGTTAATGGTTTTCTGCCCAGGAATGATTTAGCTACAGAAATGTATTCTTGCTTCTCTAGGTTTTTCAGGTGCGAAGCCAGGTTGCCATCCGTCACATCTAGCAGCTCTTTGAATGAATTAAAATCAAATTCATCATTGACCATCAAGATGGACATGACCCGCAATCGGACCACATTTTCAAATGCCTTATCGTAATTCCCCTTCACCTTACCTGTCGTATTTGTAATACATCATCGCTCCGTAGATGACATGCAGTACTCCAAAACCTAATGACCAGGTGAGCAGGCCAAAAGCCTGGGAGGAATGCCGAGATAACTCCAAGCACAAGCTGACAATAGCCAAGGTATTTGATGTCGTTATGAGTGAAGTGGGAGGCATTCAGCAAACCCAATCCATAAAAGATCAAGGTTGTGGGAGCGACTACAGCGAGATGTCCTCTTGAAATCAAAGCCAAGCAAAAAACTCCACCAATTGCTATGGGTATAAATAGCGCTTGGATGAAACGTTTGCTTGCTGGAGTCCCAGAATTTGGTAGACTTTTTCTTGCTGTTATTTTGACTCATCACCCAAGCAGTTCCTATAGATAGTAACAACACGATCAATGCAGTGATTAGCAACTTGCCAACTATCCCTTCATCACTGATCTTGTCTATGTTACTGCCATAAGGTACTTTTGGATAATAGATCCAGGTATAAGCAATCCCGGCTGCGATCAAAGCGTAGGTCCCTGCCAATATTCCAGAAAGTCCACTGAGGCTTAGGAAGCGAGTGCTTCGCTCCATCATAGACTTGATTTCGGCTAACTCTTGTTCAGGTTTTCGCATAGTTAAAAGTACTTTGAAATACAAAGTAAATTAGAAAAATCATTTTCTCACTATGGATTGAGAAAATATTCAGAATTTTTAAGATTTATATTTATTCAAATTGCTGAAGCCTTTTCAAAACATCCTCTTTATAAGATCTGCTAATGGTCAAAGCCTTTCCATCTATTTCTAGAAATTCATGGGTATAGGAAGTGATGGCTGCGATATTTCCGATAAAGGATCGGTGGAATCTGATGAATTGATTTTCAGGAAGCTTTTTTTCGAAATTAGATAGGCTCTCGCGCACAACCGATACGCGATCAGTCAAATGAATCTTGATGTAGTCAGCAAAGCTTTCTATGTAAAGTATGTCCGCGAAGTTTACTTTTTCCATTTTTCGATCTTGACGAACAAATAAGAAATTGGGCTTTTCTTCAGTTGAATTTGCCCTGCTTTTCTCAATAGCCTCTCTTACTTTAGAAACTGATTTAAGAAATCTCTCAAAAGGAATGGGTTTCAGCAAATAGTCCGTTGCCTCAAGATTAAATCCCTCAATAGCATATTCCCGAAAGGCAGTGGTGAAAATCATATGAATCTCCTGAGGGATGATTTTGGCGAAAGCCATCCCGTCAATTCCAGGCATATTGATGTCGAGGAATATTAAGTCGATTTGTTCAAGTTGTAGTACATTGAAAGCTTCGTTAGCATTGCTTGCGCACCCGATAAGGTTCAAATGATCAACCTTGGATATGAAGTCCTTCAGAATATTCTGGGCAATGGGTTCGTCGTCAACGATCAGGCAATTCATGAGCTCTTGGGATGATTTGTTTGTATGTGAAGGTTGACAATAAAGTAGCCATTCACTTTTTCGAAGGTAAAATTATAGGCTTTTGGATAGAGGAGTGCTAGGCGTTTTTGGATGTTTTGAAGTCCTATTCCAGAAGAAGTTAGTGTTTCATTCTGATCAGTTTCCTCTAAGGAGTTTTTTAGGAAGAAGTTTATATCACCCTCACTAGCCTCTATTCTTAATTCTACAAAAGCGTCATTTCCCTGGGACTTTCCATGTTTGAAACTGTTTTCCAGCAAAGGAAGAAAAAGCATAGGAGCGATCATTTGGCTGCTTAAATTATCTGGAAAAGTCGATTTGATTTTCAGTTTTTCCCCATGTCTCAACTTTTCCAAATCCAGGTAATCCTTCAAATGATCGATCTCATCTTGTAAGGGAACCATAGACTTTTTGGTTTGGTACAAGATATAGTCCAATAGATTAGAGAGTTTAAGTATCAACTCAGGTGTTTGATTGCTTTTTAAAATTGCTGAGCCATAAATCGTATTTAGTGTATTGAATAAAAAATGTGGATGAATCTGCATTTTGAGGTAGGAGAGTTCGTCTTGTTTTAGTTGAAGTTCACCATTTACCAGCGCATATTGTAGATCCTGATTTCGCAGGTGAATTTTATAGCTTTCTCGGTAAGCAGAAAATAAGGAAGTCAATAACACAATAATATATACCCCAATGATGATGAGGTAAAGATTCTTGCTCAGCATAAAGTCACTATCCATTGTCTCCAAAGAGTTAATGAAAATAAAGCCATAAAAGGAGGATAAGGCAATTAAGAAAAATGAAATAACTAGGGTGTAAACCGTGTATAGCGCAAACCAGAAGTACTTTTGCCGAAATAGGTATTCTGGAATAAGGCGAAAACTGAATACATTAACCATTCCCATGGTAACTGGGAGTAAAAAGACTCCGAAAGTAAAGGCAGGAGCGAGATCGGAAATAGTAATGCCGAAGTAAAAAGTAAAGAACAAAAGAGTGCCTAAACAGATCGATAACTGTTCCAGTAGCTTCTTTGATACCTGAATTAACAACCGCTTATTATTCTTCATTGAAACGGACAAGGTCTTGTAAAAATTTGTATTTGCAAAGAATTTGCGATGGTTGACGGGTTTTGCTGGATAGGCAACATTGAGTAGCTGGTATTTTTCAAAACCAAACGAATTCCTGTCAATTTGGTAGTTTAGTCAGTTGTTGGTCGCAAAATCTTATTTGAGAATACCAAGTACTGTAAACTTGTATCATCAACTAACCACAAAATCTATGTACACCATCACAGCTATTTTAACTCAGAAATTGGTTCTATCAAATGTAATCATCGAAAGATTTGTAGAAGGAGGATTGATCGGGATGTTACTTATTTTAGCCTGTTCACTGCTAGCGGTTTTTTTTACGCTGAAGGCCATTGCCAATCTGAATGGGGAGGTGGCTACTTTTTTGAAGTATAAAAAGCTGATCAACCAAGCAGTACTTCTCGGATTGGTGATTTCATTTGCCAACAGTTTAATGGGCTTGATCCAGGGGTTTGATGCCCTAGAGGCAACTGGCGGCGCGGATCCAGCTATACCTGGCAGGTGGATTAAAAATCACCTTGCTCTCACCCTTATTTGGATTAATAGTCTTTATTCTGGGGTATTCTACCACTTTTATCCTGAGCTGGATTAGAAAAGTAGAAATAGAAGAAGCCAAATAAATTTCCATTTAAAGTATTTCCCTAACACCATTCTGATGTCATCCCTGATTCAAAAAGCAGTGCTTTGTCTTGCTATCTTGTTTAGCATAATAAGTGAAACTAATGCCCAATTCCTTTCCCAGATAGGCTTAAAAGACTCTGTTTATTCAGAGGTTTTAAATGAGTCCAGACAATTTTTTGTACAATTTCCTGAGGAATTTGACACTCAGAGTGATAAGAAATATCCTGTTGCGTTTATTCTGGATGGGGAAATTCTGTTTCCGGCTCTTACAGTGACTCAAAAGTTTTATATGGGTGGTTTTTTGCCGGATATGATCCTAATCGGAGTTTCTAATCAAGAAAATAGAACCAGAGATTTGACTCCTTCAGTTGTCGAGCCAAGCTATGGTCCGAATGGAGGGGCCGCTCAATTTTTGAGATTCCTAGGAGAGGAATTGATTCCATATGTGGAAGAAAACTATCCGGCCAGCGATTATAGAACGTTAATCGGACATTCTTATGGCGGACTCTTTTCGATCTATACTTTGATCCATCAGCCCGAACTTTTTGAGAATTATTTGGCGATTGATCCGAGTTTGGATTGGGATGATCAATTGATGCTAAAGCAAGCCAAGGAAGCATTTACGAAAGAAGGTCTGAATGGAAAATCGCTCTATATTTCTCTAAGTGGTCAGCTGCATATGCAAAAGCCAGAAATCACTATTGACAATGTCATGGATGACGATTCTGAATTCACCATGTTTGCCCGAAGCAATATTGCCTTTGCTGAGCTTTGCCGAGTTTATTCAGATCAAGGATTAGCGTTTGATTGGGAGATTTTCCCTAAAGACCTTCATGGAACCGTACCTCTACCTTCCTTAAGAAATGGGATGATTTCTCTTTTTGATTGGTTTCAAATGGAAAAAACCGAATTATTTAATATTCCTGAAACGCCCACCTCAGAATTACTCGATATCTTGAATTATAGAGCAGAGAAGCTAAGGAGTCATTTTGGTTTTGAAGTGCCACCCTTTCCTGAAGATTTGATCACCATTTCAGGTTATATGAATATGGATATGGGGCAAATGGAAAAGGCGAAAATGTTCTTTGATCAGGGGCTCAAATATTTTCCCAAAAGTGCCAATATGTATGATTCTATGGCTGATTATTTTGAAGCAAATAACGACATAGTGAGCGCTCTGGAATTTGTAAAAAAGGCCTACGAGATCTCTGGGAGTGATTATCACAGAGATAGAATGGGGGAGCTGACTTTGAAGATCAAATAATACTGGAAGGGATTTCTGTATATTCAGTATTCATTTTTAACGCAAACTCCTTTCTAAACATGACAAAATCCCTTTTCCTTATCATATTTTTTATCCTTTTGGTAAGTTTCCAAACCTACTCCCAGAACCTTGTGATCAGAGGAGGTTGGGTGTTTGATACTGATAGTAAAAGTTTTCAAAAGAACTCAGGGATTTTTATTGGAGATGGGCTTTTTAGAAATGGAGAAGGAATAAAAGATTGGGAGGTTCTCAGTTTAAGTGATGAGGATTATGTGCTTCCGGGCTTAATTGATTTGCATGCACATTACAGAGTGAGCTATGCCAATAAAGCCTTTGATGATACGGTAGCTATGCCCAAGATTTTTCTTGCCAATGGCATTACCAGTACTTTTCCTGCTGGAGAAATTGAGCCTGAGAAAATGTGGGATCTTCAAGAGGCGATCGATGCCAATAAAAGGCTTGGGCCTAGAATCCTGCACTCTGGACCGTATTTTGGTTCGGCGGCTCCTGATTGGAACCCTGATTTTACTGAGAAACAAATCCGAGATCGAGTGGATTATTGGGCAAAAAGAGGTGCAATTGGTTTCAAAGCTAAAGGGATTTCAAAAGAGCATCTTGCAATTCTAATCGACCAAGCTCATAAGCATAATCTTACGGTAACCGGACATTTGGATTCTGGATTTAGAAACTCGGTCAATCCTCAGGATGCGATCAAAATTGGGATTGATCGAGTAGAGCATTTCTTGGGAGGAGATTTGTTGGTGACCACTACCAATGCTTATAATAGTTTGAAAGACCTAGACCCTGCAGATCCCAGACTGGAAGAAATCATTCAATTGTATATCAAAAACGGAGTTTATTTCGATGCTACTCTTGGAACGTACGGGGCGATTGGAATGATAGATTCTCCAATATTTGAAGATTGGGCAAATGAAGCGCAGTATTTGACTCCATTTTCTCAAAAGATTATAGCTGATGTGAAACCCTCGAGTTTCAATGAACTTTGTGCCTTAATATATCCAGTAAAACAAGGAACCCTTTTGAGGTATTATGAGGCAGGAGGCTTGATCACAATAGGTACGGATCGTCCTTTGTTATTGGATAATTATTTGGGTGGAGGGATCGGTGGTTTCTTTATTCATAGGGAAATGGCAGCCATGGTGGAAATTGGAATTCCAGCTGCCGAAGTACTTTACTATGCTACCCAGCAAAACGCTGAGGCTTTTCGAATAGACGACCGTGCCGGTAGCATTAGCCCTGGAAAGTGGGGAGATTTAATGATAATCAAAGGGAACCCAATAGAGGATATCAATCGAACCCGATCCGTTCATACTGTGGTTAAAGCGGGAAAAGTGTTCGATTCAAAAACGCTGCTGGAAGCTGCAAAAGGTAAATTGGGGCCTGTTGAATAGAAAATGTTATTTTCCATCTCTTAACAAAACCCTACTCCTCATTCTGCAGGGAATTCACAGGATTGGACCAGGCAGTCTTGATCGCATGATATCCGACGGATAGGAATGTAAGTCCCAGCATCAGCAAGCCAGTGAAAAAGAACAATGTCCAATGAATCTCTGTATGAAAAGTGAAGTTGGATAAGAATTCCCTTATAACATACCAAGCGATAGGAAAGCCAATCAGTAAGCTGGCAAAGACTAAAATAGCAAAGTCGCTACATAATAATAGAGAAAGACTTTTGGAAGAGGCGCCAAGGACTTTTCTAATTCCAATTTCTTTGGTTCTTCGTTCTGCTGTGAATGAAGCCAAACCAAAAAGACCCAAACCAGAGATTAAAATTGCAATGATTGTAAAAGAAAGAGCGAGTTTGCCTATGACTTGTTCATTTTGATATTCTCTTTCAAAAACCTCCTCTAGAAAAGAAAATTCAAAAGGATATTCCGGATTGTATTTTTTAAAAACTCCTTTTACTTGGTCAATTAATCCAGCCATGGAAGCTTGATTGGAAACTTTGATGAAATAGTGTGAACCAAGATTTTCAGAAAACATGAAAATCATCGGTTCAATATCAAACTTCAGGTTATCGTTATGAAAGTCTTCTGAAACTCCAATGATTTGACCTTTTCCATGCCACATTTCCAATTCAGTACCGACTGCAGTTTCAAGATCCAACCCCATCGCTTCTACAGCTTTTTTATTGATGATGTAATTCGAGGCATCTTGAGCACCTAAGAAATTTCTGCCATTACTTATAGGGATGTTTAGGGTAGGAATAAACGCCTCGTCGCATCGATAAATTTTAAAATTGATGTTTGAATTTTCAGGTTTTCCAGTCCAAACGGGATCATTTGTGGTGATTGGAACGGTAAAAATGCTGTTCCCACCAAAGGCAATATTTTCGATTCCTGGAAGCTGAAGTAATTCATTTTTTATCCCCTCATAGCTTTTGACAATGCCTTCATTTTGATCAATGAGGAGGATGTTTTCTTTATTAAATCCAAGATTCCGGTTGCTGATAAAATTTATTTGCTGATAAATAGCAATACTTCCCACGATCAATATGGCCGAAGTAGAAAATTGGGCAATGACCAGAATTCTTCGCAAAGTCTGTCCTTTCAGAATCGATTTATTATCTCCTTTCAAAACAGAAATAGGTTTGAAGCGGGATAAAATAAATGCAGGGTAGGCCCCAGAAAGAACTCCGGTAATGATGGTAATTGACACTAAACCTAGTAGGAAAATAGGGTTGGTTAGGTCAAGGGCTAGATTTTTTCCTGTGAGTTGATTAAAAAAGGGAAGGAGCAATTGCACCAAAAGGATCGCTAGAATTAATGCTATCCAAGAGACCAAAATAGATTCAGTAATAAATTGAATTACGAGTTCAGATTTATTTGCACCTATAGATTTACGGATTCCTACTTCCCGACCTCTTGAACCTGATCTTGCAGTTGCAAGGTTGATGAAATTGATGCATGCCATGATTAGAATCACAATAGCTACAATCCCAAAAAGATAAATTTGTTGAATTCTTCCGCCAATATTCACCCCATTTTCAAATTCTCCATGAAGTCGAAGCTTATGGTAAGGATAAAGAAATGGCTGGCTAGTGCATTCTGTACAGTTTTTTTGTATCAGATTAGCAATTTTATTAGTAGGGATTTCTGAATTCTCACTCAGCAAGACTGTCGTTCTCGATCCACCACTTGCCCAGTTTTGCATCCATGGATTCTCTTGTAGATAGAGATCAAAAGGAGCAACGAAATCAAATTGTAGGGAAGAATTATTAGGGATGTTTTTGAATACACCAGCCACCGTCAATTCCTGATCTTGCCCAAGTAGAATAGTTTTTTCTAATGAGGTTTCATCCTTGAAAAGCTTTTTCGCCAAGTCTTCAGAAATATACACGCTGTTTAACTTATTCTGAATGTTATCAACGCTGCCTTTTACCAATGGAAAACTAAAGACCCTGAAAAAATTGGGATCAGCATAAATTCCTATTTCATTAAAGCCCTCAGCTTTATGCTTTACCAATACAGCACTTTCAAAACTGTATTGAGTCGCTAGTTCTATTTCAGGAATTTCATTGACAAGAGTTTCTTTCAGTCTGGATGGATTAGCGGGATAGGTATCAATAATTCCATCTGGTCTTTCGCTATTAACCATGACACTATAGACTCTATCGCTTTCAATATGAAACTTATCAAACGATAGTTCATCTAGGATCCACAAAAAGATAAAAATGCTTGCTACTATTCCAGATGTTAAGCCAAGAATATTGATCAAGGTATAGCCCTTCTGTCGTCTCAGATTTCTAAAAGATGTCTTCAGATAATTTTTCCACATGGTATTCTCAAATTTTGGAGAAACAAATCTGTATCTCTTTTTTGCTTCCACACAAAAAACCAAAAGGCATGCCTTCCCTAAACCCGCATAGAGAGCTTGAGAGAAGCTTTTTCAAATTGTGATAATAAAATCCGCGGACAATTTTGTTCGGTTTTGGGAAAAACCTAAGATTAAAAAAAACTTCGTAAAGGTTGATTTTGTCTAAAGCTTTGATCCACTATTCCTCTTCAGGAACCGCCATGGTGTGATTTCCAACTAAAAGGCACTGTCCATCTTTTTCCATATAGGTTCGCATGAAGTGGTATCGTGTAGGAGTAGGGCCTCTATCTACTATTGTGAATCCAGTAACAATAGCCACATTTCCTGTAATGGCGACTTTCACGTCACTTTGAACCCTAGATCGTGTGTTACTCGTTCCATTGGCAGCTTGAGTTTCTGCTCTCTTTATAGCGGCAGCTTTCGTATCAACCATTGAAGCATGATTGTGCACCCAGACAAAATTCTCTGCAAGTCTACTTTTGAAAAATTCCGGATCAGGTTTTAAGTTCATCTCTTCCCACTTTGCATCTAAGGCTTTGATGTTAGCTTCCGTCATACAAGTTTGTTGTGCAGTGGCTGTAAAACTTGCTAGGAGAAATAGGATAAATACTATATAGGATAATTTCATTGTAACTGCGGTGTTTAATATAATTAAGAATTGCTTTAAAGATATTTAGAATTGGATGGTTATCTAAACTTGCTTCATCGTTTTGTCCATATTAATTCATTTTATAAGTAATCGACGATTTTTCTAATTTCCTGATTCCTCTCTTATAGGATTATTCTTAGATCAAAATTGTGATAATGGATAATTAATTTTATATTGAAAGAGGCATTGTTAGTATTTTTAAAATAGGCCTTTCACCAATAATTACCGGTTAGAAATCTTTTCTTGAAATGAGAATGAAACCAATTTCTACTTTTAGTTTTTCAAGGAAATTGATCCAAATAAGCTTGTTTTCACCTTATTTATTTGACTTTCAGGGCTATGGTTTTTTAAATATTAAATTAGTTATAGGTTAATAAATCTATATGCAACAAAACTCAACTACTATTCTGGTTCCTGTAATCGCTGATAAGGTTCAGGGTTTACTAGACCAATTGGTAGAAATCAAACGGAATTCCAAGGAAGGTATCTCCAAAGAATTTGATGCTTTGTCCATCATACATTATGCTCGATGGGTCGTGATAGATCATGGGAAGTCTTATATAAATGATGAGAAGAAAAGAAACCCGAAGTTACTTTTTGTGATAGATTACGATGGGGAGGAAGGAGAAATGCTCCATAAAGTCAGCGAAAATTCCAGTACCATATTGGATTTAGTTTATGTTTTTTGTGAAGGATATCCACCATTAAATACAGTAAACACAGCCAGTAGGAAATCCTTTTTGGCCAGTCATGTGATCAAAGATGCAGCTGTTTACATAGGAGCTCCGGGAAGGTCTGTTTTGCAGATACAAAAGGAAAAAAAGCTTCGGGATTTTATCCGTGATTTTATCGATTCTAGGACTTGGGAAGATGTTTCACCTGATACTGTACATAGGAAAATTAAAGAACAGGTATTAGCTAATCCCGATTTCTCTTATTTGAAAGAGGAAAGAGTTTCAATGCCTCATATCAATTATTTCGGGGTAGTTTTATTAGGAATTTGCTTGCTCGCCTTATTGCCCTTTATCATTATTTTATTGTTGATTGTACACTTCTTTTACGAGCGAAAAGATGAGAATTTCACAAAAAAGAGAAGCCAGTTAGACAATGACTTTTTGACTGAATTGGAAGTGTATGAAGATTTCAAAAATCAAAATCAATTTACCCAGCTCGTAGATATGAAAGAAGGGAATGTCCGTCTTTTAGCAATTAAGTTCATGTTTTTGCTTTCTAATTTCCTCATCAAATTCATCTTCACTCAGGGCAAATTAATGGGTATCCCTACGATTCACTTTGCTAAATGGGTTATGTTTGAGAAAAATTCCCGAGTCCTGTTTTTCTCCAATTTCGATGGGAGTTGGCAGCAATATCTTGGAGATTTCATCGATAATAGCGGTTGGGGACTTACTGGGATTTTCTCCAATACCAAGGTTTTTCCAAAGACAAACTTTCTAATTACTGGTGGTGCTTACAAGGAAGAGTACTTTTTGGCTTGGAGCCGCAATTCCGAGCTAGTGACTAATTTTTGGTACACAGCATATCCTTACCTCTCCATAAAAAATGTCAATAATAACACCCGAATTAGGGTTCAATTGATGAAAACACTTTCAGAGCGTCAGGCTGCCAAATTTCTTAAACTCCTATAGACTATGACAAGGCTAGAACTAGAAAATATCCAAGGTTATCTTATCCGCGGGTATGCTCATATGCTGTATTCGAGGTTTGTTTATTTACAGATTTCAGATGCTAAGTCATTCAAAAAATGGTTGTCACAGTCGTGGAAGGAAATGACATCAGCAAGACATATACCCGATAAGTCCAAAATCTCTTCTACGCATTTGAATATTGCTTTTACTCATGCTGGATTAGGAAAGTTGGGGTTGCATGAAGAGAATCTTGGTGCATTTTCTAGAGAATTTAGACAAGGGATGGTTTCTGACCATAGAACCAGATTATTGGGAGATTTTGGCACCAGTCGACCGGAAGTTTGGAATTGGGGAGGACCTCGTAATGAAACCATCCATCTCTGTTTAATGGTGTTTGGAAATGATAAATCTGCAAACGATGATCTTGAAAAAGATAAAATCGTGTGTCTAAATTATTATGATGCGTTAGCATCCCAGTTTGATGCAATTGGGGTTAAGGAACTCTTCTATGTGGATGGTCAAACTCAGCCAGATAATAAAGAACACTTTGGGTTTAGAGACGGAATATCTCAACCAATCATCGAAGGCTCTGGCAGAGTAGGAGATAAAGATGATGTCATCAAAGCGGGGGAGTTTCTATTTGGTTACAAAAACGAATTTGGTGTATATCCGGACACGCCTTTGATTGTAAAAGATCAAGGAGATTTGAATTTACTAACACCTGATGCAGGTGGGAGCGGTCACAAGGACATAGGAAAAGATGGGACTTTCATGGTAATGCGCCAATTGGATCAGGATGTAAATAAGTTTTGGGGTTATTTGAACGAAAAAACGAAAAATCCAGATGGTTCAATTAATGTAGCCGAGAGCTTAAAGTTGGGTGCAAAGTTTATGGGAAGATGGCAGAGTGGTGCACCAGTTACCCTTTTTCCAGATAGCGATCCTGGGCCATATAGTGATGTCAATGATTTTGGCTATGCTAAATTTGATAAGGATGGTTTGAAGTGCCCGTTTGGGTCACACTTAAGAAGAACAAATCCAAGAGACAATGTGGATGACCATGGCAAAAAAGAATCGCTAAAACTGAGTAAGCAGCATAGAATAATCAGACGAGCGAGGCTTTATGGAGAAATCTATGAGGGATCTCCTACCAATACTACTCCAAAAGGAGATGTTGGACTTTTGTTTATTTGCTTCAATGCAGATATCAGCCGTCAGTTTGAATTTCTCCAATATACCTGGGCAAATCTCCCGAAAAACAAGGAACTGTATAATGACCCTGATCCAATTATTGGCGTAAAGGAAACAGTCGAGCCTGGAGAAGAACAGAATTTCACTGTGCAAGATGAACCGGTAAGCAAAACGATTAAGGATCTGCCAAGAGTGATCACAGTGAAGGGTGGAGCCTATTTCTTTTTTCCATCTATAAATGTACTCCGATATCTATCTACGATTTAAATCCCTGCATCTACTCTTCTAAAAATGCTTTGGCATTATTTAAGCCATTTTGAAGGTACTTTTTCAGAAAAAGTGGGGCAAATATTGAAAGGAAAATTCGTGCAAATAGGTTTTTGTACGTAAAAGTATAAACCCATCGCAGTCTTGTCTTATCATCTACTGTATCAAACCACATGTGGCCATAGGTTTTGCTGGTGAATTTCTTAAAAATATCACTGAAATCGGTCGTTTGATAGGAGTAGTTAGAGTACCTGTGAACTGAGATAAGTTCTTCCACTAATGTAGCTGAGTCACCTCTTTCTACCAGCCTATTGTCACCAACTTCTGCCCAATTGCCACGTAACTTTTTCACTTTTATGATACCGTAAATAGGGCCAGTTTTCAGTAGCCAACTCGAAAGTTTTTCTACACTTGCTACGAATTCATATGCTGTCTTTTTATCGCAATTGACAATGACTTCAGCCGTGGTAAATATGATATGTTTGGATGGTACTTGCTGATCGAGTGTCACCTTCGTATTTACCGGAAGAATGTCATCCAGAAAATCAGAAGAGTCTTTAGGTTCCTCTGAGGGAAGTTTATTCATATCATGTCTGAATTTAGACATGGCTTCATAGACACGTTTTCTGACTCTATTAAAAGCTCCCAAAGGTCTGTGCACCGGCAGAGAATGCCAAGGGTTAAAGGAAAGGTTATCCCCATATTCGATCTGTGCGTTTGTATCGAAAACTTGGGGGTGAATGGTCAAGGTTGCAACTTTGATATTTTGAGAACTCCAGGCAACTGTAGGGTCTTCTATCGGCATGGCATCAGCATCAGTTTGAAACTGAACGAAAAAATCAAATTTGGCCTCATTGTCATGTAGCGTTTGGGCCATGTTATACCTCAAATAATTGTAATCTGTGGTGTTTTCTATGACTATGTTATTACTTGGAGATGGGCGAAGGTGATATTTGACAGCACGGTCTACAGTCCCAAATTGGTAAGGCTGGGTGCTCCAATAAGGGATTTCAAGAGGGTTTTTGCAGGCTACTTTACTTTTCGATGCACGCAGTATTATGGGCCATAAAACTGGGTTTAGAATGAAAAGTTTGCTTTTAAAGAAGTTTGGAGATGTTAATGCCTTGAGGAGTCTTGCTAATTCTTTGATGGTTTTTGCAAAGAAAGTCTCGGTACTCATCAGTAAAAAATCCTGAGTTTCGGCATTGATTTCGTCTTCCAATATCTTCTCTCCAGGCACACCAAGCAACTTAATAGCCACTCCTCTGATATCTTTTTTCTTGTCTTTTTGAGGCTTTGTGTTACCATTGGAAAATCGAACCCAAGCATTGTATTTTCTAGGATTGCCTGCAAATACTCCGACTTTAAGCTCCTCTGGTAAATCTTTTTCTACAGCAAAAGTGGCCTTTACACAGCCATGCATCTTGGTATGTACTTGTCGGAGCATCTTTTTGTCCTTGTACATTCGGGTGACTTGAGCTTCAAATTCCTGAAGCATTTCGTACCCAATACGATCTTCATCATATTGTACATATTCATGTCCTATTTTTTTTGGAGCTTCGGCTGAGATTGACATGTTATTCCTTATAGCGAGTTTAAAAAACAATAAAAGTGATTGGAATGTAATTAAAAATAAGGTGAAGCTAATGCAGATGAGAATTTTATTTTGTGTTTTTTATATTGGATTTTGTATTAAATTTAGTGAAATGGATCACCCTATTATCCATTTTATATAGGTTATTCTTCCAATTGGCAGTTTTAACACCTCTTTTTAATGAAATGGCAAATTTTATTTTCAACTAATGATTCTGATACCCAGAATTCTATCACATCTGGGGAAAATGCTATTGTTACTAAGAAAATATCTCTTGCCACACTTTCCCAGATTGAAACTATAAAAGCTAATAATGAAGCATCTTTTTCAGATGTTTCAGTACCTGGGTTTAGGACGGTTTTGCAAAGTGAAAATACGGGGACAGACCTCAGCTTAAAGTTGAAGTATGTAAAGGGTGAGAGTTTAAAAGAATATGGTTCTAAGCCTCTGAGCTTAAGTGATAAGATGAAAATTTGTGTAGCAATCACTAAAAAGCTAGCAGAAGTTCATCGTAAAGAATACGTCCATCTCAACCTGAATCCAGAGCATATTATTATTGAGGATGAGACCAATGAAGTTGTTTTTATTAGCCTTGGCCTAGCTACCCGAATCAAGAGAAAAATTGGAATCGAAAAAAGGTTAGTTTTTTTTGAAGCTGATTACGACTTCATTGCTCCTGAACAAACTGGCAGAATCAGTACAGAAATCGGATTATACTCAGACATCTATGCCCTTGGGATGATCTTTTATTGGTTTTTCACAAAGCAATTGCCTTTTGAATCAAAGGAAGGAGCTTCGAAAATCCATGCCCATATTGCCTTAACTCCCAAGCATCCTTCCGAGATAGTTGAGATTCCAAAAGTGCTTTCCGAATTAATCATGAAAATGATCGAGAAGGATGTGCAAAATCGATATCATTCAGCGCAGGGAGTCTTGTATGATTTGGAAATGATTCTATACTCCGTTCAAAAGGAATTGGACATTGAAGGATTTTTACTCGGAACACAGGATTCATCTGGAGTCCTGCTATTTACCGACCAGCTTTATGCCAGAGATAAGCAATTAAAGCAGCTAAAAGATGCTTTCTCAAGTATATCGCTCAATGAGAAAAAGTTGGTTTATGTATATGGTAATTCAGGGGTTGGGAAATCAGCTCTAGTAGAGCGCCTTTACAGACCGGTAGTTCAATCTGGAGGCTTTTTCATATCGGGAAAGTTCGACCAGCTTCGCGCTGATGTTCCTTATTCCGCTTTTTCCCAAGCCTTGGGGAAGTTGGTCAACCAAGTTTTGCTCCTAAACGAGGTAGAGCTTGATAAGTGGAAAACTAAATTACATAGTCTTGTACAGCCTATAGGAAGGGTGTTGTTTGAGGTCATTCCAGGTTTGGAAAAATTGCTGGATAATGAACCGGAAATCCCGGTTTTGACAGGTACAGAAGCACAGCTGCGTTTCAACTATGCTCTCACCAAGTTTTTCCAGGTGTTTGCAGAATTGGGTAAGCCGGTGTTCATTTTTATTGATGATCTACAATGGTCTGATGTTTCTTCTCTCGATTTGATGAAGACTATACTTGTCAATTCTGAACTCAATAATATTCTCATTGTAGGCGCTTACCGAGATAACGAAATTACCCCAGGGCATTTATTTCTTCAGTTTAAAATGGAGTTGGAGGAGCAAGGAATACAGCCTGAAGAAATATTACTGGAGAATCTTAAGGAAGAAGATATCAAGCAATTGGTCACAAATACGCTGGGGAAATCTGAAAGACCTTTGGATGAATTGGCTTCTTTGGTTTTCAAAAAGTCTGCTGGAAATGCCTTGTTTGCTAATCAATTCTTGAAGGCCATCTACAAGAATGAGATGTTATATTTCGATAGTGAAGAAGGGGCTTGGAAATGGAAAATCGATAAGTTGATCAGTTACAATGTAGAGGGAGATATTGTTAATTTATTTCTTGAGACGATCAATGAGCTCCCATCAGACACTATTTCTATCCTCAAGCTTGCTTCCTGCATAGGTAATAAATTTTTCATACAAGATTTAGTTAGGGTTTCGGAACAAGAAGCTGAAAAAGTAAGTCAGGATTTCAATCTTGCGCTCGACCTTGATTTGGTTATCGAAAGCCTGGATGGAAGTTATTATTTCGTTCATGATCGGGTACAGCAAGCTATCTATTCCCTGATAGATGAAAATGGTAAAAAGGAAAATCACCTGAAAATTGGCAGAACTCTGCTGTCAAAAACCAAAGAAAGCGGGCCAAGAGATGATGTTTTTGAAATTGTAAATCAATTCAATTTTGGCAAGGAGTTAATTAAAGAACCATTAGAGATTAAGACCCTTTGTGAGCTCAATAGCATTGCAGGTCAACGGGCGCAAAACTCAACAGCCTATGTGTTGGCAATGCAGTATTTTGAAAATGCTCTGCAACTTCTGGCGCCAAATGCCTGGGAGAATGACAGGGAATTCACCTATGACCTTTATCTGAAATCTGCTGTTGCTGCCTACCAGTGCAACAATCAGGAACTGTTTAGAAAATACACAGCCTTGCTAGATGCCAATGCGGTAAGCGTTTTAGATAAGCTGAAATTGGCTGATCTTAAGATCCAGAATGCCAATGTTGAAAACGATCAGAAGCAAGTAATAGAAATAGGGCTTGATATACTTCGCTTAGTTAATATAGATCTAAAGCGCCATCCTAGCCAGTTGAATGTATTATTTGGCTTTATCAGGACCAACCTTAGATTGTTATCTTATTCAGAAGAGAAAATTCTAAAACTCCCACAAATAAAGGATGAGAAGCTGTTAATAGCCATGTCTATCATGCATCATATGTCTTTGGCAGCTTACTTAACTGAGCCTAATCTGCTTCCATTGATCATGTTTGAGTTGATTCGGCTAACTCTGAAATTTGGGTTGGGCTCCAAGACTCCTGTTGCTTTTGTGGTTTTTGGCTACATCAACATTGCCTTTATGGGTAATATGGCGAAGGGTCTCAGAATGGGTCAGTTAGGAAATAGTGTTTTTGAAATTATCGAAAACGAAGACGAGTTCGTCTCTTTCAAGCAGGTGTATGTGATGTTTATTTCGCATTGGTTAAAGCATCTTGCGGAAAGCATCCCGGAGTTGGAAGAAGCATTGAAAAAAGGACTTGAAACCGGTGATTTCGAGTTTACTTCCATCATTGGACAGCTGATTATTTATTGGAATTTCTATGGCGGTGAGCCAATCCCTAAGATTTTGCTGAGAGGAGAATTACTTAGCAAACAAATCACGCCATTGAATCAAATCATGCAGATCAAGCGAATAGATTTGTTCCGCCAATCAGCTTTATGTCTATTGGAAGGTGTGAAGGACTATGAAGTTTTGAGAGGGGAGATTTTTGATGAGCGAAAAATAGACTTTCCTGATATTCCTGCTTTCAGTTTATACTATCATAATCTGTATTCCCAGAAGAAGTTTTTGAGTTTGATTTACAATCAAAATGAAACGGCGTGGAAGTTTTGTTCCTTGGAAAAGCAGCACTTGATTCCTGTCAAAGGCTCCATTACAGAAATGCTCTTTTTCTATTACGAAAATCTCTGCATTTCTCCGATTTTTCATTCAAGATCTAATGCAGAGCAAAAGGAGCTTTTGAAAATCTGTAAGAAAAATATCAAGCTGATCGGCGGATTAGTAAAGCATTCTGAGGTTAATTTTCAGCATCGTCATGAGTTTATGAAGGCGGAGTATGAGGCGCTGAAAGGAAATTTTGATAATGCTGTGAGATCCTTTACTTATGCGATCCGATATGCCAGAATGCACAAATATGTTCAGGATGAGGCGTTGATGTGGGAGAGAGCAGGCGTTTATTTTAATGCTCAGCAGCAACCCGAAGCTGCACAATTTTACCTTTCAAATGCCTATAAATCCTACGAGAAGTGGGGTGCCAAGGCCAAACTAGTTCAAATGAAAGATATTTATGCTGGATTTATTTCAGCTGAAGAAATAGGAGTAAATGCCAATATTCTCGACCTAGATACTATCCTGAAGACTATAAATCTAATCTCAGGAGAGATGAAATTGGAGAACATCCTTACTGGTTTGATGCAACTTGTAAGTGAAAATGCGGGAGCCGATCGGGCTTTCCTGATCACTATCGAAAAGGATAGTAAATTGATCAAAGCGTCTATTGATAATTCCAGCAATGAGATTCAGGTACTACAGAATATACCTTATGATGAGTTTGATGAGATTAGCCACTCGGTAATCAATTATGTACTGAGATCTGGTGAAACTCTAGTGCTGGAAGATGCCACGAAGACTTTGCCATATTCGGATGAAGAATATATCGATTCGAACAAGGTGAAATCTATTTTGTGTATACCTCAGAAGCATTCCGGTGTTGGATTCTCATTGCTATACTTGGAGAATAGCTTGCTGTCTGGAGCATTTACTAAGGAACGGATTGAGATCCTGCAGGTGATGGCTACCCAAACGGCTATTTCCCTACAGAATGCTATGCTTCTGGAGAGCACAAACCAGCTCAATGAACAATTGATCCAAGAAGTGGAAGTGAGAAAAGAGGTGGAGGAAAACTTGAGGTTGAACGAGAAGAGGCTAGAAGAGTATAATGCCAATCTGGAATCTAAAGTCAAGGAAAGAACGTTGGATCTTCAAAACGAAAAGGAAAAATCAGATGAGCTCTTACTGAATATTTTGCCTCTTGATATAGCCAGAGAACTGAAAGAAAATGGATCCGCGCAGACTAAGAAGTATGCTAGTGTTACCGTGATTTTCACTGATTTTGTTGGTTTTTCTCTCATTGCTGAGCAAATGACGGCGGTTGATTTGGTGGCGGAGATTGATTATTGTTTCAAAAAGTTTGATAGAATCATCGAAAAACATGGGATAGAAAAAATCAAAACAATTGGAGACTCATACATGGCTGCCGGAGGCATTCCAGTTGCTAATACGACTCATCCTTTTGATGTGATTAATGCAGCCATTGAAATTCGGGATTTTGTAGAACAGCATAAGGCTGAGAATATCCGTGAAAATAAACCTGTTTTTGAACTTAGAATCGGAATTCATACAGGAAATATTGTGGCTGGAATTGTCGGGCTAAATAAGTTTGCCTACGATATCTGGGGAGATACGGTAAACCTTGCTTCGCGAATGGAAAGTAGTGGAGAGGCTGGAAAAATAAACGTTTCCGGCGCCACCTATGAGCTCATAAAAGATCATTTTTCTTGTATCCATAGAGGTAAAGTAGAAGCCAAGAACAAAGGAGAAGTAGATATGTATTTTGTTGAAAGATTGAAGGAGGAGTAGCTCCAATTTTTCTAGATTATAGCACGTTTGGTGAATTTTCTACTGCAGATTAGCTTGACTACTTGCTTTGCCGGTTCTCCAATATCAAAACGCTTGGAAGTTCATTGATCCCTTGGATTACTAGGTTGGTGAATTCTATAGTAGTGTGCAGGTATGAACCCAATACGATGTCCTTATCTCCATCTCCGTCGAGATCTCCTACATCCATTGTCATCCATTTTCCCAAGGCAGCCTCAGGAATGTATTTAGGTTGAAAAATCATGTTTCCTACGTTTTCAAAAAGTAGAAACTGGTACTTGGGATTTTCAAGCTCATCGTAAAAAGCGATGGTCGCAAAGTCTAAATCTCCGTCTTTATCAAAGTCCAGAGCCATGGATTTGGCTGCACCATACTGCGGGTAAAACCATGCTTCCTCAAAAATCCCTTTTCCTTTATTTTCATAAATTCTAAAGCCATGATAAGGTTTGGCGACTGATGAATAGTCCCAATTATCGCCATTGCTAACAAGCAAATCCAGTTCTCCATCACCATTCAGATCATTCAATTCAAAGTAACTGGAACCCATCACCGGTGAGAATCTTAGCAAAATCTGCTCTGCTTCAAACAGACCATTTCCCTGATTGTAAAAAACTGAGATTCGCTCATTGCCCTGGCAGAAGAGCGCCACGATATCTAGCTTTCCATCGTGATTTAAGTCAACAACTTCTAATTTTCTTGCACCAGCTCCACCAAGTTGAATGGGGGCGGAGGTAAGGTTGCCGTCCGGATAGATCGCCAAGTTTCCTCCATGGTGGCCATAGTTACAAAGCAAGAAATCAGCTTTTCCATCCTTTTCTAAGTCTTCCCAAATCCCAAAGACAGGTCGGGGAAGCTGACCCAAAACCTGATTCCAACCGTCAGAATTCAAATCCATTTCATAGAGCGCACCTTGAGAAAGATCACTTGGAGCTATTGATCCGATGGAAATAAAATTAAATACATTGGGTTCTTTTCTGATGAAATCTACTGCTGGACTTGCAGTCTGAGGAAGGGTGTAAAGTTCATCGTTTTGAACTTTCACAAAGAGTTGATTGGTCGTGCCATCTGCGATAAAAAGCTCTGACCTTTCCTCATTAATCGCCACCAGGCTAGTTTTTGGACTTTGAATCCCCTCTATGAAAAGCTTCTTCGCTGCAAAATTCAGTAAAGGATAGGGGCTTTCTTTTAGGTTTTGAGGAGCTAACTCCTTTGGTGCTTCTGCTCCGTAATAATCCACAATTGCTTTGAAGTCTGCGGTACTGATCATAGCAGTGGTCGGATAAACTCCTAACTTTTTGCTGATTGTGATTTCTTCAGCAGATTTATTCTCATAAACGCCCAAACTTTCCTGAGCAGCTTTGATGCCCATCATGGCTGCCATCTGTGGGAGTACTTTTTGCTTCCAAATAGCTTTGGGTAAAAGGGAGGGCGAAGGAAAAGCATGACAAGAGCTACAGTATCTTTCAGCTAGCATTTTCCCGTTGAGAATAGCTTCGTCCTGTGCAAAAGCACTAAAGTAAAGCAGGAAACCCAGAGAAGCGAGGAAGAATGATTTTCGAATCAGAGACATTAATTACCTGTGTTGAAGTGCGTATGAAAGACAGGATCCTGCTTTTTAAATAGCCGAATCAGAATACCAAGATAAATTCGATTTTCTGTTTTTTAGTATACTCGAATTGCAATGAAACTGAGTTTGGTTGTTGGGGTGGTGATGTTTATAAAATCGGGAGCTGTTCTTAAGGCAAAAATGCTGGAGATTCATATTCCTAGTATGAACATTTGGGAAAATCGTATGAAGATTCTACCTCAAAGGCTGAGCGTCCAGTATTGAAGTATGAAAATTCGAGTAATAGGTTGAAAATTTAGTGTCCGAAGTTCAAGCTTCGAGTTAATAGGTTCAAACTTCAGTCTTAGAACATTAAAATTTCAGCTATTAGGGTGAATCTTCAGTGTTGAAGAGTGAATCTTCAGGTAAATAGGTTGAAAGCTGCTAAACACCTACTTGGTGAATTTTTATAAAAGGGTAGAGGTAGTTATAGATTGAGGTAGTCAACGCTTCCTTATACAATTAAAGTCTACCTAAATTCAGGTGGGGGAGAATATTAGTTCTTTTCTATCAGAGCCAAGTAGCTTTACTTTTTTCATTAGTGTTTCTTGGAGTTTCCCATGACTTAATTTCCCCAAATTGGGAACTTAACTGATGAGCTAATAGTAAGGATTTTATTAAAAAGAAGAAGTTCCAAGGTTGAAAACCGTTATATATGCTTTGAATGTGAGAATTTGTGGATAGGTAATATCAGTTTTGCATCTGGTATGATTAGGCAGGTTAACTCTCCGTCAGAGAAGCGGACTATCCGCTTTCATTAAGGGATAATCATGATTTTTGGGTGCGATTACATATTCCTACCAGTAGCAACGTTGTTATTGATTTGGGAAAGAGTGGTAGTTATTTGTTGGTATTACCGATGTTCATGCTTATCCAACTATTGAAACCCAACCTTTCAATTTATTTCTAGTGGCATGATTGTGGAACCCGAGGTTCTTTAAAACATCATTATTATGAATTTGAAAAGAATTTTCGGAGCCATTCTTACCATATTGGGCATAGTAGGACTTATTTATGCCGCTGTCACATTTGCAAATGATTCGGCAAGTACAAAACAAATGATTGTTTATGGATCATTGGGCCTCGTATTTTTTATAGCTGGCATAGGGTTAGTCAAAACCACTAAAGATGAAGGCTGATAAGTAGTATTGGGCACAAACCAAAAAAATCAATTATCTCTTTGCAGGTTTGAAGTTCTATTGGGTGATCTCACCCCCACTTCACATATTTCTGCCAGTTATGCTGCTCTTTGAAGCCTAGTACCTCACGGATTTTTAGGTTTGAAAACAGGGCTTCATGCTCTCCCATTTCTCGGGTAAGAGGTACACCTGGGAAGAAGGTTTCAGCCAGTTCTTTGGTAGGAATAACTGCACCGTTTTCATCGTTTCCAGCATTGAAAACCTGAAATCCAAGGCCGTCCTTTTTCAGACATAAATCCACAATCTGTCCCAGATCACGCGCATCTATATAGCAGAATGCATTCCTACGACGCACTTCTGGGTTTTTGAAATAATGAGGGAAAAGCTCAGCATACTCATGGGGTTCGATCACATTTCCAATACGAAGGGCGTAAATATCGATTCCTGATCTTCGCTGGAATGCACGCGCCGTTTTTTCATTTACTACTTTTGAAAGTCCGTAGCTATCCATTGGATCCACGTCATAATCTTCTTCCAAAGGCAGAGATTTAGGATCCGTTTCACCATCTGAAAAACAGATTCCGTAGGTAGTTTCCGAAGAAGCAATGATGACTTTCTTAATCCCAAGTTTAACTGCCGCTTCAATCACATTATAGGTTCCGATGGTATTCACCCGAAAAGTTTCATTATCAGGATTGATTAGGATTCGTGGGACGGCCGCAAAGTGTACTACTGCATCAAATTTTGGGACTCCATTACCGGGTTCTAGTTCATCCAAGCCAGCATAGGAACTCATGGCATTAAACATCTGTCCGGAATCGGTAATATCGGCAATCAAATTATCTACTCCAGGATGATCCAAAGGCTTCAAGTCCACATTCATCACTCTATGTCCTTGATCAAGTAGGTAAGGGATTACGTGTTTTCCTGCTTTTCCTGATCCTCCAGTAAATAATATTCTCATTTTGGTTATGTTTTTTTGTGATTATTTACGTTTTAATTTTTCTTTCCCAGCTAAATAAAAGAACAATACAACTAAAACCGAGGTGCTAGCCAAAAATATTGGCTTAGCGTAAACGTTTGTTGACCTGATTATAAGGAGATAGAACAGCCCTATTGCTATTAGCATAGTTCTATAAATTTTTAAAGCTCTTTCACTCATCCATTTTTTTTCAAAATTATCAGCTATTAGTCATTCAATTTAGGACAAACTTAGTTCCCAGTACAATCTGTGATTGATATTATTGTGATTCTATATCTTTCTAATTAGCAACTCAACCTCTGAATCTTTTTCTACCGCTCTCTGTTACTCTCATCCTTGCCGTTCAAATTCACGTCCTTGAATTTAAAAATCTTCATTTGTGAATGGCGGCAGGCAAAAGTATCTTTGTAACCTTAATCTTTAAAACCGATCTATAGTGGCAAATAAAACTGTAAAAGTGGGCTTGGTCCAGTTGAGCTGTTCTGCTAATGTGGCAGAAAACCTTGAAAAAACCATCGCTGGTGTGCGTGAGGCTGCGGCCCAAGGTGCTCAAGTTGTGGTCCTTCAGGAGTTGTTCCGTTCCCTTTATTTTTGTGATGTAGAAGACTACGAAAACTTCAAGTTGGCTGAAGCCATCCCAGGTCCTTCTACGGATACCTTTGGTGACTTGGCAAAAGAACTTGGAGTGGTCATCGTTGCATCTCTTTTTGAGAAAAGAGCAGAAGGCTTGTACCACAATACCACAGCAGTATTAGATGCGGACGGTTCTTATCTTGGCAAGTACCGGAAAATGCATATTCCTGATGATCCGGGCTATTTTGAGAAGTTTTACTTCACTCCTGGGGACTTGGGCTACAAAGTATTCCCAACCAAATTCGGAAATATTGGTGTGTTGATCTGCTGGGATCAGTGGTATCCGGAAGCAGCAAGAATTACGGCTCTGAAAGGTGCGGATTTCTTGGTTTACCCAACTGCAATCGGCTGGCACAAGGATCAGGATGGATTGACAAATGACGAGCAATATGGTGCTTGGCAGACGATTCAGCGTTCACATGCAGTGGCCAATGGTATTCCTGTGGTTTCTGTAAACCGTTGTGGCATCGAGGGTGATATGAAATTCTGGGGAGGTTCCTTTGTTTCCAATCCTTTTGGAAGAGTATTATTTAAAGCTTCCCACGAAGAGGAGCAAATACATGTGGAGGAACTTGACTTTGCTGGGTCTGATAGATACAGAACGCACTGGCCTTTCTTGAGAGATCGTAGAATTGATTCCTATCAGCCAATTACCAAGCGATACCTGGACGAAGAATAAATTTCCATGAAAGATATATTTGAATTGGCCAAAACCGGTGAAAAAACTCCGGCTGAGTTGGGCTACTATTTCCCTGCGGAATTTGCTCCACATACGGCTACTTGGTTAAGTTGGCCGCATAAAGAAGGTTCTTGGCCAGGGAAACTTGATACTGTTTTTGCTCCGTATTCTGAGTTTATCAAATACGTGGCTCTTGGCGAAATCGTCAATATCAACGTAGCGGATGAGGCTATGAAGGCTTTTGCTTTGGCACATCTGGAAAAAGCAGGAGTAAATTTGACAAATATCCGGTTTCACTTTTTCCCAACAAATGATGCATGGTGTCGAGATCATGGACCTGCATTTCTAATTAATCCGGAGGCAGATGTGAAGAAGGTTTTGGTGAAATGGGATTACAATGCCTGGGGAGAGAAATATCCTCCTCATGATCTAGACAACCAGATTCCGATCAAAATCGCTGCTGAATTAGGTATTCCATGCTTCAAACCTGGAATGGTCATGGAAGGTGGTTCTGTAGAATTCAATGGAAAAGGGACGCTATTGACCTCAGAAGCCTGTCTTTTGAATGAAAACAGAAACCCTCATTTGAACCAAGCGCAGATCGAACGCTACCTTCAGGATTATTACGGTGTGAACCATATCCTTTGGGTTGGAGACGGGATCATTGGTGACGATACAGATGGACATATAGATGACATTACCCGCTTTGTCAATGAGGATACCGTGCTGACTGTGGTGGAAGAAAATAGGGCAGATGAAAATCACCAGCTGCTCCAGGAGAATTTGGAGAGATTGCACAAGATGCGTCTGGAAAACGGTAAGCAATTGAACGTGGTTGAGCTTCCAATGCCAAGTCCGGTGATTTGGGATGATCAGAGACTTCCTGCTTCCTATGCCAATTTCTACATCGCTAATCATGCTGTGGTCGTTCCGACTTTCAGAGATAAAAAGGATCAGCAAGCGCTGGATATTATTTCAGACTGTTTTCCAGATCGAAAAGTAGTAGGCGTAGATTCTACAGATATCATCTGGGGATTGGGTAGTTTTCACTGCCTGAGTCAGCAGGAACCGAGTGTGTAGTTGCTATTTTTAAAGTCAGAAGTCTAAAGTTAGAAGTTTGAAATTTTCAGAATTCTGACTTTAGCCTTCAGATTATCTTTATTGCCCACTAATCACCCTTCCATCTTCCATTTCAATAATCCGGTCTGTTCCAGCAGCGAATTCAGGGTCATGAGTCACGATAAGAATCGTTTGGTTGAATTCGGTGGTTAATTCTTTGAAAATATTGAATACGATATCTGCATTTTTTTTGTCCAGATTCCCGGTTGGTTCGTCACCCATAATCAGTAGTGGGTCATTGATTAGCGCTCTGGCAATCGCTACGCGTTGTTTTTGGCCTCCCGAAAGCTGGTTTGCTTTTTTTAATGCATGATCCTGCATGTCAAAGATTTTCAGCTTTTCCATTGCCCGATGCTCCAATTCCTCTCTAGAGAATTTCCCAAGCTTTAAACCCGGAATCAGCACATTTTCTAATACTGAAAATTCATTGAGTAAATAATGAAACTGAAAGACGAAGCCTATTTTTTCATTTCGAAGCCTGGAAAGGTAACTCGAGGGTTTTCCAGTTGTGATTTGTTCATCTATCAGCAGCTCTCCTTTGTAATCCGTATCCATGGTTGATAGAATGTAGAGCAAAGTGGATTTTCCGCAACCACTTTTCCCTACTACTGATACGAATTCTCCACGATTAATCCTGAAACTGACATTTCTCAATACCTGAGTTTCGATGGGATTGTAGAAAAACTTATTAATGTTTTTCGCTTCCAGTACAGATTGATTTGTCTTTGTCATTTCCCTCTGATTATATCTACTGGATCTACACTACTGGCTTTTCTTGCAGGGAAAAAACCTGCTAAATAGGTGGTTACCAAGCTAAAAATCCCACCAATTAAGTAGTATTTCGAACTGAAATCAATGGGGTAGGTTTTTACTGTGGGAAGTGCATCTGTTTCAAATGGTATTCGCTCAATTCCCAGGCAGCTCAGATAGCCTAACAACAACCCCAAGGAGCCTCCAATAAACCCAATAGATAATGCAATTGTGATAAAAATGCGCTTTACATCCGAGCTGTTGAAACCGATTGCTTTCAGAATGGCAATCGTGTCTAATTTCTCATAGATCATCATATTCAGGATATTGTAAATCCCGAAACCTGAGACCACCAATAGCGTAATACCGACGGCATAGCTGATTAAAGTCCGGATGCTAGAACCAGTTTCAAATTGCGCATTGACAGTCTGAATATCATCTGCTTCAATTGCAAAAATGTCTCTGTATTCATCTGCAAAGGCAGGTGCCTGATTGAAATCAAAGAGTTTTACTTGAATATCTGTTAAGTAAAAACTTGGCTCTCCCATCATTTTTTGAACAGTATTGATGGAGGCGAAGCTATTAGCATTGTCAAAATCTGCTAATCCCGATTGATAATACCCAACTACTTTGAGCTGCGCTTTATTTCCTTTTGCTGTTGTCACTTGGATCACATCTCCAATATCTGCCAACATCCGATCGGCGGCACCCTTACCCAAAATAATGCTGTTAGTTTGGAGTAAATCAGCCGGATTACCAACGGTGACATAATCTTTGAAGGCAAATAATTCGGTTTCCATTTCGGGGTCTATTCCGTTTACGATTCCTGTCAAATCGATACTTCCTACATTGTAAAAGACTTGGGAAGCTATTTTAGCACTTACTCCTTTTACTCGTGGATCCTTATTTAGCGTGTTTAAAATTGGCTCTGAATTATAAATCGATAACCTCGAATTACTTGGCTTGATAGATCTGATGACGTTGATTCCTGAACCAAACTCAGGAGAAAGGTCTATAGGTTGGTTCGGGTTTGGCTTAATCTGATTGTAGAATCTGATATGTGGAGTCCGATTGAGTACTAACCCATCTAATAGCGTGTTTAGCCCATTCATAAAGCCTAGTAATGCTACGAACATCGTAATGCTAAAAGTTACTCCTATAGCTGCTACCAATGTTTGCTTTACCCGCGCAAACATTAATGCTCTAGCTATTTCGATAATAAGCGACCATTTCATAGGCCAGGCTTGATGATTCTTGTTTCAGAAGTAATTCCCTCCAGAATTTCTGCAAATTGATAGTTTCTTATTCCAACTTTTACTGCAAGTGTATCCTCATTTTCATTGATCAACAATGAATCCGCTATAAGGTAGGTCCTTGGTATCACCAATGCTTTCTCTCGAACTTCCGTAATGATGTTAGCTTCCAAACTCAGGTTTGGGTAGAGTTGAGGAGGAGCTTTGGTGAAGGCAGCCTCAACTTTAAAGCTTTTGGTTTGAGTATCCATGATCGGATAGATTTTGCTCACTTCAGCCTCAAATGTCTGGCCTTTGTAGCTATCCATCGACACAGAAACGATCTGGCCAAGTTTGACTTTGGAGATATCATACTCATCTACCTGTAATTCAAGAATAAAGTCATTGGCACTTCCCAAGACAGCAAGTGCTACTTGTGGTGTAACCATTTCACCTTTTTCTTTCAAAAGGGAGTAAACTTTGCCATTGATTTTACTTTTCAGCACATAATCACTTTCCAGGACTTTACTGATTGCAAGATTCTTGGAAGCGCTGCTGGAGTTGAATTGGATTTCTCTTTTCAAATCATTGTATCGAATTACAGATGATTCATAGGCAGTTTTTGAATTTTCCCAATTGAGACGTCTTTGCTCAAATTCAACTTCAGTTCCAATGTTTTGATCATGGAGATTTTTCTGGCGAACGTAAAGTAAGGAGTCGTTCTGCATCTTGCTTTTAGCCAGATCGATGGTGAGTTGGAGATCTTTTAGTTTGGATTGGTTTTCTTGAAGTCCTGCGTAGGCTTTTGCTATTTCTGCATTTTCTCTACTCAATTTTTCCCGTTCGCTAAAGACAGCCAATAGAGGAGTGCCAATAGAAACTGAATCTCCTTCTTCCACAAAAATCTCTTGAATAGGACCGCTGGCATTAGTGAATGCATCGTATTGATCCACTGCTTTGATATTGCCAGATGCATAGACAGATTCAGTTATCCCAGTTATTTCGGGTTGAATAGGCTCTCGGGAATCTGACCCACAACTCAAAAAAATAACACTTAGAGGTAATACACTAAAAAGAGAGAGGCAATTTGGGTTCTTAATCTGAAGTATTTTCATAAGTATTCTTTGAATAAAAGAATTGAAATGATTCATAATTTAAAGACAATTAGCAGATAAGACCAGTTATTTTGAGCAAAGAAGCATTTTACTTCGTAATTATCTTAAATAGAATTTCTATTAAACCAGCTTTAAATTTCTACTTCCAAATTCTACATGATTAAAGCCCTTTATTACAGCTTTTCAATTTGCGTTTTTAGTTTTCTTTTGAGCTCCTGCGCTTTTCAAACTTTGCACAGAACGAAAGAAGTCAATTTCATTTCTAGCGGGAACCAAGCGGGTCTACCCCAAAAGTCTCTAGATATTTACGCTCCTAAAAATGCTGAAAACCTCCCCGTATTGTTGTTTTTCTATGGTGGAAGTTGGAAGTCGGGGAAGAAGGAGATGTATAACTTTCTTGGGAATAGATTAGCTAGAAGGGATGTGATCGTTGTGATTGCTGATTATCCTTTGTCCCCTGATTATCAGGTTCCAGCTATGCAAGCATCGGCTTTGTCAGCTGTAAATTGGACGAAAGAAAATATTGAAAGCTTTGGAGGAGATTCAGATCGGATTTTCGTTTCTGGACATTCTGCAGGAGGGCATCTTGCATCCTTGATTGCAGTGAAAGAAAATGAATTGAATCCTTCAGAGAATAGAAAGGAGTTGGCGGGTTCTATTTTGATTGATGCTGCCGGATTAGATATGTATGGTTACTTAGAAGAAACGAGTGAAGGAGAAGGTAAGAAGTATCTGAATGCATTTACCGATGACCCTGCAGTCTGGAAGAAATATTCTTCGATGTACTTTTTGAAAGAGAATTTAGCACCTATGCTGATTTTGGAAGGAGAGCGGACATATCCTAGTATTCAAGCCAGCCGAATCCGTTTTATGAAACGAATAGAGGAGAAAGGAATTGACGATGTAACTGTGAAAATCTATCCTAAGAAAAAGCATATTCCCATGATTACACAGTTTCTATGGACTGGTGGCAGAGTCTATAAAGATGTTTTGGGATTTATTGAGGAGAATTGATTTTTGAATTCTTACTTCACCAAACTATCAATCAATTCCTCAGGAGTGATTACAGGGAGGTAAGGCTTAGAGAGCTTGAGGAAATCTTTGTCTGAGGTGACAATGGCATCCATATGGTGATTAAGACAAATGAAATAATGGATGGAATCTTCTATATCTGTGTGGGTGGATTGAATTGCAGAAAGAATTGAATTTTGATCTCCTTCAAGTAGTGTAAACTTGTCACAAATCACACCTATTATTTCTTTGCAAACGGGAAGATCTTTAGCCTGCTTGAGGTAATAAGCGCAAGTTTGAATTACTGAGATGGTTACATGACCTTGTATTTGGTTATTGTCCAGTTTTTCAAAAATTGAATTGATCAATTCTTGCTTTGGACTTCTCTCCAAGAAAAAATCAAGGAGTATATTGACATCAAAGAAGATCTTCAAAGCCGTATTTTTTAGCTCGTTCCTTATAAATCTCTTCTTTCCAATCGTAACCTTCTGGGTAATCTACTTTCGATTTTGGTAAAGATTTCATGTATTCCACCAAGCTCATTCCGTTTTTCAATTTTGGCTTTGGTTTGATTAGCGCTTCGAAATGCTCTTCCACAAGACTTGAAATACTCGTCTCATTTTGATCCGCGTAAGCCTTGATCTTATCCAGCAGGTTTTCTTCTATAGTGATGTTAAGTCTCTTCTTCATGTGGGCAGAAATATTTTAAAGGTCACATGGAATCTCGCATACTAGATAATCATCCAACCGTATGACGATTTTGTTATGCTCGATTTCAAAATTTATGCGCATGATCCTCTAAATATACGCATAAATATAAGGTGTGGTACTTAACTTGTTGATAGGCAATAATCTAAAATTTTAAAAAATCTTTCAATTTTTCAATCTTCCAATCTGCCACGGCGGACAAGTTCTTCCAATAAATTAATCTAAGAAGGATCCACATCCACCACGAATCTCACCGAGCGAAACTCAGGTCTTGATTTGAGCTCTTCTGTTATTTTCCACAGATTTTCTTTGAAGATCACACCTGTATTGCTGCTTCGATCCAATTTGATCAAACTTTCAAACTGATACTGATTCTTTATTCTGGCGATGATGCCTTTCTCGGGACCCAGCACAATTTTCTTAATAGGAATTTCAGCCATGCCGTGATGAAGATTCAACGCGGCTTTTTCCGCCACTTTGTAATCTGTGTGACGAGTCGTGATTTTCACCAGTTTTACAAATGGCGGGTAATAGAACTTCTTCCGGTCATGAATTTCCTGATTGAAAAACTCAAAATAGTCACCTTTAATCACCTGAGCATAAATCTGTGTTTCAGGATCTCTTGTTTGAACGATTACTTGGCCTTGAGCTTCTCTTCGCCCTGCTCTACCTGCCACTTGTGTGATTTGCTGATAGGCTCTTTCTCCAGCGCGGAAATCAGGGAAGTTTAAAATCCGATCGCCATCCCAAATCCCAACAACTGTCACTCTGCCGAAGTCCAATCCTTTGGTAATCATTTGAGTTCCTACAAGTATATCCAAATTTCCAGATCCAAATTCGTCTAATAAGCGCTGATAACCATGTTTGTTTCGGGTCGTGTCCAGATCCATTCTGCCAATTCTAGCTTCAGGAAAAAGTAAACCCAAAGATTCTTCTATTCGCTCCGTTCCCATGCCCATCGTGGTGAGTTGCGTACTTCCGCAAGCAGGGCAGGAACTAGGAGTCTTTTCCTTGTACCCACAATAGTGGCATCGGAGTTCTTCTGAGAATTGATGGTAAGTCAAGCTCACATCACACTGCACGCACTGACCTGTCCAGCCGCAATCCTCGCACTGTATATAAGGTGAGTATCCTCTGCGATTTTGGAAAATTAAGACTTGCTCTTGCTTGGCGAGTGCATCCTGGATTTTTCTCTGAGAATTCGTGTAGTATCGAGTTTCAGCAGGTTCTTCCTCTTATCCGCTGCCAAGTCTGCTAAGTGAAAATTAGGCATAGAGGCATCACCAAATCTGTGAGTCAATTCTACATAGCCAAATTTACCCTGACTAGCATTGAAATAGGATTCGAATGAGGGCGTAGCCGATCCTAAAAGCGTCCTTGCCTGATGGAAATAGGCAAGCATAATTGCAGAATCCCTTGCCTGAAAGCGTGGCGCAGGATCAAATTGCTTATAGCTTGACTCATGCTCTTCATCGACGATGATTAGTCCTAAGCTATCAAATGGCAAGAAAATAGAAGATCTCACACCAACCACGAAAGAGAACCTTCCGCTTAATACGCCATTCCAAACTTCCACCCGCTCATTGTCAGAATACTTGGAGTGGTAGACACCCATTTGGCTTCCAAATACTTTTTTAAGCCGAGTTACAATCTGGGTGGTTAGTGCGATTTCTGGCAAAAGCAGTAAAACCTGAGAGCCAGAATCCAGTACCTCCCGGATCATCTGAATGTAAATTTCAGTTTTGCCACTTCCTGTTACTCCATGAAGCAGGACGGATTGCTTACTTTCAAATTGATGCTTGATTTCTTCGAAAGCTGCTTGCTGACTGGTAGAAAGTACGGCTGGTTCGGATTCAGGTTCTTCTTCGGCAAGTCTGTTTACTACGACTTTGAAGGACTCGAATATTCCGTTTTTAATCAGTGTTTTCAGCGAACTCTCAGAATCACCTTCCTCTAATAAGGTAGCTTTATCAAGTCCTGTTGAATTTGCTTTTGGTCTTTGAAGGACGGGGACATCTCGTAGGTATTTCAAAAGGATTGATTCCTGTTTTGCCTTGCCAGCTAAGGCTTCAAAAACTTCCTGTAACGCGTTTTTGCTAGCTAATAATTCCGGCATCAATCGAATCCTCGTCTCCACCTTTGGAGTATATTTCTCCTGCACTTTCTCAAAAATCAGAATGGCTTCTTTCTTGACAAGGCTCTTCAGAATAGGGTGGATACTTTTGATGGAAAGCACCTTTTCGCAGTCGTCATAAGAAAGCTCAGGTTTGGAGTCTAAAGCGTCCAGGATCATAATTTCCCGATCATCAAGCGGGTATTTGCTCGTTTCCCGATCGTAGTTAGGGTTGAGCTGTACCTTACTTTCGCTACTCAATCTTAATCCTGAAGGCAATGCGGCATGCATCACTTCCCCAATATGACAGAAGTAATATTCTGCCATCCATACCCAAAACCGGATTTGAAGCGGATTTACGCTAGGCGTATCGTCCAGAACTTCGAGAATTGGTTTGGCCTGATAAGCTTGTGGGGGCTTATTGTGGACTTTTCCAATGATTCCCGTGAGGACTTTTTTCTTTCCAAACTGTACAATGACGCGAGCCCCTAGATTGATCTCTGGCTGCATGGAATGCGGAATGCTGTAAGTAAACATCCTCGGTATCGGTACGGGCAGGATGATATCTGCGAAATTATTTCCGCTTCCGGATGGATATAAATCTTGATCTGAAAAAAGGCTTTCCAAGGATTAAGCTAAATAGGGGAGTTGTGAAATCGCTTCCTCATACGTGCTCACTGGTTTGCGGCAGGTATGATCAAAGCACACATAAATTAAGGCATTTCCCGACGAATCAGGAGTTTTGTCAGCAAGAATAGCGGCATTTTGTGTCAAACTATCTGAAAAAGCTAAAATCATATTAGATGAATAGTTTTGTTGAAATTCCTTAGCCTTCTCGGATGCTCCCTTTCCGATAATAGCGATTTCGGCAGTTGGGACAAGCTTTTCCAAAAATAGATTTGCCCAGTTGCACAGAAATCCTGGTTCTCTAAGGATAAGTTCTTTCATGCCTCCGAGCATTTTTGAAGCGATTTCAGAGTATTTCTCTTCGTAGGTAAAAAGAGAAAGTCGATGAAAATTCCTCGCCATGATCGAGTTGGAAGCAGGAATGACATTATCGAAAAGCTCTTTTTTATTAGCGATCAGTTTCTCTGCTTGAGGGTTGTTGAAGAAGAAAAAACCATCGCTTTCATCGTAAAACTCTGCCATGCAAAAATCTGAGAGAGATCTTGCCAAATCCAGCCATCTAGCATTTCCATTTGCTTCAAATGCCATTATAGATGCTCTGATCACTGCTGCATAATCTTCCAAAAATCCAGGAGTGTAAGCCTTGCCATTTTTGTAAGCTCGATGTAAAACTCCATCAATCAGTAGTTTTTCCTGAAGAAATTCCAAGTTGCGGATAGCCAAATCCAGCATACTTTTTTCTCCAGTTGCATAATAGGATTGAATTAATCCTGCGCTCATCAGACCATTCCATCCGCTTAGGATTTTATCGTCTTTTCCTGGGAAAATCCGTCGGTTTCGTACTTCTAGAAGATGGGATTTTATATGCTTGAGCTTGGATTTGAAATCAGATGCACTCATTCCAAACTCTTTCGCTAGCGCAGCTTCTTCTTCTGTTTGGAAGAGAATATTTCACTCCTTCTTCCCAGTTTCCACCTGGTTTGAGATTATATAATTTGCTGAACCAAGGTAATTCCTCTGGAATCAGTTCCTTCAACTCCTCGTAAGTCCAAACATAGAATTTACCTTCCACACCTTCAGAATCTGCATCCTGTGCCGCATGAAATCCACCTTCTTTAGTTAGCATTTCTGCTTCTAGCCAAGCAACGGTTTCAGTGACTTTTTCTTTGAAGAACTCATCTTTGCTTACTTGATATGCTTTTGCATACAATTCTAGCAGTTGCCCATTGTCGTATAACATCTTTTCGAAGTGCGGGGCAAACCATTCTCCATCCACAGAATAGCGGGCAAATCCACCTCTCAATTGATCGTAAATCCCGCCCATTCCGATCTTTTTCAGAGTGAAAAAGACTTTTTCGAGCATAGCTTCATTCTTGCACAGCACTGCATAATCTTGAATGAAATGCCAGATTGCTGGCATAGGGAATTTAGGAACGCGATTCATACCTCCCCATTCTGAATCAAATTGAGCGATTATCTTGGTAGCAATTTCTGCGAGTTCATCCGGGTCCAATTCCTGATTTCCGGCAGAAATCCCGTATTTATCAGTTTCCCTTCTATTGAGACTGGTGCCAAATCCTTCGGCACTTTCAGCCAATTGATCTTCATGCTTCTCAAATGCGTCTGCTATGTTTGACAAAAGTCCTTTCCACTGCTGATTTGGGAAGTAGGTACCCCCATAAAAAGGTTTTTGATTTGGCATCAAAAAAACATTCAGAGGCCAACCTCCTTGCAATCCCATCGCCTGAACCGCATCCATATAAATATTATCGATGTCAGGTCGCTCTTCCCGGTCGATTTTGATGCAGACAAAATGAGCATTCATGATCTCAGCGGTAGCCTCATCTTCGAAACCTTCACGCTCCATCACATGACACCAGTGGCATGCCGAATAGCCAATTGAAACCAAGATAGGTTTGTTTTCACTTTTCGCTTTTTCTAATGCTTCAGCCCCCCAGAGGCATCCAGTCGACAGGGTTATGTGCATGTTGGAGTAGGTAGGGAGATTGGGAATGAATTAGGCGATTGGACATAGTTAATTGGAAAATTGAAATATTTTAAAATTGAAAAATTAAAAGATAATGGGTTGGAAAGTGGGAGGGTTGTAAGGTTTTTTTGAATGGAAATGACTGTAGGATATGCATAACACTAAGGATAATCTCGTAAATCGTATAGCGTACTTCGTAAATCTAACTAGTTAATATTCGTGTTTTAACTGAAGAGATCTCCTTAGAAAAATCAAATTCCTCATTCATTCGTTCCAGCTTTCTTAGAAGATTCTGTAGGAACTTTTGATGGGCCTCACTTTTTGGATTGAGTGGGCTATGGGAAAGTTCCAGGTGGATTTTTCGAATTTCCTCTGCTTTAGCCTTAGTTTCTGCTGTGAAATGTGTGGATTTCCACTTTTCCCAGATATAATTTTCTGCTTCCTCACTCGGATGAATCAAGTCAGACTTATAAAAGCGATAGTCTCGCAATTCATCTATAATTATTTCGTAAGCAGGGAAGTAAGTGATGTTGTTGTATCTTTTTTCTAACTCATAGCATAACACCCTTAGGAGGCTCTTGCTGAGTTGGTTTTCAGGTAGCCCATCTTTGATGTGTCGGACTGGACTGACAGTTAAGATGATTTTAAGGTTCGGATATGCTGTGGAAATGTTTCCAAAAATGTGATCGAAATGAGAAGTCATCTCATCCAAAGACACGAGTTTCTTTCTAAAATGCTTCTGCGGAATTTTGTGACAGTTGGCTACTCTTCCGAATTCTTCTGTCTCGTAAATCCAAGATGTACCAAATGTCAGGATTAGATGAGTTCCTGTTTCCAGATACTCTTTCACTTGCGCTAGTTTTAGGGTATATTTTTGCTCCAAATCTTCCTTAGAAAAACCATGGAGATCTGAGTGTGTGCCAAAATAGAAAAATACCCCATCACGTTCGATCACTCCATTTTCTTCCATTTTATCCTGAAACATGGCATGATCCAGCAGATCACCCAGAATCATCGGGTGGAAGATCGTCCCGAAAGGATTGATCAGGCTATCCATTTTAGCATCAATCATCTTCTGCCCAATCGTCTGCGCAAAGCAGGAACCCATACTTAGGATTTTGCTCTGATGGGAAATAGGAAATTGTGATTCAGGAATAGTGAATTCGGTGGACCATTGCATACCCGAAATTAAGCATTGTGAGTCGATTCCCTAACTGAAAGAAATATGCGTTTCCAATTAATTTTGGATACTTTCTAAAAATTTTTCAGCAATTCTGTGATTTTTATCTAAGAACCAAGACTAATGGAGTAAATGAAATCAAATGAGTAAAGAGGAAGAGTTCGTCAATCTTATCCATGAAAATCAGGGGCTGATCTATAAGATCGCCACGATCTATGCGAAGGAAAAAGCCGAACAGGATGATTTGTATCAAGAGATTGTTTACCAGACGTGGAAGTCTTTTGACCATTTCAAAAAAGCTTCGAAGCCTAGTACTTGGTTGTACAGAGTGGGAATGAACACGGCTATTACTCATTTGAATAAGTCCAAAAAACAGTTGAATACCCTGCCTTTTGACCAGGTAACTATTCAATTTTCTGAGTCAAATGATTCTGAGCGAGAAGAGAAAATCCAGCTACTTTATACCCAGATCAGAAAATTGAATCTGCTGGATAGGGGAATCATTTTTCTCTTTTTGGAAGAAAAAACCTACGAGGAAATCGCTGAGATCTCCGGAATCTCAGTGAGCAACGTAGGTACAAGAATGTCTAGAATCAGGCAAAAACTAAAATCAGAAATGAATCCTAAATCTACTACCGATGGAACTCGATGAAATGAAGTCACTTTGGGCTGACCTCAGCCTGCAGGTGGAAAAACAAGATAAAATCCAAAAAGAACTTCTTATGGAAATCACCAAGCAAAAATTCAGAAGTAAGCTTAACAGTGTCAGAATCCCCGAAATAATAGGATCTTTGGTCTGTGTGGGCTATGCGATGTACTTTCTTTCTCGATTTGGAGAGTTTGAATTGTGGTACAATCAAATATTTGCACTCGTCTGTATCTTTCTTATGATCGCACTACCAACAGCTAGTTTGACAGCAATAAAAGGAATGAGGGATTTGAAAATTGATACTGAAACTCCGGCTGGGATAATGGACAAGTTTGTCAAAAGCAAGGTTAGGTTTTGGAAGGTTCAGCGCTATGGGATGATTTTTGGTGTCATCTTAATGATTGCCATATTGCCGCCACTTGTGGAGTTGAATGGGGCTGATGAGATAATTCAGAAACCATGGTTTTGGGGATTATATGTTCCAGGAGGTTTAATATTTATGTTTTTATTCACACGCTTCGTTTATAAAAAGTATAAAGGGACAATTTCAGCTTCTGAAAAAATGCTTCGTGACATCGATTGATTAAAAACAAAAGGAGCTGTGTTGAGCAGCTCCTTTTTAGTAATTATTTCACTTGTTTTTCTTCTTTTTTCAGTTCTTCCCAAAGTCGTTTCACTTGCAAATCGCCGTATCCATAAATATGATATTTGATGTGGAAGGCGCGAAAGATTTTACCGAAATCATCTGTTTCCAGTTGTGCTGAGATTTCTTTCAGAGCCTCTTTTGGCTTGCCCAAATATTCTCCATGCGGAAGGGATTCTTTCCAAGCTACTACTGCGGGATACAGAAATGGTAGCTCTGGGCTCACTTGTTTGGAAAGGGTAAGAGCTTCAGAAACGTCCGGTCTTTGGTAAAGATCCCACATATCACGCAGGATATGCCTTTCGTTTTTGGTGAGCAATTTGGCATTTCGGTAGGCTTGTTCTAATTGCAGTTGATTCATGCCTCCAAAACCCTCAATGAGGTCGGTAGTTGGCGACACCAGGTAAACGTCGCCTGTGTGATTTTTCAGTAAAAACATGGAAAACCACAAGTTGACCTGACAAAAAAGATCATTTTCAAACCAGAGATACACCTTGGTATCTGCAGTAGCAGTCATGATTTTTTCAAACTCAGGAACCACTTTTGTAAAATAATCCTCTTCGGAAGCCCCTGTATAATTCGATTTTAGAAATTTCTCTCGAATCAGCCAGAGCCCTTCTATTGAATTTGCTTTTACAGGGCCATCTATGAGAGCTTCCCTGGCAACTGCGATTTTACCAGGATACTTGCCGGAAAAACTTCAGCTAAGGCGTCACCATTTAAAACGTGTAGCATGATTTTATTTTTGGTTATTGTGATAGACTAAATTTATGGAAGTACGGATCATTTCCCGAAAAATTTCTTCATCAACGTCAGACATTTTGTTGATATAAAGACATCCTTTTGATTTTTTATGTTTACCTAGTTTTGAAAGAAAAGGTTCCAAAATTGTCCATTCAAGCATGATGTAAATGGCAATTGACTGTTTTCTTGGTGAATAGCCTACTGGAAACCAGTCCATTACTTTACCAGAAGAATACTGGTAACTATAGCTGCCAAAACCTACAATACTTGGTCCCCACATTACGGCATCTTTACCGGTTTCCTCTTTGAAGATTTGAAGTAGTTTAAATCCATCGTCTTTTCGGGTAGGATGTTCTATGGCGTTGAGAAAGTCTTCCACCGAAGCATTTGTGGGTTGGGTTTTTAGTTCTGACATACTTGATAAAAGTGTATTTCTTTTTTGTTGGGTAGAGAATTTATGATAATAGCTTTTTTGGCAGTTGAATTTCTAGATATAAGGTGTTGTTTTCCAGTTTTTTCAATAAAAATGTGATTTAAACTGTTTTTTAGCCTCTTATCGTAATCCTGTTATGGCTTTGGTTTGTTTATGGTACTTTTCACTAACCAAAATATAACAATATGAAAATAAGAGCTACTAAAATCTTTGCTTTAGTTATTTTCCTCGGATTCCAAGGGGTAGAACTGTTTGGGCAGAGCACATATCAAACTCCTCCCAAAGCAATAGCTGACTTGGTCAATGCGCCAAGTACGCCTTCAGTAAGATGGAGCAAAAATGGGGAATGGATGCTGCTCATGGAGCGTTCAGATAATCCAAGTATAGAGACGCTTTCTCAACCAGAATTAAAAATAGCTGGAATGAGAATTAATCCTGCCACATCTGGCCCAAGCCGCCAAATAGGTGTAGAGAATATCAAAATTAAGAAAACTCAATCAGGAGAGGAGATTCAGATTACAGGATTGCCTTCCATGCCAAATATGGGCGGAATGAGCTTTTCTCATGACGAAAAGTACATGAGCTTCATTCAGACTGATGCTGATGGTATAAGTTTATGGCTTGTCGATTTGAATACCTTTTCCGCGAAAAAGCTTACTGATAAGATCATCAATGATGTCTATGGAAATCCAGTTGCTTGGACTCCAGATAATAAATTGCTAGTAAAAGCAGTAAATCCAACCCGAGGAGAGATTCCAAAGAGACCCGCAGCCCCAGCGGGTCCGATTATTCAGGAGACTACCGGCGATGCAGCTCCGAGCAGAACTTATCAGGATTTGTTGGAGAATTCTTATGATGAAGCGCTTTTTGCCTATTTCATGGATTCTCAGTTGATGAAGATTGACTTGGAAGGGAATAAAACACCTATTGGTCCGTCTGGAATGATCAAATCAATGGATCTTTCTCCAGATGGAAACTATATTATGGTGGATTTGATTAAGAAGCCATTTTCATATTTGGTGCCAGCGAGTAGATTTCCATATGATGTGGAAATTTGGTCTATAGATGGTAGGAAAGTGAAAGCTTTGGCACAGATTCCTTTGGATGAAAATAGACCGACTGGTTTTGATGCTACAGTTACAGGTCCTAGAAATATCAATTGGAGAGCGGATAAGCCTGCCATGCTGTATTGGGTGGAAGCCCAGGACGGTGGGGATGCACGGGTAGAGGTAGAAGTGCGTGAGATTATTTACACGTTGGCTGTACCATTTGCTGGTGCAAAGCAAAAACTGGCAACTACCCCTTATAGATTCGGAGGTATAATTTGGTCCGATGATTCTTTTGCTATTATGGGTGAGCGCTGGTCGAGAACTAGAATGGATAAGCGATCAATCATTAATCCTTCAGATCCTTCCCAGCCAAAGCAGGTGATCATAGAGCGTTCATCTGATGATTTATACAATGATCCGGGTGATCCAGTGATGGTGGAAAATGAATTTGGGGAAAATGTAATGCTTCGCAAAGGTGACTTAGTTTATATGACAAGCCCAGGAGGATCGCCAGAAGGAGATATGCCTTATTTATCAACTTTCAATACCAAAACAAAAGAGGAGAAGATCCTTTGGAGATCACAAGCTCCATTTTATGAAAGAGTCACCAAGGTGTTAAATGATGATGCTTCAGAATTTATTACTATTAAGGAGAGCACTGATATTCAACCTAATTATTGGTTAGTCAATACCAAAAAGCGAATAGCTCCGCGTCAACTGACCAACTTTGACAACCCTTATGAATCAATCAAGGGAATACAAAAACAGCTGGTCACTTATAAAAGAAATGATGGGTTGAATCTTTCTGCTGTGATTTATACCCCTGAGGGTTTTGAGCCAGGGAAAGATGCTCCCTTGCCAGTATTAATGTGGGCTTATCCAAGGGAATACAAATCCAAAGAAGTAGCAGCTCAAGTAAGAGGCTCGCAATATTCCTTTACGAGGGTAAGTTCTGGATCACCTCTTTTCTGGGTGACTCGAGGCTATGCGATCATGGACAGAACCGAAATGCCAATCGTAGGTGAAGGGGATAAAGAGCCTAACGATTATTTTATTGATCAGCTTGTTGCTAATGCGGAAGCGGCCATAGATGAAATCGTGGACTTGGGGATAGGTGACAGAGATAGAATTGCAGTCGGTGGCCACTCTTATGGGGCATTTATGACTGCAAATTTGCTTTCACATACCAATTTATTTGCGGCGGGAATTGCTAGAAGTGGCGCATACAACAGGACATTGACGCCATTTGGGTTTCAGTATGAGCAAAGAACGTATTGGGAAGCCCCAGAGGTATATTTCAATATGTCTCCTTTCTCCTTTGCACATAAAGTAGAAACTCCGATACTGCTTCTTCATGGTCAGGCAGATAATAATTCAGGAACCTTTCCTATACAATCTGAGCGATATTACAATGCACTAAAGGTCATGGTGCCACTGCACGACTTGTATTTCTACCAAATGAGAGTCATGGATACGCAGCTAAGGAATCAATTAACCATATGCTGTGGGAAATGGATAACTGGCTAGAGAAATACGTGAAGAATAAAAATCAAATAGAAAAAACAGATTTGTAGCCATTAAGGGCTGATTTAAAATCTCACTTATTCCTATTCTACAAAGGGGATAGGTGAGGTTTTATTCTTCTTAATCTCGTAAAAAAGGCTAGGTCAAAATGGACTATTCTGAATAGTGAATATTATGCTTTTCAAAAAATGGATGTTTTTTTGACAAAAGTTGAATATAAAATCATAAATCAGGTTAAATTTGCCTTCTTAGAACCCAGATATATAGTAATAAAAGTGTCCGATTTTGAAAATATGGTTTTTTCTATTTTTTCCCATTTAAAATTTGACGCACCAAATGAAAGATTATGAGAAATAGTTTCAGCGGTAGATACTTGATTTTTAGCTATCAGAAAATTGTGATTTCTCGGACTTCTGCTTTAAAAAATAAACCACTACAAAATTTCGATTAAATTAAATAAGCAGCTTCAAGGTGAGGCTGTCAGTGTAAACAATTAATTAAACTTTATGAAAAAAGCGTTACTCAGTATGCTCTTTGGATTACTGATCTCCAGCTCGGTGTTTGCGCAGCAGCGTACCATCACTGGGAGGGTGATTTCAGAAGAAGAGCCGGAAGGACTCATTGGAGTCAACATTTTGGTTAAAGGAACTGGTACAGGTGTTATTACCGATTTAGACGGTAGTTATACTTTACAAGTGCCTGACGGTGCTACCACTTTGGTGTTTAGCTACATAGGTTATTTGAGTAAAGAAGAGGTTATAGGTAATAGATCTGAGATCAATGTGACCTTGTCTCCAGATGCTCAAAGTCTTGACGAAGTAATTATTACTGCTTATGGTGGTACTATGGACAAGGGTAACTTTACTGGTTCTGCGGTTTCCCTGAAAGGTGACAAAATTGCGGATCGCCCTATAAACAACGTAGTAAACGCGATAGAAGGACAAGCTCCAGGTGTAATCACTACTTCTGCTTCTGGTCAGCCAGGTGCAACTCCAGCAGTTAGGATTCGTGGTGTAGGTTCTGTGAACTCTTCCTCTTCTCCACTTTATGTGGTAGATGGAGTTCCTTATGACGGAGATCTTTCTAACCTAAACCCATCTGATATCGAGGATATGACTATCCTAAAGGATGCATCTTCTTCTGCATTATACGGTGCTAGAGCTGCGAACGGTGTAATTATGATTACTACCAAAACTGGTAAGAGAGAAATCAACCTACATTCAACTTGAAGATTCAGCAAGGATTTTTCAGGAAAGAGCACTTCCTGAGTATGAACCGTGTGAATCCTGATCAGTACTATCCTTTGGTATGGGAGTCTTTCGAGCAACAGTAGACTAGGCGCTGGTCAATCAGCGGCTGATGCCTGCACAATATGCTTCTACCAATTTGATCGACAACGTTCTTAAGTATAATATTTATAATGTACCAAATGATCAGGTAGTTGGATTAGACGGAACTTTGAATCCAAATGCGGTAAATAACTTTGAAGGACTTGATTGGTTTGACGAACTACAGAGAAGGGGTGACAGAAAAGAGTACAACTTAACCTACTCCGGAGGATCAGAAAAGACGGATTTCTATACTTCTTTCAACTATTTGAATGAAAAAGGATTCGTCATTCAATCTGATATCGAAAGATTTACTGGTCGTGTGAATGTTAATACGCAAGCTACTAAGTGGTTGAAGACTGGTTTGAACCTTTCTGCTACAATGAGTGAAGGAAATAACTCTAGATCTACTGGTAGCTCTAGTTATGTAAATCCTTTCTTCTTTGCTAGAAATATAGGTCCAATCTACCCGGTATATGCTCAGAACATGCAAACTGGTGGTTTTATTCTTGATGAGAATGGTAATAAAATCTTCGATACTGGTAACTTATCTGAGCTAGGGCTTCCTAGTAGAGGTTCAGACGCTTCAGCAGGTCGTCACGCAGTACAAGAAACCTTACTAAATGTTGATTCCTTCGACAGAGATGTCATTTCAGGTAGAGCATATGTAGAAGCGAAATTTCTAAAGAATTTTACCATTAGAACTAATATATCTACAGATATGACTTCCTTATTGGAAGTGGGTTATGATAACCAAATCGTAGGTGATGGTGCTCCAGCTGGTAGAACTAACAGAGGAAACTATAGAACAAACTCTCTTACTTTCAACCAAATTTTGTCTTACTCCAAAGTTTTCCAGGAGAAGCATTTCGTAGAAGCTTTAGTTGGACATGAGAATTACAATTACCAGCAAGTAAGACAGTATCTATCTAAGCAAGATCAGATTTTGGACGGTAATATTGAGCCAGACAACTTCGTGACGATTAACTCTGCTACTGGTAGAACTGACGTTGATAGAATTGAATCTTACTTCAGCAGAGTAAACTATGTTTATGATGATAAGTACTCTTTGTCTGCTTCATTCAGAAGAGATGGTTCTTCCAGGTTTTACAAAGATGTAAGATGGGGTAACTTCTTCTCTGTAGGTGGTGCTTGGACTATTGATCAGGAGAATTTCTTCAACTCTGACTTTATTCAGTTGTTAAAATTAAGAGCCTCTTATGGTCAGGTAGGTAATAATAATGTTGATGGATATTATCCGTGGCAGGCACTTTATGACCTTGGGAACAATAACGGACCTGAAGCCGAGGAATCTTGCAATCTTCCTTATCTGCGAGAGAACTCGTATGGGAGTCTAATAATACCTTTGATATAGGATTTGATTTTGCTTTTGGCAATAGATTCCAGGGTACTATTGAGTATTTCAATAGAGTTTCTGAAAACTTATTATTTGAAGTTCCTTTGTCTTTAACAACTGGCTTGTCTAGCAGAATCCAAAACATTGGTACAATGAGCAATCAAGGTATTGAGTTCAGCATCTCTGGTGATGTGGTTAGAGCAAGTGATTTCACATGGAATGTAGGCTTGAATGTTTCAACTTTTGATAACGAATTCAAGAAGCTTCCTTTTGAAGATCAAATCAATGGTACGAAAAAGTATGAAGTTGGTAGCTCTATCTATGATTTCTGGTTCGAGCTGGTAAATGGCGTAGATCCTGCAACTGGTGACGGATTATTCCGTGCTGATGAGTATGCTGAAGATGACGCCGATATTAGAATAATCGGTTCAGATACCCTTACAGTGGACCAAGGAAATGCGAGATTCCATTATGCTGGAAGCGCGATTCCTGACTTCTTCGGTGGTTTGACTAACACCTTCACATACAAAGGTTTTTCTCTAAGTGTTTTGATGAGCTTCTCTGTAGGTGGAGATATCTATGATGGAATCTACGGTGGATTGATGGATGCGGCTACTGAAGGTGGTGCATTGCATACTGATATACTTAACAGATGGCAACAGCCAGGTGATATCACAGATGTACCTAAAATGGACGTAACTGGAGCTGCTGATACTAATGTAGCATCTGATCGTTGGTTGACTTCAGCTTCTTATTTGAATTTCCGTTCTGTGAACCTTTCTTACACTGTTCCAAAAGCATTTTTGAATAGAATAAAGGTTAAGCATGCTACGGTTTATCTAGCTGGTGAAAATCTTGGATGGGTATCTTCTAGAAAAGGTATGTATGTGTCGGGTACTTTCAATGGTACAACTTCGAATACCTATACTCCAGCAAGATCATTCACCTTGGGACTTAATTTGAACCTGTAATTTAGAATGATGATGAAAAAACATATAAATAAATTATTTATAGCAGCAGCACTTCTAGTAACCACTAGCTGTGCTGATGATTATCTGGAAACGCTTCCTACAGATGCTGTTCCGGAGGAATTGGTCTTTACGACTACTAAGAATGCGATGACTGCCTTGAATGGTATTCATAGAATGCTTTTGTTACGTTTTGATAGCCAAGGGCAGCCTGCAGAAAGCGGCGTGATGATCATGCGTGACGTGATGTCTGATGATGTGGTATTTACTACTACTGGTAATGGCTGGTTTGTGTCAATGGGTAGATGGTTGACTCACTCAAATGAAAATGCAGGTGATGTGCGTTTCGTGTGGAGGTATTACTATAAGGTAATCGGTAATGCAAACATGATTATCGCTAACATTGATGATGCTGAAGGTACTCAGGGAGAAAGAGATGAAATCAAAGGTCAGGCTTTGGCCTACAGAGCTTGGGCTCATTTTAATCTTGTGCAATTATTTGCAGAGCGCTATGATGCATCTGGAGCTAATTCCCAGTTGGGAGTACCTATCGTTATAGAGCCTATCACTGAAGGTGGTGCTAGAAATACCGTCGGAGAAGTTTACGCACAGATTACTGAAGATTTGGCTGCAGCGGAAAGCTTATTGGCACCACTTGGAGGGACTAGAAATGCTAAGTCTCACCTGAATATTAATGTAGTAAAAGGTATCCAAGCTCGTGTAGCAATGATCAAAGAGGATTACTCTTCTGCAGCTCAGTTGGCTAGTGAAGCTCGTGAAGGCTTTGACCTAATGTCCGAATCTGCTCTTTATGAAGGATTCAACAATGTGAATAATTCAGAGTGGATCTGGGGCAGTTTTCAGCAAGATGATCAGCAGACTTTCTTTGCATCATTCTTTGCGTATATGTCTCTAAACTTCTCTTCTACTAACATTAGATCAAATCCAAAGGCGATCAATTCTTCACTTTATGATATGATTCCTGATTCAGATTACAGAAAAGGGCTTTGGGATCCTAATGCTTCCGACCCTGCTTTGAGAGATCCTTTCATAGATGAAGTTACGCTGTCTAGTTTCACGAAAAAAGACTACATGAACCGTAAGTTTCTTGCTCAGGGTAATGCATCTTCTGTAGGTGATGTCCCTTACATGAGATCTGCTGAAATGTATTTGACTGAAGCAGAAGCTTTAGCTAGAGGAGGAAATGATTCTCAGGCTGCGCAGGTTTTGTATGATTTTGTTTCGGAGAGAGATCCGGAATATACTATGTCATCTAATACAGGTGATGCGCTAATCGAAGAAATCATGGTTCAGAGAAGAATCGAACTTTGGGGTGAAGGATTTAGATTCTATGACCTTAAGAGATTAAATCTTCCTTTGGATAGAACTGGAGCTAACTTTGTAGAGTCTGTAATCAACGGAAAATACACTGAAGCTGCTGGCACTAACGCTTGGCAATGGCAAATTCCAATTGACGAATTGAATGCTAATGAAAATATGGTACAGAATCCTTCTTAAGGATTAGCCATTCACTTAAAAACCCGAGGAAACTTCCTCGGGTTTTTTTGTTTTCAATCTGAAGCTACACTTCATATAACTCTATAGGCAGATTATCAGGATCTGCGATAAATGTAAACCGTTTGTTTGTGGCTTCATCTACCCGGATGGGCTCTACATGGACTTGATGTTTCCTCAGTTCCCTTATGGATTCCTCAAGATTTGCTACTGCAAAAGCTAAATGCCTTAGACCTGAAGCTTCCGGTCTTGATATTCGGGATGGAGGTGATGGGAAAGAGAATAGTTCGATTACATACAGTCCATTTAAACTTAAATCTAATTTGTACGAATTTCTTTCTTTTCGATATTCTTCCCGAATTATTTGAAGACCAAGAACTTCAGTATAGAAATTTTTAGAACGTTCATAATCAGAACAGATAATTGCAATATGGTGAATACCTTTCAGTTGGAGCATTTTTTCAAGATGGGAGCAAAGGGAAAAGAAGTTTTCATGGGTTAGTGTAACTCAATATTTATCATGGATATAGTATAATACTTTGGTCAGTTCGGTTTTTAATTCACTGCCCGAAATGGCGTAGTTATTCATCAGGCAAGAGAAGTGCAAGATGTTGCCACTTTTTGTAATCAGATAGCCACTAAGCGCATTACTCATTGATAACGTGCCGGTTTTGGCGTAGATGTAGGGAGGCTGGCCTTCATCTGAATGGTAGTAGTTTCGGATCGTCCCAGATTCTCCACCTGCTGGGAAATATGCCATTATTTTTTCCATTGGAACTTCTGATCTAATCTTGGCTAGCAAAGCGATAATGCTCCTTGGAGTAAACATGTTTTTGGAAGAAAGGCCAGAGCCATCCACCCAAATAGGCTCATCAGGCAAGTCTGCTAATAGGTTTTCCTTTGCATAAGCAATAGCATCAGCCGTACTGAGTTTATTGTCCAATTGATCAGATACCAAAAGCAAAAGTTGCTCAGCTAAGAAATTGTCAGAGATTTTCATCATCTGGGAGTAGATGCTATCGGCTGCTGCGGTAAGTAATTTCTTCGGTTCTTCGGCAAAGTAGTTGCTATTAGTAATGACCGTAATTTTCTTGCCAACTTCTTCTGAAAGTAATTGAGCTGCAAAATCTACAGAGGTAATAAAAGGAATATCAGTTTCAAATCTTTTCTCTGTTGCATCTGCAGTCACGAAGTAGGAGAACTTGTTTTCCAGATGGTCTCTTCGAAAGCTTGAGCTTGAATTTCCTCGTGGTTCTGTTAGTTCCATTGCGGATTCGAAGACGAGGTGGGTATATAGTAAATGCTGAATCCCCTTCGCTTTTTGCGAAGCGAACAATGTCTCCATATACAGGCAAAGCAGATCGTTCAGCAGCATAATAGGCATTATACCAGTCCCAAGACCAGCCTGATCCAAAAGCATCTACTTGATCAAAATTATCAAGCAGGTATAATTTCTTTTCCTGATTTTTCAGGAAATCTATCACCTTGGTGTTTTTTAAATCTGGATGAAGCAAACTGGGATCACCTGTTCCCCAAAAGATAAGGGAATCACCCTTTTCCAAGTAATTCAAACCATTCACCAAACTGTCACCCAAAACTGTGTAGGAAGTGTAAAAGGTAAAAAGCTTGGTGTTAGATGCAGGGATAAAATACTTGTCTGAGTTAATATCCACCAGGATTTTATCTTTTACTGGGTCCACAAGCATAAAACCAAGATGGCCTTTATTAAAGACATCAGATTTGCTGAGTGACTTATTGATGCGCTGAACTGTGCAGGAGGAGCATATCAGGAGAATAAATAATAGTTTGTTTCTCATAGTATTCATAATTAAGCAAAAAAAATCTCCTGAGTACCTCAGGAGATTTTTTTATAGTCAAATTCTAATTAATTAACGTCCCACCACACATTTCCGTAAAGACTTTCAGGACCTCCGAATTGTCTTTGCACAGCTTCATTGTAGTTTTCAGTGTTGTTGAATTGCTCTGTTTCGATGTAGATCTGTCTTTTTGGAACTTCAGCTCCGCCTGGTGCTACCATATTATTTGGGTAGCCAGTTCTACGATATTCAGCCCATCCTTCATAGCCATGCATAAATAAGTGCACCCATCGCTGTGTAGCGATCTGCTCTATAGCCATATCTGCTGAGTAGGCGATTTCCGGTTGAGCCATGAAATCTTCCAAGTTGCTTGTGTCAGCACCCCATTGATTCATGGATGCTTCTATCGCTAGGTTGTATTTTTCTTCAGCAGTTGCATCACCACCGGAAATCCAGCCAAGCTTAGCTGCTTCGGCTTGCGCAAATAATACTTGAGCATAAGTCACAAGATAAACTGGAGCATCTTGAGTATGTATTGCATCTCCAAGAAGTGCATATTTTTCAGTATCAATATCCACTGTTTCGCCAAAAACTAATCCTGTGTAGTCGCCGTCGGTTCTGTTTGCGTTCGCATAAACCATCAAACGTGGGTCGCCTACTGGCTTCATTTTATCCATTAATGTAGCACTGATAGCCCACCATTCTCTTCCAGAAAGATTTATCTGACTGTACCAGTAATTTTGATTGTTGGCGTCTTCTAGGTGTTTGAAAACAAAACTACCCGCATTTGAAGTCATTACACCTGCTTGCATAGCTGCTGCAAATTTTTCTTTACCGAGCGTAGGGTTGACTTCAGAAAGGCGCAGCGCCATTAGCATTTTAAGTGTATTAGCGAAGGTTTTCCACTTAGTCATATCACCGTTATAGATGATGTCATTAGTGATAGATCCGGAAACAATCTGGCTTGTAGCTTCATCCAATACGGAGAATATATCCATATAGATAGATTCCTGAGTGTCATATGCAGGAGTGAAGTTATCCGCACCCATCAAAGCTTGAGAGTAAGGAATATCTCCCCATCTATCCGTAAGTTGCCACATGTAATAGGATTTCAGGATTTTTGCTACTGCAAGTTGATTGGCTACTGGGCCTTCTACACCGCTTAGATCATCAGCATTTAGGACAGTTTCCAAGTTCATCAATGGTCCCTGATACCAGCCATAGAAGCTTGTAGAAGACTGGGGATATAGAGAAGCATTCACATACTGAGTTTCGCTTAGGTACTGTGACATGAATTCACCTTGAGGGGAGGAACTAAGCCCAGAGAGTGATAGCATGGCATTAGCAATCAATTGCGTACCAGATGCTTGGCTAGGCACGTTTGGATTGATGTTTATTTCATCATCGAAATTGTTACAGCCTACCAACAGTAGCGCTGAAACGATCATTATATTAATCTTTTTCATGTGTTCTGTAATTAGAAAGTAACGTTAAGATTGAAACCAAAAGAACGTACACTTGGTAATTGTCCTGATTCATACCAGCCGATTGCTTGAGATCCAGTAGAAAGCTCAGCTGGGTTGATTCCTTTTGGAGCATTTTGGAATAGCATCGCCAAGTTTCTACCAACTAGGGCTAGCCTTACATTTTCTACCGGAAGTTTAGCGAATTGAGCTTTGTTGAAATTATAACTTAAGCTAACTTCTCTCAATCTGATAAATGAAGCATCATATAACCAATCTTCGTAGATTCTTCTAGCCACTACACCATAATATGCTTTGGCGTCTACATAGGCAGTCACTTCTTCACCTGTTTCAGCAGAAATACCTTCTACTTTCACTCCACCACCATCTGCAAGTGGATCCCTTACATTCATTCCATTGTCATTGGTCGCAGCCGAAAGTGGATCCAATCCAGTTCTTACTGCTAGCATTTTCGATCTTGAGAAGAACTGACCTCCAGCTTGGAAATCAATCATGGCTGCCAATTGGAAGTTTTTGTAATTCAATACATTCTGGAATCCACCATTGAAGTCAGGAAGGACTGTTCCGAAATCATGCGTTGCATCTGTGTAAAGGGGTAAGTTGTTGCTGCCTAAGAGGATTTTCCCGGTTGCTTCATCTCTCTGATAAGCTTGTCCCACAAGGCTACCGAATGGTTTGCCTACATAAGAGTTCAAGTAGCTTGATGTAGAAGAATAGGTAGTGCTTCCATATTGGTACACATCTATTCCTGGGTAAAGTTCCACAACTTCATTCCTATTTCTACTTAGGTTGAAGGACATGTCCCAATTAAAATCCTGAGATCGGAATGGGGTAGCAGTAATTGCTAGTTCAAGACCTCTGTTCACTATTTCGCCAGCATTGATAGTAGCAGAACCATATCCACTAGTGCCAGATACATCTAGATTTAGAATTTGATTCTCATTTCGCTGGTTGTAATAAGTGAAAGATAGACCTACTCTCCCTTCATAAAACTTGAAATCCACTCCAGCTTCATAAGAATGAGCGAATGAAGGTTTGATATTTGGATTGTTCAAGTTATCAGGAACAGATAAAGTATTTACTGTAGAAGATCCGGAATATACACTTCCAACATTGAAATAGGAGGTAGTGCTATATGGGCTTAAATCTGATCCTGCTTGCGCATAACTTAATCTTAGTTTGCCGAGCGTCATTACATCAGACTTTATCCACTCACTAAATACAACTGAAGTAGAAATGGAAGGGTACCAGTAAGAATTGTTATCGACAGGAAGGGTGCTTGAATTATCATTCCTGATAGAAGCATCAACAAAATACGTGTTGTTGTACCCTAAAGAAACCATTGCATAAGCACTTTTAATCTGCTTTTTCTGCTGATACGATGTTGTTGACGGACGATCTATGGATGCATTGATATTATAGAATCCTGGAGAAGAAAGTCCTCCTACAGTTGCCATCGAGAGGTAGGAGTAATTTCTATCATAGAAGTTGCCACCAACGTTTGCGTCTAGAGAAAGTTTGTTCCAGGTTTTGGTATATTGGGCTAGAAATTCATAGTTCATTTCTGTGTTCTGATATTTTCCTACGGAATACCAGGGTTACCAGTTCCACCAAAAGAAGCTCTAGAATTAATATTTTGAGTATACATGTCAGATCTGACAAAGCCACTAACCTTTAATTCTGGAGTGATTTAGGTAAGACAGCCCTACGTCACCAAAAAATCTATCTCTATTGTCATCACTGTAGTTTTCGTAAGCCAAGAAATAAGGGTTAGCCCAATAAAGAGGGTTGAAGTTTGTGACTTCTCCCGTAGAAGAACTCGGTCTTCTTAGGTTCCAGTGTAGGAAAGTGCCATCATCATATTTGTAGTCCTTTAATCTATTCATATCCAATGATCGTTGGAACCACTGTCCCAAATACCTAGAACCATCTTCAGATCCTTGTCCAGTGGACGACGACCCTTGTTAGCTGCATAGTTAATATTGGTGGTTACTCTCAGTTTCTTAGTAAGGTCTACACCAAGTCCTAGACCTACGTTGTTTCTCTTTAAAGAAGTATTAGGTTCTACACCTTGAATCCGTGTGTCATTTAAGCTAACTCGGAAGTTTGAGTTGGCTCCACCACCAGTAATTGTTACACCATTGTTTACATTGGTGCCAGTTTCGTAGTAATCTTTGATATTGTCTGGGTGAGCTTCGAAAGGAGTCAGCTGACCATAAGTTGGGTCCTGAGGGTAAAAGCTCATAACTTCTCTTACTAAAGTACCATCCATTTTAGGGCCCCAGCTTTCATCCACCTGCATATCTACATACTTGTCGCCATTAGGTAGTGTTCTCCATGTCTGGCTTGAACCACCACCATAAATATCTTGGTATGGCATCAGGTTGGCTACTTTGTCCACAAAAACGGCTGAACTCAATTCTACTTTAACGTCTGAACCTTTCTTACCTTTTTTGGTAGTGATCATAATCACACCATACTGGCCTCTGATTCCGTAAAGCGCCGATGCAGCAGGGCCTTTCAACACGTTGATTGTTTCTATATCTTCAGGGTTAACATCTTGACCCAGATTACCGTAATCCTGACCAGAAGCACCTGAGAAGTTAGAATTGGAGATAGGAGTACCATCGACTACCATTAAAGGCTCTCCACCACCAGAAATAGAGTTAACCCCTCTGATTTTGATTTTTTGTGTACCACCCATACTTGCTCCTGAAGAGCCAGTAACTTGAACACCTGCTACTTTTCCAGAAAGTGAGCCAAGGACGTTTTGCTCTTTAGTGTAGGTCAGGTTCTCGCCTGTCACCTCTTGAGTAGCATACCCTATGGATCGCTCATCTCTTGTGATACCAAGTGCAGTCACTACTACTTCGCCCAGTTGAGAGACGTCTTCAGCTAAAGCGATATTGATTTCAGTAGCGTTACCTACAATTTTTCGTTGGGTTGTATATCCTATAAAGGAGTAAACCAGAACTGATTCAGATCCTGGTACAGAGATGGAATAGTTGCCATCCAGGTCAGCCACTGTTCCTGTGGAGGAACCTTGAATAACTATACTTACCCCCGGAAGTGGCATGCCGTCTGCCTGAGAGGTTACTTTCCCTTTTACAGTTTGCTGTGCATAGAGCGGTATGTTAGCCAGAAAACCCAAAAGAAAAAGCAAGGTCATTGCGTAGTTTTTCTTCATGTGCATTGTGTTTATTTTATGTGAATAAATTTGTTTGTTGTTTTAATATCTTATCTGGCAAATTACTGCAAGCATTATATGGTTTAGTAGTACATGTGGCACATGATCAAAAGCCTAATAAACTATTATTAATAATAAGCCTAGTTGCAGTTTTGACCTTCTAAAACTTGTCATGTTCGGCTATAATTAGACCTGATTTATTAATATCGACAAGATTTTAGCCGTAATTCAGCCATTATAGTAATCATTGTTTCATAAATTAAGAATAATGTATTGGTTATTTCAATTTTTTGAGACTGATTTTTAATGAAATCGTAATAATTTATTTTAGCTCAAATAAAATTTGCTTTTGCGTGTTTCTGCCGTATTAAATTCCGAATACATGCAAGAATGAGCTAAGTGGTTAGGACTCAGGTTAAAAAAAAAGACTGCCTAGAAAAGGCAGTCTTTTTAAACCTTGAAAATAAGTGCGATTACTCCACCGTCTTTATTTCTTTGATGGTTTCTGTTACCACTTTCTTTCCATCTTCATACTGAATTTCTTTTTTGATCTCAACTTTATCTGTCATAATTCCGCCATGTGGACTTTGGTTGATATGCGGCGCAATAATCAGGGCTACGATGGACATCAGTTTGATCAAAATATTCATTGATGGCCCCGAAGTGTCCTTAAAAGGATCACCTACTGTATCGCCGGTCACAGACGCTTTATGCGGCTCAGACTTTTTGTAATACATCTCACCGTCGATCTCCACGCCTTTTTCAAAAGATTTCTTTGCATTATCCCAAGCTCCACCGGCATTTGACTGGAACATCCCCATTAGAACTCCTGAAACTGTCACCCCAGCCAATAAGCCACCAAGCATTTCTGCAGAGGAAACTTGCTCAAATACACCTTGGAAGCCAAATCCTACCAAAATAGGAGTGATCAGTGCAATGGCACCTGGAAGAAGCATTTCACGGAGCGAGGCTTTAGTAGAAATCTCTACACATTTATCATATTCAGGCTTAGCCTTATATTCCATAATGCCTGGAATTTCTCTAAACTGGCGCCTTACTTCATTTACCATATCCATCGCAGCTCTACCTACTGCTGCTATAGCAAGGGAGGAGAAAATATATGGAATCATCCCGCCTACAAATAACGCAGCCAACACTGGGGCTTTGAATATATCAATGGCATCAATACCAGCTACACCCACAAATGCAGCGAAAAGTGCGAGGGATGTCAATGCTGCCGAAGCAATTGCAAATCCTTTACCCGAAGCTGCAGTAGTATTACCCACAGCATCCAGGATATCTGTGCGTTCCCGAACTTCCTCTGGGAGTTGGCTCATCTCTGCAATACCACCAGCGTTATCTGCAATCGGCCCAAATGCATCAATAGCAAGTTGCATGGCAGTGGTAGCCATCATTCCTGCGGCCGCAATCGCAACCCCGTAAAGACCAGCAAATGCATAGGATCCCATGATTCCACCTGCCAAAACTAAAATCGGAAGAACTGTGGATTCCATGCCGACAGCAAGACCTGCGATGATGTTTGTCGCATGACCGGTTGCAGACTGATTAATGATGGACTTGACTGGACGTTTGCCCATGGCAGTATAGTATTCTGTAATGATGCTCATCAAAGTTCCGACCACAAGACCTAGGATAATTGCATAAAACACGTCCATGTTAGTGAAGTCATATCCCCTTATAGATAAGTTCTCTGGAAGCATGTACTTCACTACAAAAAAAGAGGCAATACCCGTAAATACTATAGATGACCAGTTTCCCATATTCAAGGCATGTTGCACATCACCTTTGTCATTTTTGATGGTCACAAAGAACATTCCCATGATAGAGAATACGATGCCCAATCCTGCCAAAACCATTGGAAGTAGGATAGGAGCAATTCCTCCAAAATTATCTACTGAAACTATCTCTCGTCCCAGCACCATAGTCGCTAGGATAGTGGCTACATATGATCCAAACAAATCGGCTCCCATTCCGGCCACATCTCCTACATTATCACCTACGTTATCAGCAATGGTTGCGGGATTTCTGACATCATCTTCAGGAATGCCAGCTTCAACTTTACCTACTAAATCCGCCCCTACATCGGCCGCTTTGGTATAAATACCACCGCCAACTCTTGCAAAAAGTGCAATTGATTCTGCTCCTAGAGAAAAGCCTGCCAGTACTTCAAGCGCTTTTTCCATTTCTACCCCATTTACGCCAGCACCTACACTTTGTACATACATGTTATAGAATAAGATAAATAGTGAACCTAATCCTAATACGGCCAAACCTGCCACACCAAGTCCCATGACAGAACCTCCGGTAAATGATACTTTCAGGGCGTGTTTCAAACTTGTCATGGCTGCTTGGGTGGTTCTCACGTTCGCCTTAGTAGCTATATTCATTCCTATATAACCTGCGAAAGCTGAGAACACCGCTCCAATCAGGAAGGAGATCGCGATCACGGGACTGGAAGTCTCTACTGACATTCCCAGCCAGGCCAAAAGAATCACTGCGATGACCGCAAAGTAGGAAAGTACTTTCCATTCTGCTTTCAAAAATGCCATGGCCCCGTCAGCTATGTATCCAGCGAGTTCCACCATGTTTTTATCACCTGTTTCCTGCTTAGTAACCCAAGCGGATTTAATGGCCATCACAATCAGGCCCACCAGTCCCAGCGCAGGGACTCCATAAATTAAAGCTTGTTCCATAGGGTATATCTTACTGTTAATTTTGAATTTGTTAATTGAGCAAATATATAACTTCTCACTTACCGACCAATCGCAGAAGATTAGCGTATAATATGCTGTTTTTGAGAAATTTATTAGTGATTATTCAATGAAAGTTGCAGTCAGTTTCAATTTCATTGTGAATTTTGCTAATCCGTTGACAATTCGTGAATTAGTGAAACATTTGAAAAACTTAATCGAAGGAAATTTTTAGGGATATTTTCAAAAACCAAAAAGGTAATATTATAGAAGATAAGTAGGTAAAATCCTCCAGTTTGTAGTAGTGTTTGTTTTAAATTGCTAAAATTCAATTGTTTAAATGTTCAAATTTCAATATAAATAGTAAATTAGTTTTCTTTTATCTGTAAAAATCACTGTAAAGCCTGTGGATATACTTCTCGATACTTTTGAACTGGCGATTAGAAAATTGTTTGCCGAGCGATTAAATCCAGACGTTTGCTACCATAATATAGACCACACCTTATCCATTGTAGCTAAGGTGAAAGAAATCGGGGTATACTATAATTTAGAACAGGAGCAGTTAGACGAGTTGTTTTTGGCCGGCTGGTTACATGATGTAGGCTATTGGAACGGGGTCGCGATGGATCATGAATTGAGAGGGGCCGCATTTGCCAGAGAATTTTTGAAGCAGTATGATGTCAGTGAGGAGGGGATTGAGCGTATTTGCGGAGCTATCCTAGCGACCAAAGTCCCTCAGCAACCTCATAATCTCATGGAGGCTATCATTTGCGACGCTGATCTATATCATTTGAGTTCTGATCAGTGTTATACTCAAACTTTACTGCTAAAAAAGGAAACTGAACAGTTAAGTGGAAATTCTATTGAGCTGCTGGATTGGCTCAAAAACAGTGAAAAATTTATGATAAATCACCATTATCACACGGAATACGCCGCAAAATTTTTTCAACAAGGAAAAGAGAAAAATTTAAGATTTCTGCAGACCAAAATAGAAGTATTGGCTAAAGCGGAGATTTAACCTACCTAATAAGGCTAATCCTACCAAGTACTTACTAGCGCTTTTTGGCTGAGAATAGGGCTGGCTGGTATTGAAATAATTCCAGACAAAATTTGAGATTTCCCTAGTGATCACCCATGCTTCATTATCATAATTCCAACTTTGATCCTCATTGTTGTTTGTAAAAATTGCACAGAGAGAATCTCCTTCTGGAGCATTGACCTAAAAGACTTCTGAGCGCGAGGAGTTGTCTGAAATTTCTTTAATCGATGAAGTCAGTTCCTGGTCTAATGTAGTCTGCGCCTGAAGTTTAGTTGTAAAAGCCAAAATAAAAATGGATAGAACCAATGCGCTTTTTAAAGTCATAGAATTAGGAGTTTGGAAAATAAATATGGTGAATTTTGGCCTCAATTCTTAAGTTTAATAGATCTTACATTGCTTTTGCTACCTTACTGGTAGAAAAGCGGATATACATTTTTTAGATAATCCAACCAAGGATTTACTCCGCTCAAGTTGATTTCTTAAGCTTTTTGGAGTAGAATGACTGCTCGAAAGCACATTGTGATAGTTTCGTGATGATTAGAGTATAACTTCCGCACTCATATTATTTTTCAGATGAAAAAAGTACTAATAGTAGAAGACGATCCCAATATCAGCCAACTGATTCAGATTCATCTTAAGGATCTGGATTATGAAATAAAAGTCAGGAATAATGGGAGGGAAGGGTTTGAAGAAGCAAATTCCAATTCTTACGATTTGCTTATTCTTGACATCATGCTTCCCGAAATGGATGGTATAGCTATTTGCCAACGACTGAGAGCATTGGATAATTTCACTCCAATTCTTATGATCACGGCCAAATCGGAGGAAATAGATAAGGTGATCGGTTTGGAATCCGGTGCTGATGATTACATCACCAAGCCATTTAAGATCCGGGAATTGCGCCAGAGTCAAAGCTATCATGCGCCGTCAGGATCAGTTCGCAATACTTTCAGCTAATGAGGTCAAACTGATCAAATTCGAGTCTCTGGAAATAGATGAGAAAAAACGAAAGGTCTTGCTCCTTCAAAAACGCGTGGATTTGACTCCAAAAGAGTTTGATTTATTAGTGCTCATGGCAAAGAATCCTGGGAGAAGTTATTCCAGGGCTGAATTGCTGGAATTGATCTGGGGGTATCATTTCTCTGGCTATGAACATACTGTAAATGCGCATATTAATAGGCTTCGAGCAAAGATCGAAGCAGATCCTAATAATCCGGTTTATATTCTAACTACATGGGGAGTAGGATATAGATTCAATGATGAATTTTAAGCTACAGCTATGAAAAGTCTATTTCTGAGAATTTCTCTCATCTTCATTCTGGTATTACTGATTGTTGGTTGTTCATATGTTTTTATCACTGCTACGACCGCTCAGCGCTATTTTCAGGAAACTACCCAGCGTCTTAATGCCACAGTCGCGGAATACATGATTGAGGAGGTCAATCCTTTTGTAGATGGAGAAGTGAATGAAGCCGCCCTAGGTACAATTATGCATTCCATGATGGCTGTCAACCCAGGGATTGAAGTATATCTGCTGGACCCAACTGGAGAAATTATTTCCTACGTTGTTTTGGATCAGCTTGTCAAGTTAAAACGAGTCGATTTAGCTCCAGTTAAAGAATTTATCGCCGCAAAAGGTGATGATTTTGTGATGGGGGATGACCCAAGAAATCCAGGTGAACAATCGGTCTTTTCGGCCACTGCTGTGTATGATGATGAGAAGTTACTCGGCTACGTGTACATTATTTTGGCTAGTGAAAAATATGAAACCATCTCTTCTGGCGTATTAGGGAGCTATTGGATGCAGCTGACCTTCAATTCTATTCTGATCACACTAGTGGTGGCATTGCTGATTGGCTTAGTCCTGATCGCATGGCTAACTAGGCATTTGCGCACCATAGTTAAAACTGTGGAGCGATTTAAGGATGGAGATTTGAACGCAAGAGTGCCAGATTATAAGGCTAACTCAGAATTTTCTGTGTTGGGTGAGACTTTTAATCACATGGCTGATCGGATTCTCCATAATATAGAGGAACTCAAAAATGTAGATTCTTTACGTAGGGAGTTGATTGCCAATGTGTCTCATGACCTCCGCAATCCTCTCGCGATTATAAATGGCTATATAGAAACCTTGCAGATGAAAGGAGAGTCCCTTTCCCAGGAAGAAAGGGAGAGCTACCTGAAAATCATCGGAAATAGTACGGATAAGCTCACCAAATTGGTTGCAGATCTTTTTGATTTGTCCAAGTTGGAATCGGGACAAATGCAGGTGAAGAAAGAGAACCTGAATATTCAGGAGTTGCTTCAGGACAGTAGTTTGAAGTATGAGCTTTTGGCTAAGTCAAAAAACATTTCAATCGACACAAGCATTTCCTCTTCGTTGCCCATGGTGAAAGCTGATCTTTACTTACTTGATCGTGTGATCCAAAATTTGCTTGATAATGCAGTAAAATACACTCCCAATGATGGAGAGATCAGTATTGAAGCAAATTCTGTAGCTGGAGCAGTACAGGTGAAAATCAAAAACTCAGGTGGAGGAATTCCTCAGGCAGATTTGGAAGCGATTTTTGATCGCTATTATATGATTGACAAGGAGCGGGAAGGAGTAGAAGGCTCAGGACTTGGCTTGGCCATAGTAAAGAGAATCCTGGAAGTCCATGGATCAGATATTTACATCCAATCAGATTCCAATACGTATACAGAATTTATATTTGAACTTCCAACTTAGTTTTTTTGGTAATTGAGTTGGTATTCAGGAATAAAAGTTTCAATTATCTGAATACCAAACTGTTAAAATTCTGATGTGATGAAAAGAATCTGTATACTCTGTCTTTTTGGTGTTTTCCTATTGATGAATGGATGTGTTGAAGATCTTGAGAAGGAAACAGATGAACTGACAGGGAGATGGGAAAATAGCTTTCCTGACCCTGATGACAGCACCAGCGTTCTAGTTTTATACTATGTGATGAAAAGCGACGCTACTTTAGAAGAAGGATATCTAAAAAGAAATCTACAAAGTGGTGAAGAAGGATATTTGTTTTTAGCAACCAGTGAGTATGCCACCAAAGATGGATTTATAGAGTTTTCCGATTACACTACCTTCAGAAGCGAATCCGCATCAGGGAATCTCGAATACATTCCCAAAGAAGAACTTGTACTCTATGGTACTCCAATGTCCCGAAAGATGTCTTACAAATTATTGGAAAATAATCAGGTATTGTCTGTCTATCAGGGTTGCCCCGCTGATTTTTGCTATGATGTTCTATATGACAAACTTTAATAATGCATTTCAAAAGGAGGTTATTTAGTTGGGCTGTAACTTTTTACAGTGAAAGTTTGCCTACTTAAGCTCAGCAAAGCCAAATGGAATAGCCGCTGCACCACACCATAGGATTCCGTGTGAAAACTTTGAATCTGGAAAGTTGGCTAGTTTGAAATAGTGCTTACTCCAGGTTCATCCACGACAGCTACTAATTGGAAGCTTTCCTTTTCTGAAAGTGTTAAGTCTTTTGATGAAGAAAGATAGACGGTGACAGTTCCGGTATGAAAACTTGAAGTAAAGTCCCTGCCAAGTTTGATAAAGTATGAACCGCTTTCGTCGGTGACCAAATCTATCATTCCCTTGGTATTGGAGCCACTTTGAGAGGTGAATGTTCCTGTTATAAGGATTTCTAATTCTCCTGTTACTTTCACTGATCCGGGAATACCGCTAGTGTCATCAGGGATGATGGGATCAGAGTCTTTTGAGTTATTACATGCACTGGAAAAAAGAAGTATTGAGAATACAAGTGAGTAAGTGATAGATAGTTTCATGATTACGAGAGTTTAAAGTTGGCTAAGTCACGGAAGAGAATTCTATTTCTGCTGTAGTTGATAATCCCCTTTTGCTTCAGATTAGACAAGGTTTTGGTTACAGTTTGCCTACTGGAGTCAGAAAGTAAGGCAAAATCCTCATGGGTTAGGTTGATTTTCAGAAGGGTTTCGTCCCCATATTTCTTTCCTAATTTCACCGCAAGTTCTTTTAGTACAGCTCTGATTCGCTGCTCAGCATCACACGAAATAAGGCGTTCGTGTCTTTGAGCTGATTCTAAAGCTCTATCAATGAGTTTTTGGTTTAAACTTTTTTGTTCCTGGAAGGATAAATTAGCAAAGCTGCCCACTTTTTGAATCAGGGTGCCATCTTGGATTGCTATTGCATAGCTCAAATTTTGTCTTGGAAAGGTTGAGTCAACTTCGCCTTCACCGATAATTTCGCCTTCTCCTACTATTTTCAAGATGGTTTGATGGCCATTTGGAAGCATTTTTTGCAGTTTAACGATTCCTTTTTTTATAAGATAAAACCCTTCTGAGTGCTGATCTTGCTTATAGATGCTTTGTCCTTTGGAGTAACTTTTGAAAACAGGGAAAGTAGCCTGGATTGACTCTCTCGAGGGTTGTATTAGACTAGTATTCATTTTTTCTGTGGTTTATGTTCGTAATAGACTCCCAAGCCGAAAACTCCTGAGGAGTAGATGTTTTTTCGCTCGAAAATCCAATCGTTGTAGTTTCTGTAGTTCAAACTCAGATGAATGTTTTTGTAAACGGGCATACTTGCCCCAAAGCTATAGCCAGTATATTCGGTCCCGTCACCTCGGACAAAGTCCGTTGCTACTTCCACTTCGTTCACAGATTTGAGTGCATTTAATCGGGCATTTACCCAAACAATGTCCGCAATGTGATAGCCTATCTCCGCACCAATGGCAAATTGGTCAGAAAAGGAAACGCCTTCGTACTGAGTTCGGAAATTATAGGAGCTGAAGAGATTCCCATAGAAAGGAATGGACGGAAGTGCAAAAGAAGTGGCCAATGTTGTCCAAACATTGAATTCTCCATCTCCAGATGGGAGATTGATTTGCTCAAAGTCATTGACCTTACTTTTGGCAAAATGATTTGCCCTCCCTATTGGAAGTTCAGGGGCCACGGAAATACTCAAGGGGAAATACTTTTTGAGAAGCGCGTGCTTGAACTCCAACCGTAAGTCACCGATGCCGCTTACTGTCTCAGTAGTTTCAAAAGCATTCCAGGTTTGTAAAGGCCAATTGGCTATAATCGTGAATTTGTCAGTGACTCCATACTCCCCATAGAAAACCAATGATTGCTGTGAAAATTGATTCGTTTTCAGCAGTTCTCCTTCAAGAGAATAGTAATCCTTTGATTTCAGCGATTGAAAACTGAGTTGGTAAAATCCTTCTGTTTTTTCTTTGGTCCACCCACTTTGCGCAGCTATATCCAAAGAAATTAAACACATAAACCCAAGGACAACTGCCTTGAGTTTAGATGTAAGTGGGCGTTGGAATTCCATGTTTTGTTATTGAAGTGGAGCATTTCCGAAAGGAATCCCTACCGATCCACACCACAATAAAACGTGGGTGTATTTGGCGGTGCTTACTCCGGATGGAATAGCGAAGAAATTTTCCCCAGCCATTCTTACTGGACCAACAACCAATAAGTCAGGATTTCCGTTGCCTGGGTCTGCCATAAAAGTCGCAGAAGTGGACAAGTAAACAGTCACCGTACCAGTGGCTAGTGCAGTATTGAAGTTAGAGCCAAACTGTAAAAACTCCTTGCCCTCTGTGTCCAGCCCTAACCCGGCAGTTCCCATTGATCCAGCTCCGTTTTGATCTATGAATGTGCCGCTTCGAGTTACATTCAGAGTGCCTGTTGGTGTGGTTGGATCTATAGTGACTGGATCCGTGTCGTCTGCACATGAGACTAAGCCTAAAAAGGCTACATAAAATAGGATAAATACTTTTTTCATGATTATGAGGTTTTGATTTATTCAAAATTGCTCTCAGGATATCACAAAAAAGTCACGGAAGAGTAAACAATTTATACCTAAGGTTCTTTTCTTTGGAGAGAAAAACAGCATAACTATGAAACTTGACGATAAGCAGATTTCCGATTTTTTAGAATCAAATGATAAGATAAACGAGTATGATCCTATCCTGAAGTCACTTTGGTATGATGGAAATGGGAACTGGGAGAAAGCTCACGATGAGGTAGATAGTCTGGGTGGACAAGATGCCGCGAGAATCCATGCTTATTTGCATAGAAAGGAGGGCGATCAATGGAATGCTGATTACTGGTACAGAAGAGCTGGAGAAAGTAAGCCTAATCTCACTTTAGATGAAGAATGGGCGGAACTGCTCAGTCGCTTTTTGAAATAGTGCTGAAAAAATATAACCAAATGGAATAGTGAATGTTACATACACATGAAATCCTTGGTTTTACTAGTGTATCTTTTTTTTATGGTTACCAACGCTGTCAAGACTATTGAAGACTACAGGTGGGAAAAGCGAATCGTGATCACAAATTTTGAGAACATGAAACTCGATCCGATTCTGGAAGGAAAGGGTAAAAGTATAGATGAGAGAAAGCTTTTATTCGTTGAGTTTGAACACGGTGAATACATCAAAAATACGGAACAGGATGAAGTTGATCCTGCTGGATTTCTCAAGGTGCTGTCTCGTAACAGCCAAAATCCCGAATGGGTTTTAATAGGATTAGATGGAGGTATAAAAGCTTCTGGAAAGAGAGATGATTTTTCTTTAAACCGTATTTTTCATTTGATTGATCAAATGCCGATGAGGAAGTCAGAATTAATTGGTGATTCTACTTTTTTCAATTAAAATATTTCAGTTTTTACCTGAAAAATACCCTACATAGGGTATTTTTTTGCTTTATCTCAGGTGGTAAATTTGAGTTACGTAAATCTTATTCCTATATCTATGAAATTCTTTTACCTTTCTTCCAATCCAAACGACAATGGCATACATGAAGTGCACGATCGAGAGTGTGAGCATATTCCGAGTGCATATGACCGGGACTACCTTGGACCATACAATTCAGGCAAAGAAGCCTTGAGGAAAGCATTGGTTATCAAAGAGAAGGTAGGTTTATGTGAATCTTGCTGTATTCCAAAAGAGAGATCCTATACTTCCAATGTGAGCGATTAACGAGTCTTTTCCCACATCTACACTTTCAAATGAAGGGTGATTTTATTATTAAACCCAAAAGCCTCAGGTTCAATTAAATATTTTATCCTGAGGCTTTTGGGTTTTAAAGGACGTAATTCAATAGGCAGCTAGCCCAGCTGCCGCGGCAATTCCATCTTGAGCAGAGCTGGCACCTGATATTCCGATTGCTCCAACGACTATACCGTCTTTAACTATTGGAAGGCCTCCTTCAATAGCTACTGCATTTGGGAGAGTGGCTATTCTACCTCCTCCTTTAGTCTTCATTGCATCTTCAAAAACTTTTGTAGGACGTTTGAAATAGACAGCAGTTTTGGCCTTACCTAGGGCAACATCAATGCTTCCTATTTGTACTCCATCCATTTTGCGAAGGGAGATCATATGGCCTCCTGCATCGAGGACCACGATCACCATGTTCCAACCTTCAGCTTTGGATTTTGCTTCTGCAGCATCTGAAATTCTTGTTGCATCCTCAAGCGTTAAATAAGGCTGTAAGTTGGTCTGAGCATGGATATACAATGGGAAGAATAAAAGAACCAGAATAATTAACTTTTTCATAGGTGGGTTGGATTATGGTGGAATTAATACTAAGTCTGAATTTAATATTTTTTTGGAGGTATAAATGAAAGCATTAACTTGATAAGTGTATTAACATTCAAACCTTAAACCCAATATTATGAATTTAACCTCAAGAAGAAACACTTTGAAATCTCTTGCCTTAGGTGCAGGAGTAAGTTTGTTATCTCCTTTTAGTGTATTGTCTTCTACTATATCAAGAAAGGATAAGCTCGGCGTAGCTTTGGTTGGACTTGGCTACTACAGTACTGACTTATTGGCTCCAGCTCTAGAAAAAACTGAAAAATGCTATCTCGCTGGCATAGTCACTGGTACTCCATCAAAGGCAGCTATTTGGAAGGAGAAATATAAAATACCCAAGGAGAATATCTATAACTATGAGAATTTTGATTCTATTGCTGCAAATCCAGCTATAGATGTGATTTACATTGTGTTGCCACCATCTATGCATATGGAATATGTGATAAGAGCAGCTAAAGCAGGCAAACATGTATGGTGTGAAAAACCAATGGCTGTTACAGTCGAAGAGTGTCAGGCAATGATAGACGCTTGTAAGAAGGCCAATGTCTCCTTATCTATTGGCTATCGCTGTCAACATGAACCTAATACGCAGGCATTTCAAAAAATAGTAAAGGAACAAAGTCTGGGTAAGGTTTTAGGCCTAGATTGTGCCGCTGGATATCGCGAAAACCGTACAGATCACTGGAAGCAAAAACGTGAAATGGGTGGAGGGGTGATTTATGATATGGGGGTTTATTCTATTCAAGGAGCAAGACTTGGATCAGGTATGGAGCCAATTGCAGTGAACTCTGCTAAAGTCTGGACTGAGCGGCCGGAAATTTATAAAGATGGTTTGGGCGAAATTGTTGAGGCAGAATTGGAGTTTCCAGGTGGTGTAATAGGCACTATCAAAACCTCATTCGGTGGCAATATGAATTTTCTGAATATCAAATGCGAAAAGGGAATGATAGAAATGCAGCCTTTTTCTGCCTATGCAGGTAATAAAGGTAAGAGTCCATTAGGTGAAATAAATTTTCCTTTTCAGCAACCAATGGAACAAGTTTACCAAATGGACAATGATGCACAGACAATAATGGATGGTAAGCCTCAGTCCGTTCCGGGAGAAGAGGGATTAAGAGATATTCGAATTGTTCAGGCTATTCTAGAGTCTGCTGAAAAAGGCGAAAAAGTGATGATTTAAGTCCCTGAAAATACATCTTGGGGAATTTTCAGTTCATTTAGAGGTAATTTGTTAATTTTTAACCAAGATATTTTAGTTAATTTTTTGCATATAATATTGCCGAAAATTGAATAAAATGAAGGTTTTAATGCAAACGCCATTTTTCTGCACTAAAAATTAAAAATAAACGCTCAAACACTTCTAATGGCACTATAAATGATGTTTATTGTGTCTAATTACATTTTATAACCAACCAATAAAACGATTATGAGCAAACACCAAGAAGTGAAAGATTTGGTCGATTCTTTAGAAGCAGACTTTGCGAAATTCTACGAAAATGGCAACAAGGCTGCCGGTACTAGAGTAAGAACTGGAATGCAGGCACTTAAAAATCTTGCGCAAGAAATCAGAGCTGAAGTAACGGCGATGAAAAACGCAGCTAAATAAACAGTTTAGCGACAAACGAAAAAAAGCCCCGAGAGAATTTTCTCTCGGGGCTTTTTCATGAATTTATTTTTAAAATTATTTTGCAATAATTCCGTCCTTGATCAATTGATATTCTACAGATTGGGCAAAAGTTTTCGAGAATGATTCAATCGTGGAAGGGTTGGTAGTTTCGGATTGGGCTGACCAAACCAAAGCTTCTGTTTGTGCATCATACAGATTTATCTCTAAGTAATAATTTTTGTCTGTTGCATAGTATCCTGGATCGTACATTACTGGATTGTAGTAGGAGTAGTATCCATAAAATCTACCATAATATCCACCATAGCCCATAGGCGAGTACATGGTAGTTCCTGGTACATATCTCGTTTCAGATGTTTGATCCAAAAGCGCAACAGTAAGAATTGCGTCGTGCCCAGCAGCTTGAATTGCAGAGACTACTTTCTCTTTATTTTCAGGGGTAGCTTTGAAGCCTGGAGGGATGATGTCAAAGCTACTGTTGGCAGTAATACCATCCTCTTCTAGAATTGCATCTATGTCATTTTCTATAGTTTGTCTGGCAACTAGTTTGTCTGTCAACGCAGTAACAAAAATGTTGCTATATCCTCCTGCTTTTGCTTCAGGAGCTTTCCATGAACCTGTGATTTTTGTGCTAGGTGAGCATGCGGCCAGTGTCCCTATTAGCACTAAGGCGATGAATGAATTTAATTTCCTCATTATTTGATAGTTGTTTTAATTAGTTATTACTGTCTATTGACTCAAATACTTCTTGCACTGCATCTTCGATTGCCTCTTGTTTCTTTTCCTGTTTTGATGGGATGATTTTGGAAACTACTCCTACCCAGGCAGCTTCATTTGTCTTAGCATCTACTAAATGAATTGAAAGAGTGCCCTCTTTGTAGTTATTTACCACAATTTCTTCGCTTTGCCATGTATAGTTTCTTTGCCCTGTATACATAAAGGGATCGGTGGCGAGACTTGTTTCACGAGTTTGTTCTTTATTCTCGATCACAATTCCAAGGTTAATTTTCAATTCAGGATCTGAATTATCTTCTGAAAGGCCTCTTGCAGCGAGCTGCTTTGCTATTTCCTGTTTAAGATAAACCACAGACTGGGAAAAAGCTGGAACTTCAGTTTCACTTTGATCTACTTCTAGAAAAGAATAAGTCTTATACGTAGAAAGCTTAAAATCGTCATAAAGTCCGGGCTCAACTGTGACATTTGTAGCAGTACAACCCATAAACATAATTATCAGAAACAGGAGTGGTAAAGTAGACTTTGTCATGATTAATATGAATTTATATAGCTCTAATTTACTAAAGAAATATGATTTAAGGAGGTAGGAATTCAATACTAATTTAATATAATTTAGTTTGAATTTTGACCTTCAAAAGAAACTGTTTAATCATCAAGAGATCTTACAGGTAGAAAAATCGGCAAGTAGAACTAGTTGTTTTACTTGCCGGATTATTGCTTAACTATTCAGTAGTTAATTATCGTATGAAAACGATACCAAAATCAAGCCCTACAGTAGATTGACCATCTAAATTGCTGCTGCTAAATGATTGGTAGTATTTGGCTCCTAATCTGAACCCTACATTTTGTGCTGGTCTGTATAATATTCCGAGTTCAGGTCTCAAAGCAAATTGCCAATGAGTTTCCTCTGAAGAAAACACACCCATATCAATTCTTCTATCATGCGCTATTGTCCCAAGTCCCAAACCAGCATATGGTCTGAATTCACCAGTTCTGTTAGCAAAGTAAGTACCTGTGACTAAAATAGGATAGTTGTTTTGATAGCGGTATTGAACTCCAGATAGAGAGGCTGATCCTTCAGTATATACTTTGCTTTCTTCTCTTTTGTATAAAGTATAACTACCTATTTCTCCACCTATAGCAAAATTAGGTTTAATGAATCGTTGGTATTCCAACTTGATCCCTCTGCCAGAAACCTGATCTATGTAATCTGAAGTGGTACCAGTTGGGATACTTACAGAATAGTTGATTGAGAAGAAGGATGATTGGGCTTGCGCAACTCCAGCAACTACCATTACCAGAAGTGCTGCTAATATGATTGACTTTTTCATGATTATTTAGCTAGGTATGGTGATTGAGAAAATGCTTGGTCAATAGTTGTATTAATTCTACTGTTAATTGCAGAAGTACTTCCTTCTAGCAAACCATTGATTACTGATGTCCAAACAACAGGAATCTGATCATTTTCCGAGATATTATTAGGGTCGGTCATCTGCAGCAATACTGTTCCAGTACGCACAGAAGAAACTTGCGGTGGGTAATATCCAGGGTAGTACCAGCTCCATCCTGGACCCATCCTGGATAGAACCAGTTCCAATACCACCAATCGTAGTAAAAGAAAAGCTGGTCTGTCTGAATCACTGAGGGTAGAATAATCAAATCAGGATTTGCACTCTTATCTACCTCGGTGTACCCCGCATTTCTCATATTAGTTCTAATTGAAGCTAATATTGCAGCGGTATAGCCTGGAGAAACATATTCCGGCTCATAATTACCACCTGCTCCGTTGATAAATTGTCCTTCGATTTTGACAATCTTATCCGGAACAGCAAATGTATTATTAGAAGCAAAATTATGGTTGACATCTGTAATTGGTATAGACGACATCCAATTCGTCTATATACTCAGCCCCATCAGGAGTACATGACAGCAGCATGCACCATCCTAATACTCCTATTCCTAGTAGTTGTAGTTTTTTAAGCATAAAATTTATTTTGGTTTGTTTTCTTATTGATCTATGAATGGCAATTCCTGTTGCATTGCATTCCTAATCGTATTGTGGATATAGGTGTCTATTTGCATAAACTTGGCAGCATCGAATGCTGAGGTAGCTTTCTTGAATTTTTTATAATATGCTGAATGAAGTTTAGAAAGCTCCAAGTCATTTTTAAATGTTCGCTTGGCTAAGTTATCTGCTTCTTCCTCACCGATAGTCTCATATTCTGTCAAAAAATCGTTGATGATATTCATGCGTTCTCTAGCTATCAGAGTTCTTTCTGCCTCATAGGCCTGATATATCGTCCAAAAACCAGGCGCTACAGATTCTGGTAAATCCATATAGCCTTCGATGATTTGTTTTTTGTCCATACCAAAAGCGGACTGAATAATAGTGATCTCATCTTCCAATTCGCTTTGCGCAAAGGATGTTTGGAAGGAAATGAGAATTAAGAACCCTGAAATTAAAAGTGCTTTTTTCATAAATGTTGGATTTAAAAACTGAAAACATCTTAAAGACAAAGTTATACTTAATTAAGTTTTAGAGTGAAAAAAAATGAAGGAATAATCCTAAAAACTATTGAAATTAGGTATCAAGGCCTAAATATAGCTAAAAGGACTCGTTGATATTCAAGTAAAAGCCTGAATTACCTTTTTGTCCAAATCCATAATCAGCCGTTATAGTGGTACGCTTTTCTTTATTGATCATTACCCGTAGCCCCACCCCGTATCCTGGATTGATGGTTTCCATGAGTTTCTCTCCTGTCATTTTACTACTGAAAGAGGCCGCATTCAGGAATATAGTACCTCCAAAAAGATCTTTGTTTTTCATGAGTGGGAAGCGGTATTCTACTTCTGAGTACAGCATGTTTTCACCTCTGAATCTTCCTTGGGAATAACCTCTGCCACTTCGCCCAAACATATCCCAGCCAATACTCGGTAGATTCATATAAGGCAGATCTCCTGATACCAAAAAGTTTCCCATCGCCCATGCAGCTATAATATGTCTTTTCCGAGTTTCACTTAGGTTGAAATAATGTCTATAGTCAAGTAGGAGTGTAGAGGAAGATTTGTCAGACCCTAGAAACTCCGGGTTGATTTTGTAGGAAATCATAGCATAATTATGCTCATAGGGAGAGACTGCTACATCACGATTCTCCATGATTCCATTTAAGGAAATTCCAGATAAAGTGTATTGATCCACTGGAACTCCTATAGATTCATTGTAGTAGTCATGACTAAATTCAGCATTGAAGTCTATCAAGTCATCGCCTATTAGATAACTTTCAATTTTTTGATGGATATCCAAATGATACCCAACACCAAGATAGAATTTGCTAAACCCTACTCTCCGCAGTATAGTCTCATGAAAGCGGATCAACGTAAAATCCATCTGCTGCTCTCCAACAATCACTGACTCTTGGCCGATTTGTTCCAAATCAAAGTCATTCGGAGTGAAGCTACCTAGGCCATAAGTAGGCTGTGATGTGATGAAATAGCGCCAATCACCAATCAGATTCCACTGATCATCAGCTAGAAATACATTACTCTTTGAACTAATAATCCACTGCTTTTTAGTGGTGTATAAAAAGTTGAAAACCAAATTTGATTGGTGGGTAGATATGGGATCTCCCATAAACCAAGAAGTGGAAGCTGCCACACCAAACATCCAGCCATTGGCGGGATTGTATGCAACGGCAGGCAATGGCAAAATACTGAAATTGTTAATCCGATTTGGAGTATAAGTTATCGTGTCAATTTCCTGCGCATTCACACTAAGACCTGCTATGCAAAACAAAAAAATAAGCTGGAGCTTTTTCATTAGAATGAAATGTCTAGTTGAAGCCTGAAACGTAATTCATCGTCTTGAGGAAGTTCCTTATCTTGGAAAGTAAATCGAGTTAGTTCTGTGGTCAATTTATTTTTATGTCCAGAAAAGAACCAGTTAAAAGCTACTGCTGCCTCTCGTTGTTTATTACTTGTAATCTCTAGATCTGGATTAACTACTGCATACCTAAATGCTATTTCCAAAGGCTCTGGCCAGAAATTCAGCGCTTGATGAACAAGATAACCTGCTGTTAAATAGTATCCACCAAGATTAGTCTCTATTTCGTCAAAGTTGTCGTAGATACTTTTACGATGAAATTCACTTGACCAAGAGAAACCTTTATAGATAAATGCAGACTCTATCTGATACTGTTTCACGGTGTACTGACCATCGTTTGTGCCTTCATATCCAGAAAGATTTCCTCCTCCTGAAGTTGAAAACCTAGTGTAAGGACTCGTATTGGTCACAGCAGCTATGGCAATAATTGCGGCTGGTTTTTGAGATATTTTCAAATCACCTCCAGAAAAAGGCACTTCTCTGCCTAGGAAATTCCATTGAAATCTACCGAAATACATCATTTTGGAATCGTCATTTTGACGTGCACCTCTTCCCAGTCCGGTTAAAATAGCTGCCCAATAGTTGAAATTCGCAATTCCTCCTCCGTTTAAATTTCCATAGACTTCTACTCCCTGTTGCCTGTCTACTGTAAACTTCCTATTCAATAGTGATCGATCTACAAATTGCTGATCTCCACTGCTAATAAATCTTTCTCGTGTGAATTCCACCTTCCATTGTCCAGCTTTAAAGTTTAACCAGGGCCATTTTTCGATCATTACCCTGTAGTCAAGGAGAAGGCTTTGGGATAGCTCGTACTCGAAGTAATATTTTATCCAAGGCTGATAAGCATGACCACCAACTTTTAATCTAGCTCTATTTATCTTAAAGACACGTTGATCCTGATTTCGGAAATCCGCGAAAGTTATTGGATCCTGATCATCAGGCAGTGCAAACCTAAGTTGTAATCGGGCTGCGATTTGCATTTCATAATTACCGTCTTCACTTTTAAGAATAAATCCCTTTGAGGTATGATTGAGAAATGATTCCTTTTTTTCAGTCTTTGTTTGAATGCTATCTGATTCTTGGGCAATTGAAGGTGTAAATCCTATAATGAGAAGTAAACACAATACAACTGTTCGAGTGGTAGTTAAGAAATGCACTTTGACTGATTATTAAATGAAATGCTTCGTAATTTGAAGCGCAAATAACGCAAAAACCATCGAGAATAATTGGGGTTTCTCGATGGTTTTCAATTGAAATGGGATTTTGAAACTATTTTGCAGGCTGAGGTATTCTAAAAACCAAACCTCCTTCTAAGCCAAATTGATATAAGCTGGAATAACTTGAAAGACCTCCTCCAACTCCTCCTGTACCAAAGTAAAGACCGCCGCCAATAGCTTGAGTTGCTGAGAATAATGAAGCTTGAACTCGAATAGCAATATTTTCGGCTAACCAAAAATTAGATCCTCCACGGATATTCCAGGCAAACTTTGTGGCAGAATTTTCATTGCCATTGTCGGGATTTGAAACATTAAATATACCCAACCCAAAACCCGCTCCAGCAAATGGCTCTACGATTTCATTCACCTTGAAATACCTCGTGCCATTCAACATGATCCAGTTGATGGCCATATCGAAATCAGTGTTTTGGATTTGTCCCCCAAAAATGCCACCATCTTGATAAATCGTAGGCGCATTAGTGTCTTGACGTAGATACTGGAGTTCGATTGCTCCTTTATTTGGGATATGGTACTCTATCCCTGCTCCCCATCTCAATCCATCTTGAATCTGACCGTTGAAATAGGAACTACTAGAATAATATGAATCTACATTATCTTTAAATACATACCCAGCGTAGGTGTTGATTCTTAATTCCTGTGCATATGATATGGCTGTAATCGCGGTAAGCAAAAAGAGGGTTGTGAATACCTTTTTCATCTCATTGAAAGTTTAGTTTCTTTAATTTATATATGATTTATTTTTTTAATACACGAATTTCTACTTTTCGGTCTGTTTCAACAGACCCTTTAGATCTTCCTCTCACGATTAATCCCCCGTTGCTAACTGTTATCCGTTCTGCATCTATTTTGTAATAATCAGTGAAAGCCTCGGTGACAGCAGCTACACGTTTTTCAGTAAGTGCGAGATTGTAGGCTACCGAACCGGTGTTATCTGCAAATCCAACTAACTCTACCACTACATCCTCATTTTTCTTTAAGAATTCTGATATAGGTTCAAGTTTTTCGCGCTCTTCATCAGCTAGCGTAGATTCATTTATTGCAAAGTACACTTCTACTTTACTTTCATTAAGTAACGTTTCTATGTTCTTTTCGATTACTTCCGTGACGGTCACTGTGTCCACCATACGTGGGAGATTTGAGAGACTGTCTATAAGTATTGAGTCCATAGCTATGCGGGCACGTAGTGTAGAGTCATTTGCCGCTGCTAATTCTTCTGTCTTTTTATCTCCACTAGAGGTAATTGCTGCCGTGGTTGCTGCAGTACCTCCTACGAGCGAGGCATCCTTGAGGACTTCATTGTTTTTCTTGTCTAGCTTCTCCTGTTTCTTTCTGTTTTTCTCTAATTTCTTAGCGGTTTTGTCATCCATAGCTTCAGTGTTGATCGTCAACTCTTGAGGGGCCGCTTCGACTTGCTCGGGAGTTTCATACACCGGGATTTTATTTGCAAAGGCCATCATCATGGCAGAATCTCTTGTCGCTTGGGCTGTAAGCATATCAGCACGGAACTTCTCCATTTCCTCATCAAATTTCTCCCGTGTCATTGTTTCAGGATTTGATGCCGATCTTGATGAAGCAGATTGTGCTTGTGAGGCTGAATCTAGAGACAATACTGATCCGTTGCTGGAATATAAAATTCTACTTACCTGACCAGGATATATAATTAATTCCTTCATCATAGACGCAGAGTCAATAGATGAAGTGGTGGTGTTAATTTGAATAGAATTGAGAGAGTCCAGTTTGAATTGGTTTTCTAAAGCAAGGGTATTCAAAGTTGTCATTTTCCCCTGGGCTATGGATTTTTCACCTTCTAAGTTCTGTACTCTGGCTTGTGTCACGGATTCAGAAACGCTTGAATCTTGCTGGGCAAGAGCAATTGTCTCATCAATGCCTGCTAACTCACGTTCAGTTGATGCCATTTCTTCATTCACCCGCGCTCTACTGTTCTGCAGAGAATCTCTCATGGCTTTTATTTGTACCAAAGCAGCCGAGTCTGTTACTGTTTGCGTTCTTAGTGATTGTCTAGTTTCAGGTAGCTGAATTACTGTGAAGTAATTATTGGTAATAGCTTGTGCCCCCATTTTAGCTCTTTCCAGCGAGTCTTCTCTAGCCAATTGAGAATTTGAAAGCTCAGTTGGGACGTAAGTGTAGCGCTGCGTAATTACAGGTGGATTGAAGGATTTTTTATTAGCACCTAGACTGAATTTAATACCTATTCCATGGTAAATGTACCAGTCAGGACGGCCGTTCTCCATTCCTCTATATGGGTTTTCAGCAGGTACTATATTGGTGCCTGGCTTTGCTGCATATGCTTGGAAATCATTGTCATAAGTGGATCTGTAAAGCCCGGACACATCATCCAAATAATCAGTGTTAGTTCTCTTGAAATCTGATTGGGCAAATATTTCAATGGTTTTTGTGATTCTGAAACGTACGCCTAAACCAAGATTGGCATAGTAGGAACTTGTTTTATAATTATCAGATCGCTCTGTCCCTAATGATGTCAAGTCAGTTTCGAAAGTTCCATCAGGAATTACATTAGGGTTGTTATAATCGTATCGATTTCCATCAGCATCAAGCAAGTCTCCTTTGACGCTGAAGCTTTGAACCCCTAAGCCTAAAGTCAGGTAGGGTGCAAAGAATGACTTTCCTGATAGCAGCCAATTGTTATCAGGCTTGATTACAAAAGATAATCCTGCATCATATACATCCGTCTGAAAATTTAATGCACGATCAAATGAAGGACTCTCAGTATAGAGCGTTCCATCATTTTGTATAAACCTATCACTGGAACCAAATTGATAACTGCCTCCTGTAAGCATTAATCCCACGGAATTTCCAAGTGCGTATTCTATAGAAACTTGATAGGATAGTTGCTCTGAATAGGTTTTGTAGCGTTTATAGTATTGTGTAAAATTCTGGAAATTATCTGCTTTAAGAGGACGAATATCTCCAAAGTAGTTGGTGGTGCCAGCACTTGCTCCAAATCTCCATTTGTAGCCATGCAGTTGAGCCTGTGCAGAATAGGCAAAGGCAAAAGCGAGAATTAATAAACTTAGCTTTTTCATGTCCCTATCTTTTTTTGTTTCCAATACCCAACCAAAGATTGAATTCAGCACTTATTCCAACAAATGGTTGGAAGGATTTTGCGCTTTGCCCACTAAGTTGCTCGGTGGTGATGAATGTCCCTCCGGCGTTTAACCGGATGAATCTGAAGAAATTATAACCCAAGCCTACATAAATAGGTCTATCTAAAACTGGTCCTGAGATTTTTTCGCCAAGTTGGTTTTCCATTTTATTGGACAAAAAGAAGCCTGTTGAGATGGACATGTTATTCATGAATCTAGCAAATGTTCTATTTCCAAGAGGAAAGGAAATTCCTGCATAAGGGCTGGTCACAAATTCCTGATCTGGCAATCCTTTACTTAGGGAGATAGCTCCATAGCCCACATTGATAGGTAGGGAATTTGCTGTTTTTTCAGTAGGATAACTATCAAAGGTATTTTCATTTACTCTTACCAGCATATTAGGACTTAGGTATTGATCTACTTCTGAGAAGAGTATGTTCTCTAAATCGGTAATGTATTCATCCGCAAACAATGCCCTAGCGTTATCAGCTTCCGACATTCCGGTTACATTATACTTTGCCTTGCCCATTTTCAGCTTTCCTCTTTGCTCCAGTTTTGCTTTGGTGATGTCACTGAATTCCAGGGAATTTCTCTCCATTTGGCAATTCAAAATAATAAGCACCCTGCTCAACAATTTTTGATAGATTGTTGATCAAAACTTCATCTGACTCTGAAAATTTTATTCCTCCTTTTTTGATCGTAGTGACGGTACTAAGGTAGGTTTTGATGTTTTGATGAATGAGCGAACGCACCTCCGTGATCTGATCGGCGCCAGCTTTTTGGTAATAACCAAATTCTAAATAATAGTCAGTGTTTGACCGCAGTGGATCAGCCACTAATAGGTGATAGGAGAGGTCATCATAACCAAATGGAGCTTTCCAAAAATATGTATAGCCCGCCTTGTCGGTTTTTTTAGATGGGTAAATCAACAGCTTTACCATTTCTATTTTTTCAGGAATTGATCCCTGTATATAAAACTCTTCCTCAGTCGGAAGAGGTTTACCACCGTTTATTTTGCCAGTGATCAGGTCTAAATTGACTGTAGTCACTTGAGCTTTAATTTCTTGTGACCAAAATCCAAAGACTAAAGCAAAGAATATAAGTTTTTTCATAGTCTGTTAATTGAATTTCTTAAAATTGAATGCATACCCTATTAAAAGTCCAAAATTTGTATATCCTGCTTTAGTCACAACTAGTGCGCCTTCCAGCAGTTGATCTGCTTCTACATTGTAAAAACTACCCCTTTGTAAATATTCTTGAGTTGAACCAAAACTATAAATAATACCAAGTGTTAGGCTGCTCCGAGATTTTTTTATTTCTGTACCCATTGATATATGGAAGATATCCCATTGAGTGATTTCGGATTTTAATTGTCTGCTTTCTACACTTTCTTTATCAAAATAGCTGAAATCAGTTCTAAAGCTCCCTAATAATGTGATATTTTCTTTCCATCGATTTTCATATCCAATCGCAAAATTTGTAACTGGTTTCATTGCTGTTTCTACATTTAAAAAATCCTGACTGTCGATTGAATTTCCATTATCGGGTCTAACAAGTGTTCCCGGGGATGCATTTATAATTCTATATCTGTCAAATCCTCCAAAGTGGGTGAGGTTGAAACTAATGATAGAACGATTAAAAGCTTTATGAGCACCAAATGCTATTTCAAATGGAGATTTATAATTAGTTTTTAATTTTTCCTGTCGATCTGAAGCAAATGCGGTTAAAGGCTGATCTGAGCCAGCAGTATTAATATTAGATAGGGTAAGATCCTGTGCTACTGTACCATTGCCTAGCCAGTCAAGTCCTGGACTAGTCACTGCCAACCCGAAACCATAACTGTCATTCTGATAGTTTAAGCCTAATTTTAATGCGGTTCGCAAGGCGAAATAGTTAATGAATTCATTTTGAGTTCTAGCCATCAAAATGTAATCTTCATTGTTCGTTAATGCTTTTGCAGAGAATCGGTAAGAATAGTTGACTGTGCGAATGGTATTCAATAGACTTATCCCAAACCCTAAATTAGAGCTTAGTTTTCTGCCGATCCCAAGAGCTACTGTCGTCTCTTGGACTTTGGTAATAATGCCTGATTCAGAGACTACTTCTTCTTTACCTGGACTTAATTCCTCTCCTGCGACATCGAATTCCCCCACTATTCTAGCTACTCCATTGAAATTAAAACTTACAGGAGTAAGTAAGCCATAACTCAGATTCCAATCTGATTTTGTGGCAAGCGATCCACTCACTAGCAGCGGGACAGTATTGAATTGAATGCCTTTAAAATCAGCTCGTTGACCTAGTGCATTTTGAATGTTTATGTTTTCTAGACCATAGAGGTTGGCATTTATAGAAAGAGAAGTGGTGTCCAAGTAGCCGAGGTTACCAGGATTATAAAATACTCCAGCATTGTCCAACGTATCAGTGAGCACAGCACCACCAAGGAGAGCAGCTCTAGTACCAAATTGTTTGCTCCAGTGATGCGTGTCCTGAGCATGAAGGTCTACACCTATAGCCAAAGGCAGAAAAAGCAGGCAACATAATTTTCGAAAAAGAGAATAATACATTCGGCTGGCGTCTAATTAAAAGTCAGAAAGCTATTCAATAAAAAACCTTCCCCAAATTTAAAAACTCTAAGGAAAAAAGTACTTGAATTTGAATAATGTTTAAAAAATAGAATGATTTTAATAAAACTATGGGTATTTCTGTGTATCAATCTTTAAGTATTAGTTTTAAAATCTCTCTTCTGACAAACACTATAATAAACCAGCTAATAAACCCTGCCAAAACACCGACAATTCCTCCTACCAGTATATCTGTAGGATAGTGCACCCCTAAATATATTCTGGTATAGGATATTACCGCTGCCCATAAAAACAACCAAGGCAAGAATCGAAGTTTTCCTTTCATTTTTAAATTAAGAAAAGTGGCAAACCCAAATGTATTTGCTGCATGGGACGAAGCAAACCCGTATAATCCGCCACACCTCCCATAATTATGAATCATTCCTGACCATCGCTCATCATGGCAAGGCCGCAAACGTTCAAATAGGGGTTTCATTAGACCTGATGTAGTCTGATCTGCCAAAAGTATTGTTAAAGCAATGCCACCAAATACCCACCAGCTACTTTTTCGGGTCACTCTTATAAATGAAATACAAAACGATTAAGTAGAAGGGTATCCAAGTGATCGTTTGAGTGATTTGGAAAAATACCGCGTCTAGCCAATCAACGTGATAGGAATTCAACCAGAGGAATAATTCTTCATCCCAGTTTTTGAGTTTTTCTAACATAAGTTTTAAGCTAACCAGTCAATTCCTTTCTTTAGAAGACTTTGTGTCAATTCTTCTTGTGAGCCAATTTCTGGTTCATGCATATATTCCCACTCGGCCGTAGGAGGCATACTCATCAAGATACTCTCAGTTCTTCCATTGGTGTCCAAGCCAAACTTAGTTCCTGCATCCCAAACGAGATTAAACTCTACATAGCGTCCCCTTCTTAGATTTTGCCATGCTTTTTCATTTTTACCAAATGGAATTTGAGAGTTTTTCTTCATGAAATACCCGTAAATAGCTGGAAATAAACGTCCTAAGGACAAGCTGAATTGTAAGATATGCTCAAACTCCTGATCGTCTTTAGCCTTTAGTCTATCGTAGAAAATACCTCCGATTCCACGTGTTTCATCTCTATGCTTGATGTAAAAATAATCATCTGCCCAGTTCTTGAATTTCGGATAATAGTCTACATTATATTCATCGCAGACTTTTTTTATTTCTTGGTGGAAATATTTTGCATCTGCCACATCTATATAGTGTGGAGTTAAATCTATTCCTCCTCCAAACCAATATTCCCCATTTTCCATTTCAAAATAACGAATGTTCATGTGGATAATCGGAACCATTGGACTTTTTGGATGCAAGACTATAGATACGCCTGTAGCAAAAAAGTCAGTTTGATCTAAGTTTAGCTTTTTTAGAATTTTATCAGGGGTTGGCCCATGCACAGCCGAGAAAGCAACCCCGCCTTTTTCAATAATTTGTCCATTTTTAAAAATTCGGGTTCTACCGCCACCACCAGCTGGTCTTTCCCACTTGTCTTCGATAAACTTGCCAGATCCATCGGCTATTTCTAGTTGGCTACAGATGTAATCCTGAATTTGGCTGTAGATTTCAGCTATTTCTTCTTTGCTCTTGCGTGACATTTTTATTGTAATTCTTTTATTAGAAGGGATAACCTATGCCAAAGTTAAGCACAGTTTGACCTTTTAAACCAAAGAGTCTATTGAAGGATATATTATCCAACACATAGCGCTCTCCTTCAGGCATTGAGGGATCTACTGCTTTGGTAGCCAAGTCAAGCCTGATTACCAAGAAATTGAAATCCATCCGTAAACCTACTCCAGCTCCCACTGCTATTTCTTTATAGAACCTATTAAATCTAAAATCAGATCCTGGACGCGAGCTATCAGTACCGATCATCCAAGCATTTCCTGCGTCGACAAAAACTGCCATGTCGAAATATCCAGCCAAGTTTCTTCGATATTCCAACATAGTTTCAAAGATCATCTCTGAAGGTTGCTCGAAAGCATAATCATACCGTCCTTTTTCGCCTATAGGAGGTGTATAGCTTCCTGGACCTAATCGCCTCGCTTGCCAAGCTCTTATACTTGTACCTCCACCTGCGAAAAAATACTTTTCGTACGGGAGAATTCCGCTACTCACTCCATAGGGGTTTGCTATTCCAAAATTAGCGCGATAAGCAATAGTAGACTTTTGGTTTAAGGGATAATATCTTCTGAAATCAGCTTGAAGTTTTAGCCATTGGAATCGGGCAAAATCAGTAGTTTCGTTATTGCTTGATGCGTTTACAAAATTCAGAGTAGTTCCGCCACTTTCTACAAAGAGCTTGAGCAGCGACGCTTTATTGGTTGAATTATAGTTGCCATAATCATTGAAGTTAATGATAGACTGAGCAGATACGCTACTGATTAAAGATGGAAGAAAAGACCAGATTAGGTTGTTTCCCTGGTCTTCCAAATCCAGCAATACCTGCCCAAATTCATCAGAAATATTAGGTGTTCTAATGTAATTAATATCTGCAGCATTGATGGTGAACTGCTGTCTATTGCCTCGGGTAACCCAGGTATATGCGAGAAGTGCATTGAGACCAGAACGGGTGTATTCCGGGCGATTAGTATAATTATAGCCAAGTTGGGTTCTAGTGTTTGGATTGTACTGTCCAAACTTCTGTAAGCTTATTCCATAAAATGGAATAAGGAATCTTGGGAAAATAACAGAGGCAGATGCGCCAAATTCCTTACTTTGGTAAACTCCCTGATCTGTTGCTGATGCTACTCCTTCATAACCTATTCGTGCGTTGAACTCCAGAATTTCCCCCGCTCTAAAGAAATTTCTGTTTCTCAGCACAGTACTGAAGAATGGCCCGGGCAATTGCTCTGTTATGCTCAAACCTAGCTGATTGGTCAGCTGATATTTCTGATTAGGCTGAGTTAGGATCTTGGCCGTAAGACGCGTCCCAACAGTATCAAATGAAATGTTTATATACCTGAAGAGGTCAAGGTTACTTAACTGCTTTTGAGTTTCTACGATGTCTATTCGCTTGTAAATTTGCCCTTCATCAAACAATATTCTGGAGCTAAGGAGTTTTGTGGAAAAACGATCTCTATAAAATGTAAAGTCAATATCACGATAGTTTCGCTGGATTTTTTCATCCACAAACTCATCACTAGGCGGACTTATTTTGAAAGTGATTGAATCAACACTATAGACTTCATGCTTATCTGCAAAAGAGGGCTTGAGGATCCGTTGCTCAACGTTAATTTTTTTGGAAGTTGTATCGTAATAGAGATTGTAATCGATAAAACTTTTTGTAAACATGTAATATCCATTGTTTTTGAAAAGCTCTTCAAGACGTGCTCTTTCTTTAGTGAAATTGCTTTGATCGTAGCTATCTCCTTTTACTATAAATGATTTTGTGTTTGTTTCTCTGATCAAGGTTAATAAGCCTTCATTCACCGAGTTGGTATAAATCGAATCTAGTACGTAGGGTTCTTTTTCTTCCAGAATATATGTTACTGTCGCTTTTTTCTTTTTGGTCTCTACTTCAAAGGAGACTTGAGCATCCAAAAAACCTTTATTATAGAGGTAATTATCAATTTCTATTACCGTTTTTTTGGTTTCTGCACTATCAAGGATAGTCACCGGATTTCCTGTTCTCATTAGGAAATTGCCATATTCTTCCATTTTTTCCAGATCCTGAATTTTTGTCTGGACTTTATCACGCTTTTTAATAAGCTTTCGATTTGTCTGTTCTTCATCAAGAGATGTTTTTATCTCTTGTAGTTCCGATTCTTTCAGAGCTAGTTTTGCTCTCACTTTCGCAGAATCGTAAAAGAGCTGACCAAATCTGTAAATACTCACCCCGAGGGAGGAATTGGTAAGTGGGATTCTGGTATTAGGTTCTTGAAAAAATAAATTCTCAATTTCAAGATGATTAGCTTTCTGTACTCCCTTAAGCTCATTATTCTCAAGGACATACTTGCCCTCAGGCAAATTTTTGCTCAGCGAGCACGCATACATGGCCCAGAGGACACAGATAAAAAGTATATATTTGGTGAATTTCAAAATGGCAGAGTCGATCCGAATGCTTAGCAAAAATACAGTTAAGTTTATTAAATCCTTACATCAAAAGAAATTCCGAAATCAGGAACAAAAGTTCTTTGTGGAAGGTGAAAAGAGTGTTGTAGAAGTATTGAACTCAGATTTCAGGCTGGACTTACTTGTGGCTACAGATTCATTCTTTGAAAAGTATAAAAGTCTCATCGGTAAGTCTGGTGTCCAGGTGATTTTGGCTACTCAGAATCAACTTGAAACTCTAGGTCAATACCAAAGCAATGACAGTGCGCTAGCCGTAGTTCACATGAAAACAAACAGCGCTTTTGATTTCCCAAAGGGTAATTTCGTAATTGGCCTTGACGATGTGAGAGATCCAGGAAATGTCGGAACTATCATTAGAATTGCAGATTGGTATGGCATTAAAAATCTGGTTTTTTCTGACCAGACGGCTGATTTTTACAATCCTAAAGTAATCCAATCCAGCATGGGCTCTTTTACCCGAGTCAACTTTTTCTATGCGGATTTAAAAGCTGTTTTTAAGCAATGGAATGTTCCTGTGTATGGAGCATTTTTGAACGGAAAAAATGTTCACCAAATGAATCAAATCCAGGAGGGAGTGATTTTGATGGGAAATGAATCAAACGGAATTTCTACAGAACTTGAAGCTGTAGTGACAGATAAGGTGACGATTCCGGGATTCGGTGAAGCTGAGTCATTGAATGTAGCTATCGCTACCGCCATACTTTGCGATAATTTCAAGCGATTGTTAGTCAGATGATTCAAAAGTTAGCCAGAACACTCAATAAAGTCGGAATTAACGGGTTTTTGCTAGGATTATTTGCCGCTATTTTCTTAGCATGGTTATTCCCATTTGCAGGTTCTAATCAATCTCCAGTGCCTTGGAAACCTATCATCAATGTTGGAATAGGGTTGGTTTTCTTTTTTTACGGAGTGAAGCTTGATCCAGTACAGTTGGCTACCGGGTTAAAAAACTGGAAGCTACATGTACTCATTCAGCTCACCACCTTTGTGATTTTTCCATTGCTAGTGCTTGCTCTTTTGCCTTTTATGAGCTGGATAGACAAGGATTTTCAATTAGGAATTACTTACCTCTCCGTACTTCCATCCACAGTCAGTGCCTCGGTAGTGATGGTTTCTATTTCACATGGTAATATTCCGGGGGCTATTTTCAATGCCAGTATTTCCAGTCTACTTGGAGTGGTAATTTCTCCAGCCTGGATGGGGATTCTGGCAGATTCCTCAGACATTGAAATGGATTTCTTGCCTACACTGGGAGAGCTTTCTGTGAAAGTCTTATTGCCGGTAATAGTGGGTGTATTAGCACATAGATGGCTCTTCCCAAAAATAGAGAAACATCTATCAGCATTGAAATACGTGGATCAGTCGGTCATCATGATCATCGTATTTACCTCTTTTGCACAGTCATTTTCTCAGGATGTCTTTTCGCCATACAAATCCAGCGTTTTGCTCGAGGTGGGAGCGACCATGCTTGGATTATTTTTCCTTGTATGGGTGGTTATTGAAGTCTTGACGAGAATGCTGGGCTTTAGCTGGGAAGACCGGGTGACGGCATTATTTTGTGGCTCCAAAAAGTCACTTGTCCAAGGTGTAGTTATTGGGAAAGTGATTTTCCCAGATCCTGCTACGTTGGGTTTGGTTCTGCTTCCACTCATGTTGTATCACATTCAGCAACTAATTGCAGGTAGTATTATCGCATCAAGATTTTCGAGAAAGGATACCACTTCTTGAAAATCTGCATTAGTCTAAGAACTACAAAAGCCCAATTTCGGGCTTTTATTGTTATGCATGTGTTTTTGAGAGTTGATCCACTAGTTGTACGTATTGATCAGCAGCTTCTTCCTTGGACTTACCTTTCATGTTCATCCAAGCATTGTACTTGGCAGCTGCTTTGAAGTCAAATCCACCAGGACGTTCTGTTTCATTGTCTCCTTCAGTAGCCTGCTTGTATAGGCCATAAAGCTTTAATAGCTCCTCGTTACTTGGTTTGGAAGTGAATTTTTTTGTTGCTGCTACGGCTTCTTCAAAGGTGTTGCTAGACATTTCTATAGTGTTTGGTTAGGGGTGAAAGCCCAAATTTAATACCAGTTGTTAATTTGCAGCTATACTTGCATATAAATAAAATAACCAGCTGATTCAGCTGGTTATTTTATTGAGTTGGGGAAAGTATTCTACGATTAACGCTTATTCATTGATACGTAGTCACGCTCATTTTCTCCAGTATATACCTGTCTTGGACGACCGATTGGTTCACCATTTTCACGCATTTCTTTCCACTGGGCGATCCAGCACTGGAAGTCTGCCTAGTGCAAACATCACTGTGAACATGTCTGTTGGGATACCAAGCGCTCTGTAGATAATTCCTGAGTAGAAATCAACGTTTGGATACAACTGACGATCGATGAAGTATTGGTCATTCAATGCTGCTTGCTCCAGCTCTTTGGCTATATCCAAAACTGGATCATTAACACCTAATTTTTCCAATACATCATCAGCTGCTTTCTTGATGATTTTTGCTCTTGGATCGAAGTTCTTATAAACTCTGTGACCAAAGCCCATCAATCTGAATGGATCATTTTTGTCTTTAGCTTTGTCAAGATACTTCTTCGCGTCTCCACCATCTGCTTTGATTGCTTCCAGCATTTCGATTACAGATTGGTTTGCTCCACCATGAAGCGGACCCCATAGCGCATTGATACCTGCAGAAATAGAAGCGTAGATGCTTGCCTGAGAAGAACCAACAATTCTAACAGTAGAAGTGGAGCAATTCTGCTCGTGATCTGCGTGAAGAATCAAAAGTTTGTCTAATGCTGATGCTACTACTGGATCTACGTCATACTTTTCAGCAGGAAGCGCAAACATCATTTTCAGGAAATTTGAACAATAGTCCAATGCATTGTCTGGATAGTTTACCGGATGACCCATTTCGTTTTTGTATGCCCATGCTGCAAAAGTTGGCATCTTTGCGATCAAACGAATAATGCTCAAGTTTACTTCCTCTTCGGTTCTGTTAGGATTCAACGAATCAGGATAGAACGCCGTAAGTGCACAAATCATTGAAGAAAGCACGCCCATTGGGTGAGCATTGGACGGGAATCCCTCAAGAATCTTTTTAATGTCCTCGTGAACTAGTGTGTGATGTGTGATTTCTTTTGAGAAACTTTCATACTGAGCTTGAGTAGGGAGTTCTCCATAAATCAATAAATAAGAAACCTCAAGGAAGGTGGATTTCTCCGCCAGATCCTCAATTCTGTAACCTCTGTAGCGAAGAATTCCTTCTTCACCATCCAAAAAAGTAATGGCGCTTTTTGTAGCTCCTGTGTTTTTGTATCCTGGGTCTAGGGTGATAAGACCTGAGGATGCTCTAAGTTTTGCGATATCAATCGCTGATTCATTTTCTGTTCCGGTGATTACCGGGAATTCATAGTCTTGTCCTTTGAAAGAAAGCTTAGCTGATTCAGACATATAATTATTGTTTGGATTGCGTATTTTAAAAAACCTCGAATTAGGGTCGTAAGATAATAAAATCAGGTAGTTTTTTGGCGGTGAAAATAGCTTGGTGGAATAATATTCCTGTGAAAGTGAAAGAAATTTTAAGAAATTCTATCGATTTACTATTAAACCTCCAATAAGTCTAGTTTGTTTCTATTGTTTGTACCTGATTATTGAAATTCAGGAATAAAAAAAGCCCCGAAGGGCTATTTTTATATTATGCGCAGAAATGCTCGAATACTTCAACCAAGTGGTCGCCGATCATTTTTGCGTTTCTACCTTCAATATGGTGACGCTCGATGAAGTGAACCAATTCCCCGTCTTTGAATAGTGCCATTGCTGGAGAAGATGGAGGGTAAGGAAGACAAAGCTCTCTAAGTTTTTCCACTGCATCTCTGTCGTTTCCTGCAAAAACGGTAGCAAGTGTAGTTGGTTTTACGGGTGAATTCTCTACCGCATAAGTTACTCCTGGTCTTGCAGCTCCTGCCGCGCAACCGCAAACTGAATTCACTACAACAAGGGTAGTACCTTTATGGTCTGGACCAAGATGCGTTGCAACTTGCTCAGCTGTTCTGAACTCTTCAAATCCTACGCTGGAAAGTTCCGCTCTCATTGGAGCGATCAATTCTTCTGGATACATAATATTACTAGTTTATATAGTTCTTAATTAAAGAAAGCCCAATTCAAGTTTGGCTGCTTCAGACATCATATCCTGAGAATAAGGTGGGTCAAAGGTTAGTTCGATCTCCACATTATTGATTCCCTGAATCTGCTGGATTTTATCCTTGATCTCTGAAGGGATAAATTCCGCAGAAGGACAATTAGGCGATGTCAATGTCATCAACACATATACATTATTTACGGGGTAAACTGTGATCTCATAGATCAACCCTAAGTCGTACACGTCCACAGGAATTTCTGGGTCATAAACCAACTTAATGGCTTGGATCACTTTTTCCTTTAGGTTTTCTATTTGTCCTACTGATGTTTCCGTTTTACTTTCTGTTGACATACTATCAGGCATTTTGCTTGGTTTGAATAGCCAAAGCGTATAGTTTTATTTGCTTGATCATCGAGGCAAATCCATTTGAACGCTGACTTCCGATGATAGAGCCCATTCCGATTCTCTCTACGAAATTTAATTCCGCCTTGATAATCTCTTCTGGGCTACGATAGTTCAATACTCTCAATAAAAGTGAGATCAATCCTTTGGTAATATCTGTGTTGGAATCAGCTTGGAAATGTACTTTTCCATCTTTCTCATCCGCAATCAACCATACTTTGGATTGGCAACCTTTGATGGTATTTTCCTCGATTCTCTCATTTTCAGGGAAATCTTCCAGGCTTCCACCCAGCTCCATGATGTAATAAATCGTGGATTCTTTGTCATCCCCAAGGATTTCAAATTCCGAAACTATCTCATCTTGAACTTCCTGAATACTGCTCATTTATTTTTAATTCTGGCAATTCGGCTTAGGCCTTCTGCCAATTTATCTATTTCTGATTTCGAGTTATAAACCGAGAAAGAGGCTCTCACAGTTCCCTCCAGTCCCAATCTTTTCATCAATGGCTGCGTACAGTGATGACCAGTTCTTACCGCTATTCCATTAGCATCGAGCATCATTCCTACATCGTAAGGATGCATTGCATTGATATTGAATGAGAGTACACTGACTTTTTCCTTAGCTGTTCCTACTGGGAGAAAGCCCTTGATTTGGGACAGTTGCTCGTTCGCATAGCTAAGTAGCTCGTCTTCATGTGCTCTAATAGCATCTTTACCTAGTTCGTTGATAAAGTCAATAGCCGCTTTGAAAGCGATGACATCGCCAATATTTGGAGTGCCAGCTTCGAATTTGAAAGGGATTTCATTGTAAGTAGTCTTTTCAAACGTCACTTCTTTGATCATCTCTCCACCACCTTGGTAAGGAGGCATGGTTTCAAATACTTCTCTTTTTCCGTACAAACAGCCAAGACCCGTAGGACCATAAAGTTTATGCGCTGAGAAAGCAAAGAAATCACAATCCAACTCCTGCACATCAATATTCAAGTGACTGGAACTTTGCGCTCCGTCCAATAAAACTTTTGCTCCAACAGCATGTGCTGCATCAATTACCTGCTTGACAGGATTGATGGTTCCCAACGCATTCGATGCGTGAACGATACTCACCAATTTGGTCTTCAGGAGAAAGTAGTTTTTCGAATTCTTCGAAAAGAATTTCCCCAGCCTCGTTGATAGGAATTACTTTTAAAATAGCTCCTTTTTCCTCGCAAAGCATTTGCCAAGGCACAATGTTGGAGTGATGCTCCAATGTAGAAATGATGATCTCGTCACCTTTTTCCACGAATTTTCTCCCAAAAGTAGAAGCTACCAAGTTGATGCCTTCTGTAGTTCCCTTAGTGAAAATGACCTCTGCAGCTTCGCGGGCATTTATAAAATGCTGAATAGCCTCTCGCGTTTCTTCGAAATAACGAGTTGCTCGATCAGCTAGCGCATGAGCTCCGCGGTGAATGTTTGAATTATCATGCTGATAATAATTCGTCAGTGCATCAAGTACAGCTTGAGGCTTTTGAGTTGTAGCGGCATTATCAAAATAGACCAAAGGTTTGCCATGCACTTCTTGATGAAGCACGGGGAACAAACCTCTGATTTTTTCTATGTCTAATCCCATTTCTTAGAAGTTACTTCCTAAGCGTTCCTGAACTTGCGCTATGCAATAGTCTCGGAAGCTCTCATCTGTGATATGCTCGATTACTTCTCCAGCTACTGCATAAAGCAATAGACCTCTTGCCTGCTCTTTGCCAATTCCTCTTGCTTGTAGGTAAAATAATGCTTCTTCATCCAACTGACCGGTTGTACAGCCGTGAGAACATTTTACATCGTCAGCCCAGATTTCGAGTTGCGGTTTAGTATTCACCACAGCATCTTCTGATAAGAGGATATTGTTGTTCTGCTGAAAAGCATTGGTCTTCTGAGCATCTTGTCTTACAAAGATTTTTCCGTTGAAAACTCCTCGTGAACTGCCAGCCAGAATACCCTTATATAGCTCATTGGATTCACTGTGTGGTACAGTATGATCCACATTGGTATGATTATCCACGTGAGATTTGCCATCAAGCAAATATAAACCGTACATATTGCCTTCAGAATTGCTTCCAAGGATATTGATGCTGAGGTTGTTTCTCACCATTTCTCCAGAGAGTGAAATGTTCACTGAAGTGAATCTTCCGTCTTTCTGAATGTCGGTCTCTATATTGCTTACCTCGATCCCATTTTCACCTTCATTCTGCAATTTGTAGTAACGTATCTGAGTGTTTACTCCTCCTTTCACTTCCACAACTTTATTTACAAAGTAGGATGCGTCACTAAGGTTCACACTGTGATTGATGAAAGTTACTTCTGCGAAATCCCCAGCTTCAATCCAAACTCTAGGTTGAATCACTTGACCAGCGTTAGCTTTAAAGAAATTCAAGAATAGGATAGGCTTCTGGATCTGAGCTTTTTTTGGAACGGAAATGAAAACCCCTCCGTCAAAAGAACTTTGGTTCAAAGCACAAAACGGATCTTTCTCTGGCTTAGCAATACTTCCAAGGGCTGTACTAGCTTTTTCTGAAAGAGGTGAGGTCTCCACACCCTCTACAGTAGAAGAAAGTGCTTGCTGGAAATGCCCATTGGTAAATACCAAAACATCTCCTTCGAAACCTTCAAATACATTTGATTTCACTTGCTCAGCAGTTACTTCAAAAGCTCCTGCTAACTGAAAGTTTTGAATTCTCTGCTCTATCTTTTTAGTGATCGCGGTGAATTTGTACTCTTCTGATTTATTGGTAGGGAATCCTTGGGCTTGGAAAGCTTCCTTTCCTGCTACACGAACTTGCTCAAAGCCAGTTCCTGCATTTGCCAATAATTCCACAAGTATATCTTGCTTAATAAGCGTACTCATGAGTGATGTGTTAGGATGAAAATCAAACGGTCGCCTTGGAATCTACTTCGTCTTTGATCCAGTCGTATCCTTTTTCTTCTAGCTCTAGTGCAAGCTCTTTAGTACCTGATTTTACAATTTGTCCTTTATATAAAACGTGAACAAAATCAGGAACGATGTAATCCAACAAACGCTGGTAATGAGTTACCACTATAGTTGCGTTATCTTTTGATTTCAGTTGATTCACTCCGTTTGAAACGATACGAAGCGCATCGATGTCAAGTCCTGAATCAGTTTCATCCAAAATAGAAAGGGTAGGGGCAAGCATAGCCATTTGGAAGATCTCATTTCTCTTCTTTTCTCCACCAGAGAAACCTTCGTTCAGTGCTCTGCTTAGCAGCTTCTGATCCATTTCTACCAGTTTCATTTTCTCTTTCATCAGTGTCAAGAATTTCACCGCGTCAAGGGCTTCTTCACCACGGTATTCTCTCACTTGATTTACTGCAGTTCTTAGGAAGTTAGTCGAGCTAACTCCTGGAATCTCTACAGGGTATTGGAATGCAAGAAATACACCTTCTCTTGCTCTATCTTCTGGAGAAAGGTCAAGTAAATCTTTTCCTTTGAAAGAAACTTCTCCTTCAGTCACTTCATATTCTTCTCTACCTGCCAAAACTGAGGCAAGAGTAGATTTACCAGAACCATTTGGTCCCATGATCGCATGAACTTCTCCTGCTTTCACTTCTAGGTTGATACCTCTTAGGATTGGAGTCCCTTCGATAGAGGCGTGCAAATTCTTTATTGTTAACATAATTTTAAATTTGACATTTGATATTTGAAATTGGGGCAACCTTACTTTTAGCTTTTAAACTTGTTTCCCCTTATCTCACTGTCCTTTAAATATTTTATAAAGCCGGAAATAGACTTGCTGATTTCGAGACTTTTTTCACTAGTTATACTAAGTGTTTCTTCTGTGATAAATTTTCTGTCAAAAGCTCTGTAAAGTTGAGACCTTGACTCTCCTGCTGATGCTTTGGCAATACTCAAGAATTGGATAAATTCTCTATTTCCTTCTCGCTCAAAACCTTCAGCTATATTGTCCATGATAGATCCAGAAGATGAATTAATTTGATTTTTCAGACTGAAATCATTGCTAAAACCCTCTTGTTGAGTTAAGTCAAAGATAATCTTGCAATATTCTCTCGCCTTTTTCCAGATGTCTAGATCTTCAAAGCGAGTGATGGTTGCCATAATTTCAAATCAGAAATTTCAAATCTCAAATTCCATTACCCAACAGATCCTTCTAGCGTCAATGCCAACAACTTCTGTGCTTCAACAGCAAATTCCATTGGCAATTGATTCAATACCTCTTTTGCATAACCGTTGACGATCAAAGCAACTGCATCTTCAGTAGCGATACCTCGTTGGTTGCAATAGAAAAGCTGGTCTTCACCGATCTTCGAAGTAGTCGCTTCATGCTCTACTTTCGCTGTTGGGTTATTGATGTCTATGTAAGGGAATGTGTGTGCTCCACAGCGATCACCCATCAGTAGAGAGTCACACTGAGAGAAGTTACGTGCATTTGTCGCACGTTTCATTACCTGAACTTGACCTCGATAAGAGTTCTGGGATTTACCTGCGGAAATACCTTTGGAAACGATCCTTGACTTAGTGTTTTTACCAATATGAATCATTTTCGTTCCCGTATCTGCCTGCTGATAATTATTAGTAACGGCTACAGAATAAAATTCGCCGATCGAATTATCTCCTTTAAGGATACAAGAAGGATATTTCCAAGTCACTGCCGAACCTGTTTCTACTTGTGTCCAAGAGATTTTGGAGAAGTCACCCGCGCAGATACCTCGTTTAGTTACGAAATTGTAAATCCCGCCTTTTCCTTCTTTATCACCTGGGAACCAGTTCTGAACAGTTGAATATTTAACTTCAGCATGAGCTCCAGCGTAGATTTCTACTACTGCCGCATGCAATTGATTCTCATCACGCTGCGGTGCTGTACAACCTTCCAAATAGGATACGTAAGATTCATCTTCAGCCACAATCAGTGTTCTTTCAAACTGACCGGTATTTGCAGCATTGATGTCTGAAATAGGTAGAAAGCTCCATTGGGCAACGAACGCCTTTTGGAATAAAACAGAAGGAACCGTCAGAGAATACAGCAGAATTTAGCGCTGCATAATAATTGTCAGTCATTGGTACGACCGAACCTAAATATTTCTTAACCAATTCAGGATGCTCTTTTACAGCTTCGCTGAAAGAGCAGAATACGATTCCAAGTTTAGAAAGAGTTCCTTTGAATGTAGTAGCTACAGAAACTGAATCAAGAACTGCATCCACAGCTATCCCTTGGAGTTTCTTCTGCTCATTCAAATTAATACCTAAGCGCTTATAAATATCCAGCAATTCAGGATCTACTTCATCCAAACTCTTTGGTTTGTTAGTCTGTTTTGGGGCAGAATAATATTTGAGAGCTTGTAAGTCAATTTTAGGGTAGTGCACATTAGCCCACTTCGGCTCAGCCATGCCCTCCCAAGTTTTGAACGCTTTCAATCTCCAATCAAGAAGCCATTGAGGCTCTTCTTTCTTGGCAGAAATCCATCGGATAGTTTCTTCAGTTAACCCTACAGGAGCCTCATCGGCTTCATAGTTCACTGACCATCCGTGTTCGTATTCTTTTGACGTTAGTTCTTCTAAAATTTGATTGTCTTTGCTCATTTTTGCTGAGTTATTTAGACTAATTACATTTTAACGGCGAAGGTACAACATATAATGAAAATAATATGTTTTTACTCATTGGATAATTCTATCGAGCATATAAGTGTTCGATAGAAAATGCCCTTATCGTCCAATCTATACCGTCTTTACAAAAAAAAAGTATTGAAGGTTCAATACTTTTCGTTTTAAATGAATTTGTATAAATCTTTTATTTAGATTTAATCTTAATTGGCTTATTTCTCCTTATCAAAAAACTGTATAGGTCTGTTTATTGATTCTTCCAATACGATCAATGTTTCTGTTCTATCAATTCCTTCCACTTTTTGAATATTGTCAAGCACAAATCGCAGATGATTGGTGTCTCTACATATAATTTTTGCAAAAATCGAATAGTTTCCTGTCGTATAATAAGCGCTTACTACTTCGGAAATTGTCTTGAGTTTTTCAATAACAGTATCGTATAAGGAGCTTTTTTCAAGGTAGATGCCTAAAAATGCGGAAATGTCATATCCTAGTTTTGAGAAATCAATATTCAAAGTTGCACTTTTTACGATACCCATATCCTCTAGTTTTTTCATGCGCACATGAACAGTTCCTGAGGATACAAAGACTTTTTTAGCGATTTCCGTGTATGGAGTCTTCGCATCTTCATTCAAAAGAGAAATGATCTTTAAGTCTATGTTATCGATATCTAAAATTTTGTCCATTTTTATCGAGTGATTTTGGATGATTGTTAATGAATCTGCCTGTAAATTAGAGATTGTTCAAAATATAGCAAAATTTTTTTTTCAATTTGTAATTAAAAGTAAAATCTACTTACTTTGGACCTGATATAAATGTTCAATCGAATATTTTGTTCATAGAGTAAAAAGTCGAATTAAAATTTGAGATCATTTGCATTTCCAAATTTTAGTTTAATTTCTTCTGAAACTTTTAATCTCTAAAGTTATATTTGGGTTTATATTCTGAAAAGGGTCTTGCTTTTGGCGAGACTTTTTTGTTTTCTGTTTAAAATTTATAATACATAAAATTGTATTTGAAAAATTAAAAGCTGTATTTTTGTGTTATGTATATCCGCTTTTCTACCAGAAGGTGGCAAAAGCAAGGTAACTTAAGAAGTGAGGCCACTTCGGTCACCGCTCTTCCAATTTGATAAGCAAAGAATCTAAGTTGACTGGCAACATTGAGGTTAATCATATTTTGTTTTTATACTTCGATATTATGAAAATGCGCTCTCTAAGAGTTTTAAGTTATTTAGTCGTTATTTTTTGTCTGTTTACACCTATTGCAGGTAACCCACTGGTGGCCCAGGTTTCTAATGGTGGTGCTATCGCTACAAATGATTTTGTTGAATACCATAAGCTGAAGTTGAGAAGTGTAGAAAGTGCTTCTAGCTCCTCAAAAACCAGTGAATCAACAGATTTGACTTTTACGCCACTTTCTGCTGTGGAAAATAATTTAGCTACCAACTTGAATTCTCATTGGGTTTGGTCTGAAAATACGCTTGATATCATAGATAGTTATTCCCCTTTTTTATTTAGAACCAAAAAATCTGCTCTGATTGACGAGGTGAAAATTCTACTTCAAGTAAATTCCAAGGGAAGTTTGATGGGATTTGAAGTGTTAAGCGATGTAGATAAAGGGTTGCATGAACGAATTGATTATGTGCTTAGAAAGTTGCCTGATTGTAAACCGGTTCCTGGTTTCGATACTTATGGTGTAGAAACTTTTGAGCTAATCATACAAAAATAGTAAGCTGGTTTTTCCAGCTTTTTTTTGAGCGGTTAGTGAATAGTATGTGGGTAATTTACTTTTGAGGGGTGCCTGATAGCCGGTTTTTCGAAAAGTATTATCGAAAATGCGATTTTTGGGTTCTTGGTCCTATACTATTAGCTAATCTACTTTACTATGAAATTTCACAAATTGGGAGCTACACTTTTAGTGTTACTCTTGGTATCGCAAATTCTTTTTGCGCAACAGAAAAGACCATTGACCCATGCCGATTATGATGGTTGGGAAAGAATGGCTTCTGAGAAAATAACTAAAAATGGCCAATGGGTGGGTTTTCAAATCAGCCCTCAAGATGGAGATGATAGGCTGGAGATTTTTTCTTTCAAAAATCCCTCAACCCGTCAGGTTATTCCACGAGGAACTTCCTTTGAATTTTCTGCAGATGATTTATATGCGGTGGGAAAAATAGTTCCTGAGGCTGATTCAGTTTATTTATTGAAATTGAAAAAGGCTAAGAAGGAGGATATGCCAACTGACAGCCTATTCATTTATAATATGGAAGCCGGCAGTTTGGAGAAATTCCCAAGAGTAAAATCATTTTCACTCCCTGAAAAGGCTGGAAGTTGGGTTGCTATTCATTTTGAAAAAGAGAAAAAAGAGAAAGCTAAAGTGGATAAAGAAGTCGAAAATGATTCTACCACTAAAGCTGAAAAACCTAAAAAGACTGACGGAACCCTGCTTAACGTAAGGAAATTGGATGGATCTCTGAGCTATGATTTTGAACGAGTGAAGTCATACAGCTTCTCCAAAGATGGAGCTTTTCTTCATTACGTCCTTGCCGAGGAAGATACCTTAGACAATGCTGCTTTATACCTACTTAACCTTGAGAGCGGGGAGAGTAAACTGATCTCTGAAGGCATGACTTCCTATTCTGAAGTAACATTCTCACCTAAAACAAAGTACCTGGCATATTTAGCAACCGATGATTCTGCAAAGTCTAAGAAACCATATCATTCACTTTTCCTTGTAAAGACTGCTACTGCTGATCTTAAAGAAATTGTAACAAAAGATTCTGAGGGAATTTTAAGTAATGGGAGAATAAGCGAGAATGGTAATCTTAAATTCTCTGAAAGTGAAGAACGCCTATTTTTTGGTGTAGCTCCAGACTACGTAGATTATAGCTATGAAAGTGATACCACAATATTAGACGATCAAAGAGTTAGCTTGGATATTTGGGGATGGCAGGATTCGGAGATTCAGCCCATGCAGCTCAAGAATAAGGGAAGGGAAGAACGTTTCTCTTACCTAGCTGCTATAAATCTTACCACTGATAAAATCACTCAACTTGCTGATTTAGAAGTGAAAAATGTGAGCTTGGAACCAAAAGTAGAGCGTGATTTTGGGCTGGCCTATTCAGATGCCCCTTATCGGATCAATTACAGTTGGGATATTCAGATTGGTAGAGATTTGTACTTGATTGATTTCACCGATGGTTCAAAGACCTTGATTGAGAAGGACGCTTCAGGATTTCCTTCGATTTCACCAGAAGGCAAGTATGTTTACTGGTATGATGGACGTGATAGTAGCTGGGTAGCTTACGATGTAGCGAAGAAATCGAAAATTAATCTAACCAAACAACTCTCAGAAGTATTCTACGAAGAGTTGCATGACTCACCATCTCTTCCTGGAAGCTATGGTAACGCGGGTTGGCTAGCTGGTGATGAGGCATTTCTGGTATATGATAGGTTCGATATTTGGAAAATAGACCCTGAAAATCCTTCTTCTGCTATTAACTTGACTCAGGGAGAAGGAAGAAAGTCTTCCATAGTTTTTAGAAGACAGGATCTGGATAGAGAAGAGCGTAGTATCGATCCCAAAGGGCAGTTATTACTAACTGCATTTAATGAAAAAACAAAAGATGCTGGCTATTTCACTGGTTCTTTTGATGGCAAAACTGCTCCAAAGCAGTTAATAATGACAGCAAATCGTTATTCCGGACTGACCAAAGCCAAGGAAAGTTCAGAAATTATTTTAAACAAATCTACTTATCAAGAGAACCCAGACCTTTATCTAGGTGATCTGAGTTTTAAGAATCTTAAGAAGGTGTCTAACCTCAATCCTCAACAGGCCAGTGTAAATTGGGGGTCAGTGGAATTAGTGGAATATGTGAGCAATGATGGAGATCCTTTGCAAGGCCTACTGTTCAAGCCTGAGAATTTTGATGAGTCAAAGAAATATCCAATGATGGTTTATTTCTATGAGAGAAATAGTGATGGTTTACACAATTATAGAGCTCCCGCACCTAGCGCTTCAACGATTAACATCCCATATTTTGTCAGTAACGACTACTTGGTTTTTGTACCGGATATCAAATATGAATTGGGACTTCCAGGGCCAAGTGCCTATAGCTGTATTATCCCAGGTGTTCAGTCAATTGTGGCCAAAGGCTTCGTAGATGCTGATAATATTGCGATTCAGGGACAGAGCTGGGGTGGTTATCAAGTAGCTTATCTTATCACTCAAACTGACATGTTTAAAGCTGCAGGAGCTGGTGCGCCGGTAGTGAATATGACTTCAGCTTATGGAGGAATCCGATGGGGAACAGGTATGAGCCGCATGTTCCAATACGAGCAAACACAATCTAGAATAGGAGGGACTCTTTGGGAAAAACCAGTCTATTATATAGAGAACTCTCCTCTGTTTTTTATGGATAGAGTCAAAACGCCAGTACTGATCATGCATAATGACGAAGACGGGTCTGTGCCGTGGTATCAGGGGATAGAGATGTTTATGGCATTGAAGCGATTGAATCAGCCAGCTTGGTTACTTCAATATAATGGTGAGGATCACAATTTGGTACAACGTAAAAATAGAAAGGATTTATCAGTTCGATTAAGTCAATTCTTTGATCATTACCTAAAGGGAGCTCCAGCACCTCTTTGGATGACAGAAGGGCTGCCTGCTGTGCAGAAAGGTAAGACATTAAAATATGAGCTCAATCAATAATTGATTTTTACTAAAATGGTCTTCAATTAATAATGGAGGCCATTTTTTTTTGACTAAATTTTAACTAATTCAGGGTTTTTTATAGCTTATATAATGTGTTTCGTCGATCTATTAATGTATCTTCACTAATTGCTTCAAATCTTTTCAAAACCACACAATGCTTAATAAAATTCTTCGGGCTTTCACAGGTTATAAAATAAAAAATATAGCTGTAGATGGCTTTGAAATCAAGATATCTTACGTTGGTAAATTCCCCACTACTAGTCCATTAGCTTTCTTGAAAGAATTGAAGGAGAAAATCTCTATTACTCCACGTGTAAATGTTGATTCTTTTGATTTTAAGGAACATTGGGAAACAAGGTTGGCGAAGGTGAAACATGTATTGCCTTCTTGTTCTGCCAAATTTCAAATTGATGGCAGTACGTATAAAATATCTAGGTATGTTTCGAAGGAAGGCAAGACACCTGTGAGTATTTATGCATATAGTGAAAATGATTACACATTCGCCTTTTTTTCTAGACTTTATGATCATGGTATATACTTTAATGAAATTAAAACTAATTTAATTTCTAGTATGGAAATCAGAAAATCTAAAGAGGATAGTAATCGCTATTTTATTTCAAATGATCATTATTCCGTGATTCTTGATGTTTTCGGACATTCACAAGTATTTATATGGAATGATCAGGAAGCAGTGAACAGGTGTTTAAACCGGGTAGCACCCTAAACGCAAAAAAGCCGTGAATCTCACGGTTCAGGGCTTTTTTAGGTAAATACTAGAAACTTAATCTACATATTCATAGCTAAACTCTAATTCAAAATCATATTTAGCCACAGCTCTTAAATTAAGATATATCTTTCCTGCAGTTCCCTCTTCATTCAACTCCATCTTTGCTGAACCACTTTGTAAATAGGAGTTGGCAGGTTCTGTATTTGTAGTGTTATCAACTAGGATGATAATGGGGAGTCCAAAGTCAAAGCTATTACCTCCAAATGCAATTTTTGGAGTGGAGATCTGAAATGGCTCTCCTGAGGAACTAAGCTCAAAAGGGATTTTATTCTGATCGACCGCAATCCAGCCGGATGGTTTATCTTGCTGGATTCCAAAATACAAATCCCCATTCGAATACCCATTTCTTGGGATTGCGGTTATTTTATTGATGAAATAGGCGCCGATTTTCACCTCTTTTCTAACCGTATTTTTCACTTTATTGAGCGAGGTGGTGGTTAAGCTTACTGTGTAGGTCCCAGGCTCTTCGTAAATAGGAGATACCGTTTTCTCATTTGATGTGGTGCCATTACCGAAATCCCAGAAATAAGCATAAGCACCATCTACAACTGATTCAAATTGCACAGGGACAAAGGCTAAAGTTTTGTCGGATTTTAATTCAAAATTGGCTTCAATTACCGGGTACTCTTCTTCAGAAGAGCATCCACAACATGCTAATAGAATTAGCAAAGCACTTAAGTGGTTTAGTTTCATATGATGTAAGTGTGACTGGTAAAAATAGTTAACCTAAATCTAACTATTTCTGGTAATTCTAACCATCAGCCAAACTATTTCTTCAAACTTCTTTCGGAGCGATTATACCGCAACTGCAGCTTTAATATGTGGGTGTGGATCGTAATTAATCAATTCAAAATCTTCGTATTTGAATTCAAAAATATCAGTGACTTCAGGATTGATTTTCATAGTAGGTAAATCCCTGATCTCCCGACTCAATTGTAATTCTGCCTGCTCCAGATGGTTGGAATACAAATGTGCATCTCCAAAGGTGTGAATGAAATCACCCGCTTCCAACCCGCAAACCTGCGCCACCATCATGGTAAATAAAGCATAGGACGCAATGTTAAAAGGTACTCCAAGAAAAACATCTGCACTTCTTTGATAGAGCTGACAACTTAATTTGCCATCCGCTACATAAAACTGAAAAATAGTGTGACATGGAGGCAATGCCATATTGTCTACATCGGCTACATTCCAGGCACTTACAATATGTCTGCGACTGTCAGGTTTAGTTTTGATCTGATGAATAAGGTTTTTGATCTGGTCGATTTCTCCGCCTTTGCCATCTGGCCAATGTCTCCACTGATAACCATAAACCGGCCCTAAATCACCATTTTCGTCAGCCCATTCATTCCAAATAGAAACTTTGTTGTCGTTAAGGTATTTGATATTTGAATCACCTTTTAGAAACCAAAGCAGCTCGATGATAATAGAGCGAAGGTGGAGCTTTTTGGTAGTGACTACTGGAAAACCTTTTGATAAATCAAAACGCATTTGATGACCGAAAATACTCCGTGTTCCTGTTCCCGTTCTATCTCCTTTTACAGCTCCTTCATCAAGGATTTTGCGCATCAAATCGTGGTATTGCTTCATCTTCTAAGTTTGATTTTCAAGTTTCGGCAAGTTAATCAGTTCAGATAATAAATGGAATTGATTTAAAACAAACCACCTTCAATATTATTATACTTGGAGAGGCAAACAGGTCTAAATGCCATTTCAGATTAGTTAATGTTCCAAAAATCTACCGCTTATTCTTTACTCGCTGTTGCTGCCATTCTCAGCATTTTACTCATAATATTCCGTCCTCTACCTCAATTTAATTATAATTTTGAGACCTTTTTTCCGCAGAATGACACAGATCTAGATTTCTATAATAGCTTCAAAAGTCAGTTTGAAAATGATAATGACTACTTGCTTATTGCCCTCAGCAATTCTGAGGATGAGCTAATGAAGCCAGATTTTTTAGAAAAGGCAAATAGGATCCAGTCCCAAATTCAAAAATTGGAGAAAGTGGATACGGTCATTTCCATTCTTAACTTGAGGCAACCGGTAATTGGTGTTTTTGGCTTAACCTATAGAAAATTACTGGATTGGTCTGATGAAAAATCTTTGGCCAACACGTCGGCTAATTTGAATCAATATCGTTCCCAATTGATATCGAAAGACGGGAATGCACTGCTCTTATTGATCAAGAATGAACAAAATATATCCAAGGTTGCTGGTGACGAACTGTATGGTTCAATCAAAGAATTATTCTCCCAATTTGAAATTGAACCACTTGCCATAGCAGGGAAAATTCAAACGCAAGGTGACTTTATCGTGCTAATGCAAAATGAATTCGGGCTGTTTTTTGGTTGCTCGATCTTGCTCATGGTATTCTTGCTGATTATCATTTTTCGTTCTTGGTGGGGTGTAGTTATTCCCCTAGTTGTACTTCTTATTGGAGTTGCATGGGCTTTTGGCTTACTTCTTTATTTGGGAAAACCATTCGATGTAATGTCAATCATGCAGCCAACTATTTTTATGATTGTTGGCTTGAGCGCTTTAATCCATTTTTTCACCCATCTAACTAAGAAACTCAAAACTGGAGTAAATAAAGGGGACGCTATCACAGCTATTTACAAGGAACTTCTCATGCCTGTCTGGTTGACAGTATTAACCACCTCGTTAGGTTTTGTTTCACTTTATTTCACCACAATTCCAGCGCTTCAGGATTTTGGCTGGACAACTGGATTGGGAGTTTTGGTTATTTTTTTGGCAGTAATACTTATTTCTCCAGGCTTATTATTTCTCATCCCAATAGCTAAAAGTTATTCAATCCCAAAGGTTGAACAACCTGACATTTTACACAGGCTTTTTGCTTGGCAATTAAAAAAGAGAAAATCGATCTATCTTTCATTTTTAGGGATTACAATGCTTTGTGTTTTTCTTGGTTCAAAGTTGGAGATAAACGGCTACTTACTGGATAACCTGCCCTTGGACCACCCGATTCAAAAAGATTTTGAATACTTTGATGGGCAATTTGGAGGGTCAAATCCATTAGAGATTTCTGTTTCCATTGGTCCCAAAGCAATCTCTTTACTAGACCTAGAGGTCTTAAAAGAACTGGAAAAAGTTGAGGCTAAAATTCATGAGTTATTTGGAGATAGCAAGATAATTTCACCTTTGACACTGATCAAATCTATCAATCAGGCGCAGAATCAAGGAGATCCTAAAGCATTTACTCTTCCGTCCTCTGGGCAGCGTCAGCGAATGGGGCGCTGGCTTGATAAAGCTTTGGAACTAAATGGTAAGCAAGTACTCAGTAAGGATAGAAAAACTGGTAGAATCAGCTCCAGGGTACCTGATCTAGGGTCTTTGAAAATGTCTGAACTCAGGGATGAACTAAATGATTTTGTAAACAATGAAATTGATTCTGACTTATTAAAAGTTCGATGGACAGGGACCGCTTATCTAATTGACAAAGGCCATAAGTCAGTCACCAAGCAAATGGCAAAAGGTCTTGGTGTCGCTTTTTTATTAGTAGGGATTATTGTTGGTTTTTTGTTTCGAAGTTGGCGAATCTCATTCCTGTTATTGATCCCTAATTTAATTCCGCTTATCTGGATGCTAGGACTAATGTATTTACTGGATATAGAATTTAAATTGACCACAGCCATACTTTTTACTGTTGCCTTTGGAATTGCGGTAGATGACAGCATTCATTTTATGAGCAGGCTAAAGCATGAGCTTAGCTTGGGCAAAAACCTAATTTATGCGCTGAAGCGTACCTGTCTAGAAGCCGGGAAAGCGATAGCTTTGACTACAGTGGTCTTAACAGCTGGATTTGGTTTGCTGATTTTTAGCCAGTTTGGCGTAACTCACTTTACAGGCTTGTTGATTTCAGCTTCGTTGATTTTTGCGCTATTGGCAGATATGTTACTTCTCCCGCTTTTGCTTTTGCCCTTGAAGAAAATGTGGGAACAAAAATTCAATAAATAAATGTAAAATTATTGCTTAAAACCGTCCCAACTGAATGTAGCTGTGACAGGATAATGATCGGAATAGTCAACCTCTCTGTGAGTCTTGAATTGCACCGCTTGAAGCTTTTGGCTTGAAAAAATATGATCAATTCTTAGAAAGAAAAGTATGCGATTGTAAGTGAAACCAAATCCTGTCCCAGCTTTTTCGAAAGCATTATCATAATTTTCACTCAGTTTGAAATAGGTATAGGAATATGGGATTTCATTTAAATCTCCCATCAAGATCAATGGGTGCGGACTGTTATCCATATGCTCCAAAAGGACCTTCAGTTGCTTGCTTCGGGCTAAACTTCCTCGTTGAAGCTTTCCTAAGGTTTGTCTATAATTTTCCTTTACGCCTTCGATATTTTCCAAGCCATCTGAATCAATTCGCATGGATTCCAGATGTGCATTATAAATTCGAATCGTATCACTATTCACCAAAATATCAGCGAAAATAGCCCCGTTTGTGCCTTGAGCATCAAATACTTTCCCGTCATTGATAATTGGGTATTTAGAGAAAATCGCCAATCCATTTGATCTTTTCTTTGGATTACCGTCTGTGATGTGGTACGAAACTTTGTAGTTAGAATTCTTCCCCAGAATTTTTACTGCATCTCGGGAAGGCGTGGTGTTATCTTGGTAAAATTCTTGAAAAACTTTTACGTCAGCCTCTTGATCCTGAAGCCAGGTGAATACATTCGAGTCTGCCGCTCCTTTATTACTGGATTTATAGTAGAACATATGAGCATTGTAGGTCAATACTTTTAGTCCTTCAACATTCTCATTTTTAGGATGAATCTGGAATGTGGCAAGGAAAAATTTATAGCCCAGAATTAGCGCCAGTAGAGGCAAAAAGGATAGTTTTCTCCATGATAAAATCAGAATTACTAGCAAAAATAGATTCAGTAGTAAAAAAACTGGAATGAAGAAAGGTAAAAGTCCCACGTATTTGAAATACTCCGGAGAGATAAATACGCTGGCAAATAACACTAAGGTAACGGCAAAAATTAACCAGGTAATGACTTTCATGAATTGAAATTATTCTGGAAATAAAGTAAGCAATAAATCATGTCCCTATTATAGTGATTCGTGTTTTAACTTTATACACAATCTTCGATCCAAATGAAGATTGAATTCAAAATATCATTTAACTAATCGGTAAAGGTAGAATATTTGTTTCTCCATAAAATGATTGTGCTACAAATGGTAAAATAGAGGCTTGAATTTTGCAGCTTTGTCAATTATTACTTATTTCAATAGAAAATTACCACTAGGAAATCGCGCATGACGAAGGTCGCTACACCCTGGAAGGATTATTCCTCATGCCAGATTTCTCCCGATAGTTTTCGGGTCGCCAATTCAAAAACAAAACATTAATAGATGAAAACGAACCATCCTATTTTATCGGCAGCAATTTTAGCCATAGTTTTTGCTTCATGTAGTGAACCAAAGGCTATTGAAACTTCAGAGTCAGTAGTAGCTGAGGAGACCATGGAAGCAGCTACAGAAGCAGAATCCAGACCAAGCCCATTAATGGTGAAAGAAGGTCAAATTGCCGGAAAGGCAATCAAAGTACAGTATGGATCTCCCGCAGTAAAAGGCAGAGACCTGTGGGGTGATTTGGTTCCATACAATGTGGTTTGGAGAACAGGTGCAAATGAAGCCTCCTATGTTGACCTAGCTGAGGACATGACGGTTGAAGGCAAGAAGTTGGAAGCAGGTAAATATTCCTTATTTACAATTCCCAAAGAAACAGGAGCTTGGACAGTTATTTTTAATTCGGAATGGGATCTGGAACATGGTCATTTCCAATACGATGAAAAGAATGACGTGCTAAGAGTAGACGTGACTCCTGTATGGGAAGAATCAACCCAAGAGTCACTTTCTATAGACATTGAAAACCCAGGTATCGTTATCCGCTGGGAGAAGCTTAAGCTACCAATTACAATAAACTAAGGAATTACATTCCCTGAAAAAGTCCTCAATTTCAAAATTGAGGGCTTTTTTTTTTAGGTAAATACCAAAAGGGCAAACGGATATGTGTTTTAATATTAGGTTTAGGGTAAATTCGTCTCCTTACTTAAATATGATTCGATGAAGTATATAGGTTTTTTAGTGGTTTTAGCGCTGACTATCGCACTTGGAGTAGCTGTTTCCACTCCCTTTGGTGCGATACCGCCCTTAGCGCCTTTGCTTGACCCTAATCATGGGTTTTGGCAAAATTCAATTTCAGAAGATGAATTGGCTGAGGATGAACTGGAACTCAATAACCTAAGCAGTGAAGTGCAAGTGGTTTACGATGAGAACTTGATTCCTCACATTTTTGCTGCTAATGAAGCTGACCTATACAGAGCTCAAGGTTACATTACTGCAAAGCATAGACTTTGGCAAATGGAATTCCAGACTATGGCTGCTGCAGGCAGAATCTCCGAAATAGTCGGACCCTTAGCTATAGATCTAGATAGGATGACTAGACGAAAAGGCTTGGCATATGGAGCGGAAAAAGGAATAAAATTCACCCAAGAAACCGACCCTGAGACGTATGCCCTATTAGAGGCCTATGCGGATGGAGTGAATCAATACATCGATCAGCTAGAAGATGCACAATTACCGGTAGAATATAAAATCCTAAACTATAGACCAGAACCTTGGACTGCATTTAAATCCATTCTTTTGTTGAAATATATGACCGATATGTTGGTTGGTGATCGGGATTTGGAATATTCGAATTTGAGAAAAATTCTAGGCGAAGTGATGCTGGATAAATTATATCCAGAATATCCAATTGGTGTGGAACCCATCATTGAAGCAGGACACAAGTGGGACTTTAAGTCTCTCGAAGTTACCCGGCCAGATAGTATTAATTACCCTAACGATCAACTAGTCATTGATCCTTTACCACAACCAGAAGAAGGTACAGGTTCTAATAATTGGGCAGTATCTGGTTCGAAAACGAAAAGTGGTAATCCAATTTTAGCCAATGATCCCCACCTGAGTTTAAATCTTCCTTCGCTTTGGTACTCCATGCAATTGACCACACCTAATCACTCAGTGAAAGGAGCCACTCTTCCCGGTGCCTTAGGTGTTATTTCCGGGTTTAATGAAAATATTGCTTGGGGTGTCACCAATGCAACTCGCGATACACGTGATTGGTATAAAATTACTTTTCAGGATAAAGCTAGAAAAGCCTACCGATACGGCGAAAGGTGGGAGCAGACTACTTTTAGAATAGAAGAAATTAAAGTAAAAGGTGAGCCTGCTTTAATAGACACTGTAGTTTATACCCATTATGGACCTGTGGTGTATGATAAGACCTTCAATTCCAACCGTCAAGATGTCAATTTCGCCTTAAAATGGAATGTACATGAAGGATCAAATGAGCAAAAAACTTTCTTAAAGTTAAATACAGCAAAAAACCATGATGACTATAATGTTGCCCTAGATAATTTCACTGCTCCAGCTCAAAATTTTGTCTTCGCATCCAAAAGTGGTGATATAGCTATGAGGATTCAGGGTAAATTCCCGTTGAAATGGAAAGGGCAAGGAAAATTCTTTATGGATGGAGCAGACCCGCAAATGGAATGGCAAGGATATATTCCGAATGAACAAAATGCAAGTACATTAAATCCTTCTCGCGGTTTTGTTAGCTCAGCTAACCAGCACCCTACGGATTCAACGTATCCGTACTATGTTTTTGATAATAGCTACGAATTTTATCGAAATCGCAGACTGAACAACAGACTATCTGAAATGAGTAATATTACTGTGGAGGATATGCAAGGGCTACAGTTTGATGATTTTTACCTACACGCTTCCGAAGCCCTTCCGATTATGTTGGACTTGCTTGGGAGTGATGTTGAAAATGACGCTGCCGCAAAAAAATACATTTCTATTTTGAAGCAATGGGATTTTTATGCAGATCCAAATCAGAAAGCACCAACTTTATTCTATATCTGGTGGCGCGAAACTTACAGTCAGATATGGAAGGACTTGTCAGAAAATTTAGCACCTGTTGTACTTCCAAACTATTATCAAACGGTATTATTTATGAAAAATGAGCCGAATAGTGAAGTGTTTGACCATAAGAAGACCTCTGAAAGGGAGACTGCAGCAACCCACATCAAATTCGGTTTCAAAGGATTGCTAGAAGTCATGACAAAATGGGAAGAAGAGGAGGGGGATTACTCTTGGGCTAATTATAAAAGAACCAAGATTCAGCATCTTGTTCCCCAGTTTAATTCATTTTCTGTGGAAAATGTCTACACAGGAGGGGGTGCTGGAATTTTGAATGCTACAAGTGGTAGATCAGGTGCAAGCTGGAGAATGGTCGTGGAATTAGGACCAGAAGTCAAAGCATTTGGTGTTTATCCAGGTGGTCAATCCGGAAATCCTGGAAAGTAAATTTTATAGCAATTTCATCCCCATCTGGGCAAATGGTGAATACCTAAACTTTGACCTGAGAACACCTGATCACGTAGATGGCCTATTATTCAAAACTAATTTAAACTAAGCGCTATAAAATTGAGCAGGTCGCAAACGACTCTCACTAGGATAATTATAAACCCAGCGAGATTCCATGTGACAATTAAAAGACAAATTATAAACACATGAAATTTATATTATTTACTTTTCTCACGGCTGTACTTGTCCTCATTTTCAACCCCTTTCTGCCTTACTGGTCTGTAATGATTATCATAGCAATTTTTGCAGCTTTAATTGGTAATGGCGGCGTAGCGGCTTTTTTTGCAGGTGGCTTAGGCATGGGCTTAGCGTGGCTAGGTCAAAGTATCTATATCAGTACTTTTTCAGGTAGTTCATTGCCTGATAAAATGGGCGAATTAATGGGGTTTGGTTCTGAAATGCCACTTTTGGCTCTCACAGGTATACTCGGATTTTTACTGGGTGCTTTTAGCGCTTTGACAGGAAGTTTGTTGCGCAATCTTTTCAAAAGAAAGCCTGATAATATCTATGGGGGATGAGAATGATAAAAAGCAATATGTATCTCCGCTTCTATTCCAATAAGGAGGGAAAAGAAAGGTAGGAGTAGTTAATCTTAGGGATTGTGCTACTTCGGTCTTCCAATCTGATATGCAAAGACTATCAGGCGACTGGCATTATTGCTGATAATCATAAAAAAAGAAATTAGTTAAAAGTTCTTAGTCTGACTTCAAAAACCAGTCTTTTGTTTTTCCATTTCAATCGATTGAGTACCTTTGTTACTCACTATTGAAGTGAATTTTTATGCTTGAATCCTTAATTACCTCAAAAACAAGGTTGAGGTTACTTGTTAAGTTTTTTGTTAACTCCAAAACACAAAGTCATTTGCGAGGTTTGGCTGACGAGTTTGGTGAGTCGACCAATGCAATTCGCAAGGAATTGAATAACCTAACACAAGCAGGTATTTTAGTAAAGGAATCAGATAAAAATAAAATTGCCTACAAGGCAAATGTTACTCATCCCTTTTTCTCTAACATACAAGATATCATTCGTAAATATCTAGGTTTGGACAAGTTGCTCGAGCAAATTCTGGAGAGAATGGGAGAGGTGAGTCAAGTAATCCTGGTAGGGGATCTATCTAAAGGCATAGACTCAGGAAAAATAGATGTAGTAGTCACCGGAGATAACCTTAACGAGAGCTACATTTTGAACCTCTCGAATAAGATAGAGGAAATGATAGAACGAAAAGTGGTATTGACCTTGCTATCTGATAGGATGGTCTCTACGGGCTTGGTTTTGTTCGACAAAGAGGTAGGGGCTTAGGAGCTCGAGTTTATAGAGTAAATTTTGTGATAGGCGCTTTTGTGACTGAAAGGGCGAAGCTGTGCGGAATAGCTTGTAAATTGATTAAAAATCAGAAATTAGCAGCTGATTAGAAAGTGAAAATTGTGTGCAACACGAAAATTATTGATTTGAAAAAATATAATTGGTTGATTAATACTAGAAATTACCTTTTGCTGGTGATTTTTTTATTGTTGGGTTTAGCTGTCCAAAGTCAGAGTCTTTCTGATATCCAGAACCTTAAGGTGGATAATTTGTCAGATGCGCAGATAGAGCAATTGATTAAGAGGGCAGAATCAAGTGGACTCACTACAAATCAGTTGACTGCCTTGGCAAGGGAAAGAGGTATGCCGGCTTCAGAGGCGGCCAAACTAAGCAAGAGAATCAGCGCCCTGCAAATGTCAGTCAACTCACCAGCTGGTACTCAACCTACTTCAGAAAGCAGATCTGTGAATGGATTTCAGGAAACTGATATGTTCGATTCTATCCGAAAATCTGATCCTTACTATGATTTGAGTGTAATGCAGAAGAAGATTTTCGGTTATAAACTCTTTCATAATAGAGATCTTAATTTTAGTCCAAGTCTCAACATTCCAACTCCTCAGTCTTATGTGATTGGGTCGGGAGATCAGTTATTAATTGATGTTTATGGTGCCTCACAGCAATCATTTGATTTAAGTGTTTCACCTGAAGGAAGGATATTTATTCCAAATATTGGCCCTGTACAAGTAGGTGGAGCAAGTATTGAAGCAGCTAGCGTTCGGATCAAAACAGCTCTTAGTAGAATATACTCCGGATTAAATGGCGTAAACCCAAATACTTTTATCCAAGTAAGATTAGGTAATATCCGATCCATAAAAGTTTCGATGGTAGGTGAGTTAACTAAACCGGGAACATATACCCTGCCTTCATTTGCTACTGTTTTCAATGGGCTTTATGCTGCTGGCGGTCCAAATGAGAATGGTGCATTTAGAAAAGTACAGGTTTACAGGGACAGTAGGTTAGTTGCGACCGTAGATATTTATGAATTTTTGTCCAAAGGAGATCAAAACTCAAATATTACCCTTCAAGACAACGACGTGGTGTTAGTTCCAGCGGTAGAGACTCGTATTGAAATAATAGGTCCAGTAAGAAGAGAAGGGCTTTTTGAAGTGAAGCCTGATGAGTCGCTGCAAGACTTATTCATCTACACAGGAGGAATGACTAGCTTGGCATATCGTGATAGAGTAACAGTCAGGCGAATTGAAGATAATCAGCGAAAAGTAGTAGATGTTCCATCCAGTGAATTTGGGTCTTTTTCTTTAAAAGATGGGGATGAAATATTAATCGGTGAGGCATTAAAAAGATTTTCAAATAGAGTACAAGTGACTGGATCAGTCATTCGCCCGGGAGAATACTCCTTAGATGAAGAAGGTCTTACGGTCAAAGGATTAATTGAAAAAGCAGAAGGTCTTAAGCCAGAGGCATTTTCTAACAGAGCAACTTTATACCGGACTAGTGCAGATTTGACATTGGCTGCAGAACCTCTGGATCTTAAAGGAATATTGAGTGGTGCATCTCCAGATATTCCATTGAGAAACGAAGATCTTTTGTTTGTACCGAGTAGGTATGATATTCAGGAAGAGTATTATGTGAAAATATCTGGAGAAATTAATTATCCAGGGACTTATCCTTTTGCATCCAATATGACTGTAGGTGATCTTATTTTAAGATCCGGAGGCATGTTGGAATCTGCTACAAATTCACAAATTGAGATAGCAAGAAGAGTGAGAGATGCCACTTCAGGTAAAATAGCGGAGATAACTACACTTTCCATAGACCCCAATCTTGAATTATCAGTGGAGGAAAAAAATCAAGCTCTTCAACCATTCGATCATGTATTTATTCGCAGAAGCCCTGGAATTCGAAAGAGAGCAGTTGGTTACTATTCAAGGAGAAGTGATGTATCCAGTGTGAATTTGCTATAGCTGGAGCAAATGAGCGAATATCAGATGTGATCAAAAGGGCTGGGGGTATTAATCAATATGCTTATCCAAAGGGAGCAAGTTTGATTAGAAGAACTGTTTATTATAAAGGGCCAACAGAAGAGGAATTGAGAGATCAAGCACTTTTGGATATCCGGGCCAATCTTGACCCAGATCAAAATAGGGTAGGAAATGAAGCGGAAGAACTGCTTTTTGAAAGGATTGATGAGAAAATAGCTCAAAACGAACTGGAGAAATTAAAATTGCAGCAAGAGGAACAGAAACGAAAACTCTTCGCTATATCTCCTGCCTTTGATTCATTAAGGCAAGATTCTACTCTTATATCAATGCGAATGAAAGAGCAGGATTTTGTGGGAATTGATTTGCAGTATATCTTGGAAAACCCGGGCTCAGAAGAAGATTTGATCTTGATGGAAGGAGATGTTATCCATATACCAAAAGAGCTTCAAACGGTTAGGATGGTAGGAGAAGTACTATTGCCTACCACCACAAGATTTATGACAGGAAAAAGTCTCAAGAAATACATTTCTAAAGCGGGTGGCTTTACGGAGGATTCCAGAAGAACTAAAACATATGTTGTATATGCCAATGGAGACGCACAAAGTACACGTAGCTTTCTAGGAATAAAGTCATATCCTAAAATTGAACCAGGAGCGGAAATAGTAGTTCCTAGAAAACCAGTTAGACAAAGATTAAATGCCGCAGGATGGATAGGCTTGGCCTCAAGTTTAGCAACCCTCGGGATTCTAATAGATCGTTTACTTCCTTAGAAATAAAAATCATTAATACATGAAAATTGCAGTTGTAGGTACAGGCTATGTAGGCTTGGTATCAGGAGCATGTTTTGCAGATGTAGGTATCGAAGTGACCTGCGTAGACATCGATCAGAAGAAAATAGACAACCTTAAGAAAGGCATCATGCCAATCTATGAGCCAGGTTTGGAAGAGGTTGTAGTCAGAAATTTCAAAAGCGGAAGACTTAAATTCAGCACGGATTTGGGCGAAGCCATCGAAGGAGCATCGGTAGCTTTTATAGCTGTGGGTACACCTCCGGGAGAGGATGGATCTGCGGATTTGAAATACGTATTGGCCGTTGCAGATGAAATCGGCTCAAAGATGACCGATTACATTGTAGTTGCAACCAAGAGTACAGTTCCAGTGACCACTGGGGAAAAAGTTCGAGCAGCCATCAAAGGAGCTTTGGACAAAAGAGGCTCTGATTTACCATTTGCGGTAGCATCGAACCCTGAATTCCTGAAAGAGGGAGCTGCTGTTGAAGACTTTTTAAAGCCGGATAGAATTGTGATCGGAGTGGATGATGAGCGCGCTGAGGAAATCATGAAGCGTCTATATAAGCCATTCCAGTTGAGTGGGGAGCGAATCATCTACATGGATATTCCATCTGCAGAGATGACTAAGTATGCTGCGAATGCCATGCTTGCAACCAAGATCTCATTCATGAATGATGTAGCAAACCTATGTGAATTGGTAGGTGCTGACGCAAACATGGTGAGAAAAGGCATCGGCTCAGATCCAAGAATCGGGAATAAGTTCATCTATCCAGGAGTAGGATATGGTGGGTCATGTTTCCCAAAAGACGTAAAAGCAATCATCAAAACGGCCAAACAGTATGGCTATGACCTGAGAGTTCTTCAAGCTGTGGAGGATGTGAATGATGATCAGAAATATGTGCTTTCCAAGAAAGTGAAGGCTCACTTCGGTGAGGATCTGACAGGAATGACCTTTGCAATGTGGGGACTAAGCTTCAAGCCAAATACAGACGACATGCGTGAGGCACCAGCAGGAGTGATCATCGATGAGTTGAGAGCAGCCGGAGCAACAGTAAAAGCGTATGATCCAGTGGCCATGGAAGAAGCCAAAGAACATTATATCTTTGACAAGGTGACTTATTGCAAAGATGCTTATGAAGCTTTGGTGGATGCTGATGCACTTCTTTTGGTTACTGAATGGTCAGAATTCAGAATTCCAAGTTGGGATGTAGTAGGTAGACTATTGAAGAACAAAGTGATATTCGATGGCCGAAATATCTACGACAAAAAGTATCTGAAAACGCTGGGTTTTGAATCTTACGGAATCGGATCTAAGTAAATTGTCTTGCCCTTGGGTTAAACTCAAGGGCATTACTATGCTTAGTTCGCAATATTATTATGCTGATAGCATAAACAAGCGTAAGAAATTTAATAGTAATCAAAACCTTATATGTATTTCCGCTTTTCTACCCGTAAGGTGGCCAAAGCAAATGTAAGAAATGTTAAACTTAAGAATTGAGGCCACTTCGGTCTTTGTCTACGGAACCAGATTCTGGAGTTTCATTAAAATGCATATCTAGCATATTGAGAACATTACGTTTAATTCCTTAAATCTGAAGATTTTATATAATGGATATTCTTGACTTGATTGGACGAAAAAATTTACTTTTTGAAAATGACATTAAGTCCAATGAAGCCGAACTAGCTCAAAAGGTCGCTGAATCAAAATTTTTGGTAATTGGTGCTGCTGGATCAATCGGGCAAGCTGTAACCAAAGAGATTTTTAAGCGAAATCCTTTAAAATTACACGTCGTTGATATCAGTGAAAATAACTTAGTCGAGTTAGTTCGTGATATCAGGAGTTCATTTGGCTATATAGATGGAGATTTCAAAACTTTCGCGCTGGATATTGGGTCACACATATATGATGTGTTTTGGGAATCAGATGGCAAATACGATTATGTGTTGAATCTATCTGCATTAAAGCATGTAAGAAGCGAAAAAGACCCTTTTACTTTGATGCGGATGGTGGAAGTAAATATTTTAAATACCATCAAGACAATCCATCAGTCTAAAGCAAAGGGAGTAAAAAAATATTTTTGTGTATCTACAGATAAGGCAGCAAATCCTGTGAATATGATGGGAGCTTCCAAGAGGATTATGGAGCTTTATTTAATGAAGGAAAGCCAAGAAATTTCCATTTCCACTGCAAGATTTGCTAATGTAGCCTTTTCAGATGGCTCATTGTTGCATGGCTTTAACCAACGAATTCAGAAGAAGCAACCCATAGTAGCTCCCAATGATATCAAAAGATATTTTGTGACTCCTCAGGAGTCAGGAGAACTTTGCTTAATGTCTTGCATATTAGGTGATTCAAGAGATATTTTCTTCCCTAAACTCAACGAAGACTTGCACTTAGTCACTTTTGCAGAAATAGCAGTTAATTATTTGAAGCAATTAGGGTATGTCCCCTATCTCTGCGAATCTGAGGAAGAGGCCCGAGAGTTTTTCCAAAACAAGCATCTTTCCAAAAAGGCTAATACTAACTATTGGCCATGTTTTTTTTCGCATAGTGACACAACAGGTGAGAAGGACTTTGAAGAGTTTTTTATGGAAGGTGAAGCACTGGATTTAGAAAGATTTGAGAAGTTGGGTATAGTAAAGAGTAGTTTAAACTATCAGTTGGAGAAACTCGATTTTTTCTTGGATGAAATGAAGAGATTAGCAACCCTAGGAAACTGGTCAAAATCCGATTTAGTCCACATTTTTAAAGAATTATTGCCTGCATTTTCTCATAAAGAGACAGGTAAATATTTAGATGCGAAGATGTAACTATGGCCTTTCAGGATACGATACAGTTTATACAGGATAAATTCCAATCCACGGATTTTATCCCTCTTCATGCACCCGTATTCAATGGGAATGAACGAAAATATGTTTTAGATACCTTGGATTCGACATTTGTCTCCTCGGTTGGGGCTTATGTGGATAGGGCTGAAACAATGATTGCTGAAATTAGCAATACGAAAAAAGCCATCGCAGTAGTAAATGGTACGGCTGGATTGCAGGTAGCTCTACGTTTATTAGGTGTGCAACCTGAAGATGAAGTCCTTACCCAAGCCTTGACTTTTGTTGCCACAGCAAATGCCATCCATCATAACGGCGCTGAACCGGTTTTTTTGGATGTGGATTATGATACTATGGGTCTTTCTCCAAAGGCAGTTTTGACTTTCTTGCAAGAATTTGGACAAAAACGTGAAACAGGAACATTCAACAAGAAAACAGGTAAGAAAATCGCTGCTTGCTTACCCATGCATACATTTGGTTTTCCCGTTCATTTGGAGGAACTAATATCAGTATGTCTAGATTGGAATATTCCTATATTGGAGGACGCAGCAGAATCCTTAGGGAGCTTTTATAAGGGGAAACCTACAGGGGCATTTGGTAAAATGGGCGTTTTTTCTTTCAACGGAAACAAAATAGTGACTTCAGGAGGTGGAGGTATGATTGTATCTACTGATGAAGAATTAGGAAAGTTAGGTAAACACCTGACCACTACCGCTAAAATCCCGCATTCGTATGAGTACATCCATGACGCTATAGGCTATAATTTTAGGATGCCCAACCTAAATGCTGCATTGATCTGTGCTCAACTTGAACAGTTGGATTCATTTTTGACCAATAAAAGGGGGCTCGCCTATGATTATGCTGATTTTTTCCAGACACAAAACATGGTCTTTAGAAAGGAATTGGAAAATACGCAAGCAAATTATTGGTTGATGTGTGTAGAATTGGAAAATCTAAAAGAGCGTAATGCTTTTCTTAAAGAGACCAATGAGGCCAAGACTATGACTCGTCCTATTTGGCAACTGATGTTTCGATTGCCGATGTACAAAAATTGTTACCGAGATGATCAAAAGGTTGCTGAATTTCTAGAACAGCGAATTGTTAATATTCCAAGTAGTGTTAGGATTTAAGTTTGTTTTCATTTTGGGTTATCAGGTCAAGCCTTGATGAGCAAGGAATCACTTTTGGATTCGGGATTTCCAGGTAATGGTTATTTTGATTTACAAAAACTCCATAATACTCCGTATGAAAAAAATAAATGGGTAGGAATTAAAATGAGGGAATTATGAGCATCCGGCAAGTGATGGTAATTGCAGAAGCAGGAGTAAACCATAATGGGGATATTAAAAAAGCACTGGAATTGATAGATGTCGCTGCTGAATCTGGAGCCGATTATGTAAAATTTCAAACTTTTAAAGCAGAGAAAATAGTTAATCCTTTCGCCCAAAAGGCTGACTATCAAAAAAACAATACAAAAGACCAAGAGGACACGCAGTTTGGTATGCTCAAAAGCTTGGAAATGGGGGAAGATTGGTATCCTATGTTGATCCAGCGATGCCATGAAAAGGGAATTAAATTTCTTTCAACAGGTTTTGACTTGGAAAGCATTGATTTTTTAGATGATCTTAAAATTCCTTTCTACAAAATCCCATCTGGAGAAATCACCAATAAGCCTTACTTACAGCACATAGCTAGTAAAGGGAAAAACATCATCCTTTCTACTGGAATGTCCTCATTAAAGGAAGTCAAATCTGCGGTGGAAGTTCTAACTCTCGCAGGGACGCCAAGAGATAAGGTAACAGTTCTCCATTGCAATACTGAATATCCTACCCCCATGGAAGATGTCAACCTTCTGGCAATGAACCAAATGGCAAAAGATCTGGGCGTGGGTATTGGTTATTCTGATCACACCTTAGGAATAGAGGTACCTATTGCTGCTGTAGCTCTAGGTGCTGTTGTGATTGAAAAGCATTTTACCTTGGACAGGAAATTGCCTGGGCCTGACCATGCTGCATCTCTTGAGCCCAAGGAATTACTAGCGATGGTTCAGGCAATTAGAAACATCGAAAAAGCTATTTCTGGATCTGGTATTAAGGAGCCAAGTAACTCAGAAAAGAAAAATATAGCAATAGCAAGAAAGAGCCTTCATTTGAAAAGTAAAGTAGAAAAGGGGCATGTTCTAAGACCTGATGATTTGATCGCTTTGCGCCCGGGGGATGGAATATCTCCCATGGAGATTGATGATGTTTTAGGCAAGGAAATACTAAAAGATCTACCTGAAGGCACAAAACTTCTCAAAAGAGACTTAAGATGATAAGGGTAGGGATTCTAACTAGTTCTCGGGCTGACTATGGTATTTATTTGCCTTTACTGAGAGCGATGGAAAAGGATAGTGAGATTGAACTGAAAATAATAGTTTTCGGTACCCACCTTTCCAAACTTCATGGTTACACTATTTCTCAGATTGAATCTGATGGTTTCCATCCATTCTGTAAAATTGAATCTTTGTTATTAAGTGATACACCTAATGCTGTTTCTACAAGTTACGCGCTAACTGCTCTGAAATTCTCAGATTTTTGGCAAGAAAATCGTCAGGAATTTGATCTTGTTTTCGCTTTAGGCGATCGCTTTGAAATGGCATCAGCTGTGGCATCTTCAATTCCCTTTCAAATTAAAATAGCTCATCTCCATGGTGGAGAAACTACTTTAGGAGCATTTGATAATATCTACAGGCATTTTATTTCACTTTCTAGCTGTATACATTTTGTTTCTGCAGGAGCTTTCAAAAAGCGTCTTATTCAATTACTGGGTAATGTAGATTCAAATATTTACCAGATAGGGTCCCTAAGTTTAGAAAACCTGAAAAATATACCTTTCTTAAATCCGGGGGGATTTTATCAAAAATGGGGAATAGATCTCAACACGGACACAATCTTAGTCACTATACATCCTGAAACAGTTGCGGTTGAGTTAAATGACAAATTTTGTAAGGAAGTAATCCATGCGTTGATACAGCTCTCTGGAAAATTTCAAATAGTCATTACCATGCCCAATGCTGATACCGCAGGCCTAGTTTTCCGGGTAGCATTTGAAGAGCTCGCTAGAAAGAACCAGAAAGTTAAAATAGTTGAAAACTTTGGGACTCAATCTTACTTCACTTGTATGAAGTACTGTAAACTTATGATAGGTAACACTTCAAGTGGAATCATTGAAGCCGCTTCCTTTCAAAAATATGTTTTAAACCTAGGAGATAGGCAAAAAGGAAGATTAGCCGGTGAGAATGTGATTCATTTACCTTTTGCATCTAGTCAAATTGTAGAAAGGGCGTTAACTTTTTCTTCTCAGACTTTTCAAGGGCAAAATCCTTACTATCAGCCCAATCCGTCTCAAAATATTATGAAAATCATAAAAGAAATTTATGCAGATGTTTGATAGGCATATAACTAATATTAATTCTTCTGTAAAAGTTGCTCTACAGCAGTTGGATAGTCTAGCTTCAGATGCAATTTTATTTTTGGTTGATCAAGAAAACAAACTATTAGGCTCACTAACAGATGGAGATCTGCGAAGAGGCTTTATTAAAGGTTTAGGGTTTGAGAGTCACTTGTCAGAATTTATACAGCCCAATCCAAAATATATTCAGCAAGGTAAGTATGACTTGAATGAGATTATTGAGTTAAGGAAGAAGCATTTTTCAATTTTCCCAGTAGTAAATGATCAGATACAAATTATTCATGTTGTCAACTTTAAGCATCAAAAGTCTTATTTGCCGTTAGATGCTCTTATTATGGCAGGCGGAAGAGGTGAACGACTAAAACCATTAACAGACCATACTCCCAAGCCTCTTTTGAAAATAGGAGAAAAGCCAATAATTGAACACAATATTGATCGGTTGGCATCTTTCGGGGTGGATGATATTTGGTTATCAGTAAGGTATTTAGGCGATCAGCTGGTAAATTATTTTGGAGATGGATCAAGCAAGGGGGTACGAGTTAAGTATGTTTGGGAAGATCAGCCTTTAGGTACAGCAGGTGCTCTAGGATTAGTAGATGATTTTTTGCATGATCATATTTTAATGATGAACTCTGATCTACTTACCAATATTGATTTTGAGGATTTCTTTTTGTATATGAAAAGAGAGGATGCGGACCTAATAGTAGCCTGTATTCCTTATCAGGTAAATATTCCTTACGCAGTTATAGAGACTGAAGGGAAAAATGTAAAAGGATTGAAAGAAAAACCAACTTTTACTCATTATTCTAATGCGGGTATTTATCTAATGAAAAAGGAAATAATAAAACTCATTCCTAAAGAAAGTCACTTTAATGCTACTGATTTTATAGAATTATTAATCGCTCAAGGGAAAAAAGTGGTCGCATACCCTTTGGTAGGTTATTGGTTAGATATAGGTAAGCATGAAGATTATAGCAAAGCTCAACAAGATTTTAGCCAAATCAAATTTTGAAACCCTTAGTAGTTATACCAGCAAGAGGAGGGTCCAAGGGAGTTCCTAAAAAGAACATTAAGCTGCTTGGTGGCAAACCTTTAATTCAATATACCATCGATGCGGCGAGGGAGGTTTTTGATGATTCATGTATCTGCGTTTCTACAGATAATGTTGAAATCAAAGAGGTTGTAGAATCCTTGGGGTTAAAAATTCCTTTTTTAAGACCAACGGAATTGGCTACTGACACAAGTGGCACTTATGAAGTTTTGCTGCATGCACTGGAGTTTTACGAAAAAATAGACTACCAACCGGATGCCCTGATTGTTTTACAGCCTACTTCGCCTTTTAGAACAGGAGCGCATATCAAAGAAGCATTGGCAGAGTTTGATGATTCTTGTGAGATGCTTACTTCCGTGAAAGAAACCAAATCTAACCCTTATTATGTGTTGCGAGAGGAGAATGAATTTGGGTGGCTAGTGAAATCCAAAGAAGGAAATTTTACAAGAAGACAAGATTGCCCTAAAGTTTATGAACTTAATGGTGCCATCTATATCATCCATGTCGATGCTCTGAAGTCTAAAGCAATTCAGGACTTCACAAAAGTCAGGAAGTATGAAATGGATGAGATAAGTTCTCAGGATATCGATGATTTGATGGATTTTGCAATTGCAGAGTATTCTTTAAGCCAAAAATCTGATAGCTCTCATTAATGAATCTTTTTAAGTTCATACGACATCATTACAGGACTTATAAAAAGAAGTCCAGAATCAATTATCATACACAGCAAGCAGAAAAAGTTTTGGGAGGGTATGGAGAGCCTTTGAAAGTGAATTATAAAAGTGTTTTTAATGAAAATGTGTTCTTGGGGAACAATTGTCATTTTAATGGAATTGAAATTCCTAAAGGCGGAATTGTGAAGATTGGAGATAACTTTCATTCTGGTAAATCCTGCATGATTTTGTCAAAGTACCATAATTATGAAGGCGGAAAGATTCCTTATGACAATACATATATCATTAAGGATGTTACCATAGAAGATAACGTTTGGTTAGGAAATAATGTAATTGTTTTAGGTGGAGTGACCATAGGTGAGGGAGCTATTATTCAAGCAGGAGCAGTAGTCGTGAGTGATATCCCAGCCTGTGCGATTGCTGGTGGTAATCCTGCGAAAGTATTTAAGGAAAGAGACAAAGAACATTACTTCAAACTTAAGAAAGAGAGGAGATTTCATTAATTGCTGGTTTTCTTAAGTAGCTCAGATTTTTAATATGTTCAAAAAGTTATTTAGCCACACGGTTATTTATGGTTTTGCTCCTCAGATCCCTAAAATTGCCCAACTTTTTATCTTACCTGTTATTACCAAGGATTTAACAGAGGTTGATTTTGGAGTTGCGGGTATACTTACTGCTTATACGAGTAGTATAGCTGTATTGGCATTTCTAGGGCTTAGAGTGATCTTAGTCAATACCTTCTACAAATCACCAAATCAGTTTAAGTGGGCATGGAGGCAAATTTATGGCTTTTTGACCCTTTGGAATTTGGTTTACGCGTTCATTTTGGGATTGCTGATCTATTGGATAGTTCCGGAGGAGGCGCAGGAAAACCGTTGGTTGATTACACTCATTAACGTAGCGCCTCTGGTGATTTTTGGTCCAGTTGGGATCATTGGTTCAACCTATTTTCAGCTTAAGCAAAAGCCCTTGCAGATAGGGTTGAGAACGGCTTTATTTGGGGTTTTAACTGTTTTCTTAAACCTTTATTTTATTTCGTACTTGAAATTAGGCTATATGGGCTGGTTTTGGGCAAGCCTGATTTCTACTGTTCTATCCAATGCCTCTTACTACTATCCCGTTAATTTTAAATTTGGACTAAAGCCTATTTTTAATTTCAAATGGAGACTTATCAAGCAATCGCTTAAGGTTAGTTTGCCTACTGTTCCTCACTATTACTCAAGTTATTTGCTGAACTCTTCAGATAAATTGGTGATGGATGTGCTGGGAGTAGGAGTAAATAATATAGGTAAATACAATGCAGCTTACACGGTCGGAAACATATTTCAGCAAATAGGTATGGCTGCTGGGTTTGCCCTTGGACCTATGATGACGCAGAAATTCAAAGAAGGCAAAGATATAGTTGCTAGGAATTTAGTTTTCGGGCTACAATTTGCCTTTTTCGTTTTGACTTTTTTAGTAAGTATTTGGCTTAAAGAGCTTTTCTCATTTTTGCTTAAGAGTCCTGGATTAGATCAAATGTATTCCTTGGGGATAATTATCGTAATGGGCTATAACTACCGGCCTATGTATATGGGATCTAGTAATAAGCTCTTTTTTGTAGAAAAGACTAATATAATATGGAAAATCACCTTCTTAGCGGGCATCATTAACGTAGTTCTTAATTCTATATTAATTCCGATTTATGGATTTGAAGTAGCTGCGTACACAACCTTTATTTCCTTACTATTTATGGGATATATTGGTTTTTTTATTCCATCCATCAAGGCAGTGAATACCGTTAACTATCATCCCTACATTTGGTTGATTTTGACGCTGGCACTCACGATTGGCGCTTATTTTATAGTTGATTTCTCAATTCTGACAAAATTGGTAATCACTCTGATTGTTTTAGCTATTTCGATACTATCTGGTCTCCTTTTCAAAAATAGATTTGCAGCATGAGTTTTAGAGAGAGGCAAGAATTAATTGAATTCCTGAATGCTTTTGAAGACGAAAACCAAACGGAAGAATGGCTTTTTGAAGGAGTTAAAATCTGGCCAATACTTAAGACGACTTTATTTTTAAGACTAGTACAGAAAGTTAAATCCAATCACAGTATAAATCCAGGATTGATTAAAAATTCCATAAAAAGACCTATTAAAAGATTAAAATCATATTTTGGATTAAAAAAGGTAAAGCTGGATTCTGTTGATTACCTGTTTTTTAGTGGTATTAATTTTAGAGAAAGTTTCAATGGTGAATCATTCAATAAATTTTTCGATCCCATCGGTGATAGTTTAGCTAAGAAAAATAAGGGATTTATTTTTTTGGAGTACGGAGAGGAGGTTCAAGCAAAGACTTACAAAAACAGAGGTGAAAATATTCAATTAGTTTATAGTTATTTTGAAAATAGAGTTAAAATTGAACACATAGATTATTCTAAATGGGTAGGATTTGAGGAGCTAAACTCTTTTTTGGAAAGCAAGAATTCAAATTCAACTTTCTCCATTCGAAAAGAAGTAGTTGACACTCTCAGAAAAGTCTATATTTGGAAGGCTAGTTTTGATTGGATTTTGGACCAAACTAACCCTCAAAAAATCTTTTTATTATCGTATTACAATATTCCTTGCTTCGGTTTATTGATCGCTGCAAGGAATAGAGGAATTGAATGTATTGATATACAACATGGCACTCAGGGCGTGTTTCACGCAGCATATTCTGGATTTAAAGAGGATTATTCTATTCTTCCTACTATGTTCTGGTTATGGGATCATAAGTCTGAAGAACAGTTAAAAGGGAATTTTAATTTCTCTACTTTTCAAACTAAAATCAGTGGAAATCCTTGGCATAATTTTCTGAGGAATACTGGCAATAAGTTGGATAGTAATAAGCCTACTATATTGTTTACACTACAGCCTATGAGTCCCATTATTGATGATTATATTATTGATACTATACTCCAAACAAAGGATGAGTTTGAATGGCTGATTCGTCTTCATCCTAGGATAGACAAAGCTTCGAAGGAAAGCTTGATTGAGGCATTAGAGTCATTGGGAGTTTTCAATCAGAAATCATGGGAATTAGCAAATAAAACTCCTTTGCCTCTATTATTGAAAGGAGTTGATCTTCATATATCAAAGTTTTCTGGTTGTATTTCCGAAGCTGCTGACTTAGGTACATTCAGCATTATATTGGAGACCATAGGGGAGGTTACTTATCACCACCTGATAGATGAGCAAAAAGCAAAGGGTGGGGTAGCCGGTAGCACTGAGAATTTATTATCTTCTATTCGCGCTCACATTGGAAAAAAGGATGTTACAAACCTTATAGATCTAGAAATGGTGATTGATCAAATATGTTAAATTTTTATTTTTAAAATAACTGTAGATGAAAATGGTTATTGCTGGGGCCGGTGGTCATGCTTTGGAGGTTTTTGATGAATTAATTACTCTTGACCCAGAGCTAAGGGTTGAAGATATCATCTGCTTAGATAAAGACTTCAGTAAATTAATTTTTAAGGGAAATATTCGCATTCTCCATACGGAGGAGGAATTAGGGGAAGAAGTTTCAGGATCCTTTCTCTTTTGCTTGGGAATAGGTAATTCTAAAATTAGAAAGAAAATGATTGATTCTCTTGAAGGTATGGGAGGAATCTACTTTCCAATAAGATCTAAAAACGCTAGCGTAAGTGCTTCCTCATCTGGTTTATATGATGCTTTAAATCTATCGTTTATTGGTCCTGAAGTCCAAATTGGATTGGGGTCTTTAATTAATGTAGGAGCCAAAATCCACCATGAAGTCAGAATAGGGGAATTTGTGGAAATAGGACCAGGAGCTCTTGTTTTGGGTAATGCCAGCGTTGGTGATTTTACTCAATTGGGTGCAGGTGCTGTTATTCTTCCTGGTGTCTCATGTAGGCGCAAATTGTAAGATAGGCGCTGGTTCTGTAGTCACTAGGAATATTGCTGATGGGAATACAGCTTTTGGGGTACCCTGTAGAGTCAAAGCCGAGTGATGCTAAGAATTAATTATTCTAGTTAGTAAAAAAGATGGATTTAAAGATTTCTGTCATTATTCCTACTTACAAGGATTGGCGAACCTTAAGTGAATGCTTGAAGCATCTACAAAATCAAACCCTTTCGCAAAATCAATTTGAAGTAGTGATAGTAAATAATGAACCTTCAGATTTATTGCCACAAGATTTTGAACTTCCTCCAAATACGAGGGTGATCAGTGAATCCTCGCCTGGTTCTTATGCTTGGAAGAAATAAAGGAGTCAATGAAATCACTTCTGGTTTTGTGGCATTTACAGATTCTGACTGTGCACCGAGCTGAAAATTGGCTGGAAAATGGTTTAAATCTTTTATCCCAAGGATTCGATATGGTTGGTGGAAGGATGGAATTTTTCAAGCCCTTAGACGCCACAGATTTGGCTTTCATTTATGAAAAGAAATTTGGATTCGATCAAAAAAGAAACGTTGAAGAAAAGGGTCAAAGTGTCACTGCCAATCTATTTTGTAAGAAAGAGGTTTTTACCAAAATCGGACTATTTTCTGAAACCCTTCTATCTGGAGGTGATTTTGAGTGGACCAAAAAAGCTACTTCTTCCGGTTTTATAATGGTATATGGTGAAGACGTTGTCGTTTTCCATCCTTCAAGAAAAAATATTGCTGAATTAATTCGTAAAAAGAAAAGAACAATCGGAGGTATGTACACTAGGTTTTATAGTGCCTATACTCCCAAGCAAAAAGTATTATTCGCTTTACACTTTATCAGGCCTCATGTTTCTATTTTTGCCTATTCTGATTTAAGTGCATTTGAAAAAGTAAAATTGTTTTTTGCAACTTGGTATGTGGAGTGCATAGGAATGAAAGAAATGTTGAAGTTAGATTTAGGAATTAAAGAGGCAGAAAGAGTTTGATATTCATTTCATTTCAAAATCCAATGACTCGCGCGCATTGCAGAATTACCTTATGAAAGAGAAAGCAACTAAGATCCTTCAAAATCACGATTTTACCATTGTTAATTTGGTCAAACTTGTACGAATGAAGCTATATCTGGTGATTGTTACTATAGTCATTTTCATGATTATTGGCTTCACCATATTTTTGACAACACCCCCTTCCTACGTTTCTAACTCTGTTTTGCTCGTAGAAGCGCAGAATTCAAGCTCACCTAGTGGTCTGGGCTCCTTAGCTCAAGCGGCAGGAATTTCGGTAGGTGGAAATGATAATCAATTGTCAACCCTTGACCCTTCCTTATACCCGTTGATTTTGACTAGTAAACCATTTTTGGAGGAATTGATGTATTCCAAATTAAAATCGGAGCTGTACGAAGATTCAATTACCTACTTCAAATATATGGTGGAAACAAGACCTCAAAATAGTATTTACAAGGTTTTGAAAAGGCCATCTACACTTTACAGTGCTCCCCTCAGAGTAGATGATTCACAAATAAAAGAGGAGATCGGAAAAAAGAGAATTCAATATGATCCGCTTGAGCAGTATGCACTTTCCCAAATTGGTAAGCGTATCCTCGCAAGTTCGGACGGTAGGCTTTTGACGATCACGACTGAAATGCCAGAGGCAGAGCTTTCTTTTGCATTTTCCCATTTGGTGGAAAACTTATTAATAGAATATGCCACCAAATATTTGGTGGAAAAGCAAGAGGCCCAAGTAGAATACCTGAATGCACAATACCTCAAAAGTGAAAAAGGTTTTAAAGATGCCCAATCTGCTTTATCTACTTTCAGAGAGAGGAATCAAGGCTTGTTTTTGGAAAGTATGAAAGCCATAGAACAAAATCTGAGTGCTGAATACAACCTGAAATTTGAGCTGTTTCGAACCATAGCACAGGAACTTGAACTGGCGAAAATCAAATTGAATAGTCAAAAACCAATTTTCTCAGCAATAGAACCTGCCTACATAGCAAATAGCCCAAGTTCTCCAAAACTTTACCTTAATTTAGGGTTTGCAATAACTTTGGGCTTTGTGTTTGGTCTTATTTTGATATTCGCAGTTTATACTCGTGAATATCTTCTAATTCATCAAGGAGAAAATTCCTAATTGAAAATATCAGTAATCATTCCGTGTTTTAACAATGCGGACCATATTGCAGAGACTTTATCTTCTGTTCAAAACCAAACTTTTCCTGAATGGGAATGCATGGTAGTGGATGACGGCTCATCGGATGACTCTAATGCCATAGTCAATAAATTTTGTAATTCAGATGAGCGCTTTCGTTATTTGGATAGGCCAGCGGATCTCCCGAAAGGAGCTAATTCATGCAGGAATTATGGTGTTAAAGAAAGCTCTGGTACACATTTGATTTTTTTAGATGCAGATGATCTTTTATCTGAAAACTGTCTGGAAATAAGAAAGAATACGCTGAGAGATGAAGATCTTATAATTTTTTCAACCGCTCATTTTACAGACTCTGTGGAAGAAGCCACGACATTTATTCGTGGGCTAAACTTAAATCTGGCACCTCTTAAGTATAGAGATATGTTTTTGGGGGTATTGGATTCCTTGGCATATGAGTAGTGGGCTTTGGGGAAAAAGATTTTTTCAAAAAATTGGAGGTTTCGATAGTTCTCAGCAAAGATTCCAAGACGTGGAACTACATGCTCGGGCATTGAGTAACGTTGAGGTAAAGTTTAGAATTGACTTTTCCCATGGCTATACATCCTATTATCGAAAGTCATCCTTCCACACTAAAATTGATCTTGAAAAGCGACGGTTTATTTTAGATCAAGGATTCCTGTATGCCAAGAAATTGAAATCAGTTTTGAGGCCCCAGGATTTTGTAAAGTCGGAGGGGCTTTTTCTTTACCTACTTTTCAGATTTGAAGAAGTATTTACTGCGGCAGATGTAAAGGAGGTGAAGAGATTGTTTCAAACGGAAGCACAGGGAAATAAGCACTCTTATTTGAAAGGAGATTTGGCAATAATGGTGAATCTTTTTGATAAGATACTATCAGCCCCTAATCGATTCAGAAAGTATTTGAGCTACCTATGGTATAGGAAATATAGATTTACTCAGACAAGAAAGCTAAATAGTTGAAAGCATATTATCAAAATATTGAATTCTGGGATCTGATCACGCTTCCATTCTATTTTGTGTTACTGTATTTTTTATTGACTGTTTTCGCAAAAAGCGTATTATTGAAGGACAATAAGTTTATCAATGTCTATTTTTTGGGTCTATTACTTTTCTATCTGGCGATTGGCTTGATAGATTTCAAAATCAAACTCATTCCTTTCTTCCCTGATACCAAGCTGTTTACGAATATTCTCTGACGATCTAAGAAAGAATAACACCGAATAATCAGTCCATTGGTGTAAAAATCGGTTATAAGTTTCTTGCAATTCCAATTTATATTCTTTCGCTTAAGTCTATTTTCAACTATTTCTTATTCAATGTCTTTTTCTTCCAACTTGGCTTAATATTTCTAGCAGGTGCATTTAACCAAACGTATGAAATCAAGGAAGTTCTTGTACAACGTTTTTTTCTAGTTTTAGCAGCTGTTGCACCTTCTGTAGTTGTTTATTCCTTCACTCCTTTGAGAGAGAGCTATTTTGTGTTGGCTTTGGGGCTGTTTTTCTATGGACTTTCACGTAAGAATACGTTCAATTTTTTTCTTGTTTTAGGGGTTATTCTGGCAGGAATACTTCGCATACAGCTCTTGCTTTACTTCTTTATTATCATTGGTTTACAGTATTTAAGTCAAATCAACTTGAGCAGGAAGAAATTGGTAACCATAGCAATAGTCCTGGTCCCAATCTTATTCGTTGGGCTAAATTTCATTTCCAAGACTATTTTGAATATCCCAATTTCTCCAAAGAGCTTAGCGCTATTTAGAAATCTACAGCGATTGAATTATTTTGAAAGTGGGGTTACTTTTCCTGAAGTTTTCTGGACAAATTGGTTTGATCTAATCATAGATTTCCCAGGTTTGTTTTTTCAGTTTCTATTGGCGCCATTTCCAGTGATCATCTTTATTCCGTTCTGGACTAAATTGGCTTATTTTGCAGATGGATTATACCTTCTAGTTATCCTTTTCCTAAGTATATTGTTTGTGCGACATTGGAAAAACTATGGCTTATGGTTTATATATATAGCAATCTATATTGGGATGTCAGCTTTTTTCGAATTTCACTTACTAGGGGCTGTGCGGCACAGACTGCCTGCCACTTTGCTGTTTCTGGGCATCGCAGCCAGTTCATTGGCCCATTATTTACCGAAATTTAAATGGATTTTCAAGTATTAATTTCTACTATGAATGAAGATCCTTCTTCATTCCGGGATTTGAAAATCCCCACTTTGATTATTTCCCAAAATGCTACTGAATATCAGGAGTCTAGTACCAATTTTCAGTTTATTTCCTTCAATGAGCGAGGACTTTCTAAAAGTAGAAATCGCGCAATCGAACATTCATCTGCTGAAATAGGCTTGATTGCAGATGACGATGTCGTTTTTACAGAGGATCTCCAAGACAAGATAGAAGCTGGTTTTGCAAAATTTCCTGATGCTGATATTCTGACTTTCAAGATACAAACGCCTTCAGGCGAACCTTATAAGAACTATTCAAAGCATGCCTTTAAGCATGATCGAAGTAGTATTTATAAGGTGTCTTCAGTGGAAATGGTTGTCAGACTATCAAAATTGAAAGAAAAAAGATTGAAATTTGATGAAAGATTTGGCTTGGGTACTGCTTACCCAAGTGGTGAAGAAATGATTTTTCTTAATGATGCACTTGATAAGGGGCTCACTATTTATTTCGTGCCTGAATACATCGTTTCTCACCCTTTAGAAAGTTCAGGCAAAATTTTAGATCAGAATTACTTCCGAAGCAAAGGAGCTTTGGTTCGTAGATTATATGGTAAATCTCCGCAACTTTGGCTAGGATTTGCGTTTATGGTAAAGCAACTATTGAAACCTCAAAAATCTATTTCAGTGATTCAATCCGTAAAAGAAAGTATTAAAGGCTTTAATTCCATCTCAAATCTTTGATGCTCGTTTCAATTATTACACCAGTACATAATGCATACTCTCATATTGAGGAGACTATTCAATCCGTTTTGAATCAAACGTTTACGGACTGGGAATTAATCCTCATTGATGACTATTCTTCTGATAAGGGAATTCATATTTTGAATAAGTATGATAAGCGCGATCCCAGAATTCATCTGTATGAAAACCCACATAATCTCGGAGCTGCACTCAGCAGAAATAAGGGGATAGAAATGGCTCAGGGAAGATTTATAGCTTTTTTGGATAGTGATGATCTCTGGGAACCGAATAAACTTGAAGTCCAATTGAAATTCATGTTGGATAATAACTATGCCTTTACATTTTCAGGGTATTATAAATTCCGGGGTGAGGATATTGTTGGGGTTCATCAGGTTCCTGCCAAAGTTAGTCACGAGGAACTCTTAAAAACCTGCTCTATTGGCTGTCTTACGGCAATGTATGACACCAGTCAAATAGGCAAAGTTTACATGCCAGTAATCTCAAGGAGGCAAGATTTTGCACTATGGCTGAAAATTCTCAAGGAAATTCCTTATGCTTATGGGATTAATCAACCCTTAGCTAAATACCGGTTACGTGGGGATTCTATTTCAGGAAATAAATTCCGAGCTGCTAAGTACCAATGGAGGGTGTATCGGGAATTTGAGCATCTTAACCTCTTACAGGCGTGTTATTATTTCTCGCATTATGCAATTTTCGGAGTACTGAAGACCTATCTCCATAAAACCAAAAAGTAGATTTGACTTCAATTTCTATTTCAGTTATCATTCCTGTTTTCAAGGACTGGAACCGCTTAACGCTCTGTCTTAATGCTTTGAATAACCAATTGAGTTCAACTTGTTCATTCGAAGTGCTGGTGGTAAATAACGACCCCTCAGAAGAGCACATTTCCTCAGAAACGTACTCTTTTCCAATTAAATACTTGAATCAAAATATCCCAGGATCCTATTCAGCAAGAAATATGGGGCTTTCTCAAGCCTCTGGAAATGCATTTTTATTTACTGATTCGGATTGTATACCGGCGCAGGATTGGATTTATCAAGCGGGTAGACTTCTCGAAGAAGGCAAGGCTGACCTTTTTGCAGGCTCCATCGAGGTTTTTTCTCATCTGGATAATATATATGTCCGACTTGAAAAGGCTTTTGCTTTTCCCAACGCTAGCTATGTTTCCAAAAATAATTTCGGGGTAACTGCTAATCTTCTTGTGAGAAAGAAAGTTGTAGATATTGTTGGAGGATTTAATGCCAATCTTTTCACTGGAGGTGATTCGGAGTTTTGTAACCGCGCCGTTGACGCAGGCTTTAAAATTCACTATAGACCGGAGTTGAAAATTGGACATCCAGCTAGATCAACCTGGAATGAGCTTCGAGTACGTGCCATTCGCTTTGGAGGGCGTCTGCCAAAAGACCAAAGCAAGTTTTTAATTACCATTAAACTCATCGGTAAATTTCGTATTCAATGGAAAGATATAGTCGAGATCTTTAGTCTTAGTGAGGTGAGTATAGTAGAGAAATTGAGATTTTTTGGAATTAGACAAAACCTTAGATGGGTCGAAGCTATAGAGTCATTTAGTGTATTTATGGGTAAAAAACCTGGCAGGAAATGAGACAGGCTACCAAATCCAATCTAGCATTTAGATTATTGAAATTGTGGGGTAGTTATGTGCTTTTTGCAATTCTAGGCCTGGTTACCCATCCCGGTTTCAGTCAAATTTTAAATACGGATACGCCTGTTTTAGAAGAGTTTTTGAGAAGAAAGCAGCTTCTTGAAGAATTTGATTCCGCCTATTCTTTTCAAATAAGACCCTATCATTTTACTCCGTGGGATTCCACACCTGCTGTCAGAGAAGTCATGCATTTCCTTGCGGGAAGCAAAATCCCAAAAAAGAAGAATGTTCAATTTAGCATGTTGCCTGTGCTTGTTGGGACAGAAGTAAATACCAAACGACCATACGGCTGGGGAAACAAACTAATGATTCCGAATGTAGGGATCCAAACCACTCTAAGTACAGGATTCTACGCAAGGTTTCATCTGATAGAAATACAATTTCAGCCAGAGTATTTATTTGCTCAAAACAAGCCTTATCAGGGCTTCGGTGAGGATTTTACTTCCAGAGAAATCAGCGCTAGATTTTTTTACTGGAACAATGGAGATAACCCTGAGCGATTTGGCCCAAGGTCTATTTCTAAATTGTGGTGGGGGCAATCAAGTATAAATATTGTAGCGGGCCCGGTAGCAGTAGGTGTTTCTACTCAGAATATCTGGTGGGGACCTGGGCAGTTTAATTCTTTGGTATTCAGTGATAATGCGCAAGGATTTCCTCATTTAAGTCTTGCAACTAGAAAACCTCTAAGGACTTTTATAGGGAACTTTGAGGGGCAGATTGTCATGGGAAGACTTGAAAATAGTGGGCTAGCCCCAAGTCAAATCCAAAGTCAAAATGACGCACGATTCAGAAAATTTGATGGTGACTGGCGTTATTTAAACGGCTTCAATTTGACGTATAACCCTTCATTTATCCGGCACTTATTTGTAGGAATCAACAGGACATTTCAGCAATACAGCAAGTACAAAGGCGACAGATTTGTTGATTGGTTCCCAATATTTGAAGGTTTTCAAAAGGATAAGCTATTTACTAATGGCAATTCCGTAGTCTATGATAGCAACGGACAGGATCAGCAAGTATCAATTTTCTTTAGACTTTTGGTTCCCAAAGGAAACTTTGAAATTTATGGAGAATTTGGTCGAAGGGATCATGCGTTAAACTGGCGTGAATTTATATTAAACCCCGAACATGCAAGAGCTTATTTAGTAGGCTTCCAAAAGCTATTTCCTTTAGGTCCTGAAAACACATTTATTCAGGTGCGTAGCGAAATGACCCATCAACAAGAGTCGGTAAATAGGTATATCCGTTATCCGGGTCAAATCGGTAATCAAACCTGGCATACGCATGGACTGGCAAGAGGTTTTGTGAATTATGGAGAAACTCTAGGAGTAGGCAGCGGAATAGGTTCAAATGTTCAAAGCTTAGAAGTTTCCCATGTCTCGGGCTTCAATAAAAGAGGATTTGTGCTCGAAAGATTAGAAAATAATCAAGATTTTCATTCGAGAAGCATTTTATAGAAATCCAGAAAAGGAATCCTGGATTGACCTGAGTTTTGGACTTATATGGGATCAGAAGTGGAACAACCTGATTCTAAGCGGAAAAGCTCAATTTATAAAGAGCTACAATTATCAGTGGGTAAACGAAGGGATAAGTACTGCTGATTATCCCTCAGGATATAATCCATTAGCATTTTACGGTAGTTTTAATTTGATCTATAGAATCGGTCAAACTAGATAACTGTCTGTTTGAAATCCCTCTAATTCTGTTAGTTTTGCATCAAGTTTCAAATGAGTAACTTTGGTACTCATTTGACTTGAGAATGAAGGTTAGTGATTAAGTATTGAGTTTTTTTAATAGCTGAATTCATACGTTTTTAAAGGGTTTGCTCATATCCTTTGAATAAGGCTAAGTTCTGGGACTGAAAGGGCGAAGCTGTCCATATTTTGAAAATTTGATGAAGGAATCACATTTGGGTGGTTTTTTAGGAAAAAAAGCAACAATGAATAATGATTTGAAGGATGTGAAAATTGCTGTAATTGGCTTAGGCTATGTAGGTCTACCTCTTGCTGTTGAGTTTGCCAAACAATACCCAACAGTGGGTTTTGACATTGACACAAAAAGAGTAGGGGAATTGATCGCCGGTAGAGATAATACGCTTGAAGTAGAAGACGATTTATTGAAAGAAGTATTGGTGAATGGGTTTACAGATGCAGATAAACACGGTTTACTCCCTACAAATCATTCACAGGAATTAGCAGATTGCACTGTTTTTATTGTAACAGTACCTACACCCACCGATAAGCACAATCGTCCTGTTCTTACTCCTATGTTAAAGGCTTCGGAGAATATTGGCCTTTATTTGAAAAAAGGAGATGTGGTCATCTATGAATCCACGGTATATCCAGGGGTCACTGAGGATGAGTGTGTACCTGTATTAGAAAAGGTGTCCGGATTAAAATATAACGAAGACTTCTTTGCAGGTTACTCCCCTGAGCGTATTAATCCTGGAGACAAGGAGCATACGGTAGCAAAAATCTTAAAAGTCACCTCAGGGTCCACGCCAGAAATTGCTGAGTTTGTAGATCAGCTGTACCGATCTGTCATCACAGCAGGAACACATAAAGCATCTTCGATTAAAGTAGCTGAAGCTGCGAAAGTAATTGAAAACTCACAGCGTGACATTAACATAGCTTTTGTAAATGAGCTTTCTAAAATTTTCAACCTACTTGGAATAGACACCACAGAGGTGTTAGAAGCTGCAGGAACAAAATGGAATTTCCTTAAATTCAAACCAGGATTAGTTGGAGGTCACTGCATCGGTGTTGACCCATTTTATTTGGCTCAAAAGGCTCAGGAAATGGGCTACCATCCAGAAATCATTTTGGCAGGGCGACGATTAAATGATAGCATGGGCAAGCACGTTGCTACTGAAGTCATCAAACTCATGATGCGCAAGGATTTGAAGGTAATAGATGCCAAAGTGCTTATTCTCGGCTTTACCTTTAAAGAAGACTGCCCAGATGTCCGTAATACCCGCGTGATAGATATTTACAAAGAGCTGAAATCCTTCGATATGGATGTGGATGTCTATGATCCATGGGCCAATCCCGCTGAAGTCCAACATGAGTATGGTATTCAAATACTCGGGGGCAAACAAACCCCGGACTTAGAAGTGTATTCTGCTATTATATTAGCAGTTTCGCATCAACAATTTAAAGATCTGGATATCAGCAAGTCAGATAATCTTGTGGTTTACGATGTCAAAGGATTTCTTGATAAATCAAAAATTGACGCACGCCTTTAAAAATAATTTTACAAATTGAATCTAAATTTTCATTCTTTGCTCTTTAATGAATAATTCCTATATGAAAAATCTGTACAGGTATATCAAGCTTTTGCCACTATTATTTTTGATTTTTTCCTGCATCTCCAATAAGCGTATCGTCTATATGCAAGATTTGGGAGCAGATAGTAATCCCGTAGTATCAACTGGTGCTACTATCCCTTATGAAGCTGAGGAATATTTACTTCAAGCATTTGATATCGTAGATATCAATGTAAAAACAACCAATACTGAAATCAACCTGATCTTTAGTGCTATCTCTGGAGACTCCAATAATCAAGGCATGATGTCTGGCCAAAATGGGGGAGATATTTTCTTCATGAATGGTTATACCTTAGATGAAGAGGGTAAAATAGAAATGCCACTGATTGGAGATTTAACGTTGATAGGATTGACAACAAAGGAGGCAAAAGAATTAGTTGAAAAAGAAGTTTCCAGATTTGTGAATGAAGGAGAATATTTCGTCAAGGTAAGGTTAGGTGGCATTAGGTTCAGTGCTATTGGTGAATTTAATAATCCTGGGAAACAAACAATACTTCAAAACAGAGCTAACATATTTGAAGCAATCGCCACTGCAGGGGATATGACTGTTTTAGCAAAAAGAAATGAAATTATACTTTTGAGACAATACCCTGATGGATCAAAAATCCATAAAATCAATTTGAATGATAAAAAATTGCTGGGTACTGAATTTTTCTTTTTAAGACCTAATGATGTGCTCTACGCGGAGCCTTTGAAGGTTCGTGAAATTGGAGCAGGAACAAACTTTATTCAAACGTTGGCACTAGTAACTTCTATGGTAACTGCCATAGCATTGGTGTTATCTCTAAGAAATTAATTTTATTTACTTATGAATTTCGATCAAGACGAAAGTGAATTCTTAAAAGAAGAGAGTTCGTTTGATATAAAATCGGTTATTCCCAAAATCCTTAGGATTTGGCCTATAATAGTTGTTTCAGCTATTATATTTTTAGGAATCGGATATATTCATACTCGGATGACTGTGCCTTTATATAAGGTTTCAGGTATGTTTTTTATCAAAGAAGCTGAAAGTAAATTCGGGCTGTTCGATGCACCTAGTTTACAAGGTTCCCCTGATGTTGGACTCCTCAATCAAATTGTAATTCTACAATCCAAACCAATAGCACAAGAAACCTTGCGCCAATTGGATTTTAATGTTGAATACTACGAAAAAGGGACTTATGTAAAAAAAGAGCTTTATAATAATACGCCTGTATTGGTTGAGGTGGATTGGAAATCCCCACAGGTCTTATATGGTCTAATCACCCTTACATGGGAAGATAACCAAAGCTACAAACTTTCCTTTGATGCCGAGGCTTACACCCAGTATGTTCCGAATGGTTCGAATGTCAACATGGAAATCATACCAGAAGCCAGTACATTTCAGTTTGGGGAATGGGTAGAGACAAACAATTATAGGCTGAGAATTTCCAAAACAGGAGCTGATGAATCTGGGGAATTGCTAGTGAAAATCAGAGATGATAAGTCCATTATTAATGAATATGCTAACAAATTGAGTGTTAGCTCCATTCAAAAAGAAGGCTCAATTCTCGAACTGAGTATACTTACGCCGCATGCCAAAAAAGGAGAAGTCTATATCAATAAATTGATGGAGACTTACATTGCAATGGAGCTTGCTGAGAAAAATGAAAATGCTAGCAATACGGTAAGATTCATAGATAGCCAGGTTGCAGGAGTAGCCGATACATTGAAGCTTTTCGAAGATCAATTACAAAATTTCCGATCCGACAATAAGATTTATGACCTAGGAAGTGAGAGTTCTTCGGTGTTTGATCAAATGACCCAGTATGAGACAGAATTAAGACAAGAACAGTTTAAAAAGTCTTACTATAGAAACCTCAAAGATTATTTGATTAGAGAAAATTACCAGGATGTAGTCGTGCCATCCGGAATAGGAATTGATGACCCTATATTAAATAGTTTAATTGCTAACCTGCTTGAGTATCAAGTTGAAAAATCGAAGCAGCTTGCTACACTTACTGAAGCTTCACCGCAGGTTCAAGCTACAAATAAGAAAATAAGAGAAATCAATGCTTCTATTCAAGAGATTCTGAAAAATGTAGATCAGAATTCAGAATTATTGATCCAAGATTTACGAGATAGAATTTCTGAGATGGAAAATTCATTTCGATCTCTACCACAAACTCAGCAAAACTTAATCAGTATTCAGAGACAACAAGGTCTCACGGAGAATATTTATACTTTTTTGATGCAAAAAAGAGCCGAAGCTGCGATTACCAAAGCTTCTAATACTGCCCAAAATAAAATCATAGAACCTGCAGAAGGAGGGTTTCTGGTTAGCCCTATTCCCATGAGGAATTACACTATTGGTCTTTTGGTTGGTATCCTTCTGCCAATTCTTTTCATATTCATTAAAGAGTTGCTAAGAACTAAAATAGATGATGTAAGCTTCACTGGAGAAAAAATTAAAAATTCCGGTTCTATCCACTATTCTTTACAATAAAGGAGCTAGCAATTTGGTGGTTTTCGAGCAAGGTAAATCTGGATTGGCAGAAGGCTTTAGGTCCCTGCGGGCAAATATTCGCTTCATCACACCAAAAGAAGAACAGCTCACCCTGATGATTACATCCACTATCTCTGGCGAGGGAAAAACCTTTTGTGCTATGAACTTAGCTTCGGTTTACTCCTTGACGGGAAAGAAAACCATTTTGGTCGGTTGTGATATGAGAAAGCCGAAGATTTTCCAAGATTTTGAAGTTGGTAATGATGTAGGTTTATCTACTATTTTATCCGGGCAGCTAAAGGATTGGAAACAGGGGGTCAAAAAGACCAAATTCGATAATATGGATCTATTGGTCTCTGGACCAACACCTCCTAACCCGGCTGAACTATTATTTACCAAGCGCTTCGAAGAATTAATCGGCCAATTGAAGGAAGAATATGATGTGGTGATTTTGGATACGCCTCCAGTGGGACTTGTGAGCGAAACCTTAGACTTACTCCCGTATGTGGATTTGACCCTATTTGTATTCCGTCAGGACTATAGCCAGAGAAACTTTGTAAATGCCCTCAATGGCCTAAAAACAGGTAAAAATCTTAAGAATCTATATGCTGTATTTAATGGTGTCGATGGAAGCAAGGTGACTTACGGTTACGGCTACACCTACGGATATGGATATGGTTACTATGATGATGACCATGTTAAGAAGGGGATTTTTGAGAAAGTAAGGGGTAAATAGTCTGTATTTTTATGCTCGAAAAATTAAAAACTTGGGTGGAAGGGCTTCCATTTGAAAGGAAAAGAAGGATTAAGAGAAGGTTTAATTATGTCAGAAGTATAGGGAAATCTTCGGATTTGGATTACCTCGCCCAGTTATTCCAGACAGATAAGTTTGGTAAGCACTTCTACACCCCAAACTATCACCAGCATTTTAAGCATCTCCGGAATAAGGCTTTTAATTTCTTGGAAATTGGAGTAGGTGGATATGATAATCCCCATCAAGGTGGGGGGTCTTTGAGAATGTGGAAAAGATACTTTTCTAAAGCCAAAATCCATGCGATAGATATCTATGATAAATCTGCCTTAAATGAATCAAGAATTAAGATTTTTCAAGGAAGTCAGGTCGATTTACAGTTTTTAGATAAGGTTTGCGCTGAAATCGGTGAGTTGGAACTAATAGTTGACGATGGAAGCCATATCAATGAACATGTGATCACTACTTTCCAGCATCTTTTCCCTAAACTGAAAATAGGAGGAATTTATGTGGTCGAGGATACGCAAACTTCGTACTGGGAAGAATTTGGTGGTAAAATATCCGATTTGAATTCTCCTGACACGATAAATGGATATTTTAAAAAATTCGTAGATACGCTCAACTATCAGGAATTCCCCATCCCAGGCTATGAGCCAGATTATTTAACTAAACATATTGTTTCAATTCATTTTTATCATAATATGATTTTCATTTATAAAGGCTTGAATAATGAACTTTCAAACATCAATTTCTCAGCCTAAATAGTAATTCTCAATTGCCTAAGCTAGTAATCCTTCTTTCTGCTACCATAAAACCATATATGGACACATTTATGGCAGCCAGATCAATCGAAGAACGTGAGGAAGATTATTTCAGAGCAGCTGAATTTTACTTAAAACAGGGCTTTCCAGTAGTCTTCGTAGAAAATAGCATGTTTCATTCGGAGAGAATATTTTCCCTGAAAGTAGAATTCCCCGATTTTGAAATACTTCAATTTGAATCTACTAGTAGCCACTTAGGTAAAGGGCATGGTGAAAAACAGTTAATGGATTATGCCTTGGAGCATTCCAAATTGATGGAACAAACTGATTTTCTCCTTAAAATCACTGGCAGGTACATTATTCAAAATATTAAAGAGTTTGTAGCTGGATTGGGCGAAGAAATGAAACCAGTCTATATCAATTTTATACGGGATCTTTCTTGGGGAGATACCCGCCTGCTTTTGATGAGCAAGTCCTTCTACAAGGGTATTTTCTCTCCATTTTGTGACAAAAATCTGGATGAGAAAAACAATATCATTTTAGAAAGAGTATTTGCTAGGGCTGTTCACTTGCACCTTTCTCAAGGTGGAGAGTTTGGTTTCTGGCCGGTTTACCCTAGTTATTTCGGAGTTGACGGTTCCTATGGAGACCCCGTCAATTTTCCTTTCGTCAAAAAATTGAAATATCAGGCATATTTCAAACTAAAGAGATTCATTTTTAAGCACATCGCTTAAAATCCCACTCACTACTTATTCATGTTCGAGAAAATATTTAATAAATATTTAAGGCATTTTGGCTTTTTCTATTCCTATGTAGGTCCCAAACTTATTTTATTGATCCTGCTAAGTCTATTTGTTGGGGTCTTAGATGGATTTGGATTGGCTCTGATTATGCCCATCTTTCAAATTGCAGCAGATGGTAATGATTTATCCTCTGCTGATAACATGGGGGACTTGAAATTCCTATTAACTGGAATTGAATGGATTGGATTTGACCTTACTCTAAACTCAGTAGTAGTTTTTATGGTCATCATGTTCATGTTGAAGGCAGTTTTCAAATTTTTAGATGGGTATGTGAAAATCAAACTCCAAAATCAGTTCGTAAAGAAGATCAGATTTCAAATGGTGGATGGCTTGAGCGAACTGGATTACAAGCATTTTCTAAACTTAGATTCAGGAAAAGTACAAAATACTCTTTCCACTGAAGCGGTGAAGATTACCTATGGCTTTCTTTCTTATTTCAACAGTATACAGCATCTAGTCCTATTGCTAGTATATATTGGACTGGCATTTTTGTCCAACTGGCAATTCGCAATCTTGGTTTCTCTTGGTGGTTATCTATCTAATTTTCTCTTTAGATTCTTCTTTACACGTACAGAAAAAGAATCCATCAACCTATCATTATTGGGCCATCAATTTCAGTCGTATTTGATCCAAGCAGTTCACAATTTCAAGTATTTAAAAGCTACAGATTATTTTTCAAGCTATAACCATAAATTAAAGTCTGTCATCAATCAAATAGAGACAGGCCAAAGAAAAATAGGAATCTATGGTGCCATTATGCAAAGTGCCAGAGAACCTATCATCTTGGTGGTTGTATTAATTATCATACTAATTCAACTCAACTTTTTGGGGGGAACTTTGTCATCTATAGCTATGAGTCTATTGTTTTTTTATAGATCACTGAACTATATAGTGACACTTCAAGGGAGTTGGCAAGGTTTCATTTCAAATATTGGTGGGGTAATCTCTTCGGTCAATCTTATCGATGATTTTAAAGACGGTAAGGAGAAATTCAATATAACTCCAGAGGTAAATAAAATCACAGTGCTCGAAATCCAATCAGCTTCCTTTGTCTACCCAAATGGCTTTCAGGTGTTAAACAAAATCGATTTAGATATCGAGCCCCTTAAAACATATGCTTTTGTAGGAGAAAGTGGAAGTGGGAAAACCACATTAGTCAACATGCTTATTGGGCTTTTCCACCCTAGCTCTGGAAAAATCAATGTCAATGGTCAAGATAGGGAAGCTCTCAATTTGTCCTCCTATAGGCAACGCTTCGGGTATATCACACAGGAACCGGTTATTTTTAATGACAACATCTACAATAACGTTACTCTCTGGGCTGAAAAGTCACCCAATAATTTACGTAAATTCCAAAAAGCTGTCGCTTTAGCGAATATTGATAATTTCATAGAATCATTGCCGCAAAAAGAAGATACTCGATTAGGAGATAATGGTGTCATGGTGAGCGGAGGGCAAAAACAGCGAATTTCTATTGCGAGAGAACTTTTCAAAGATGTAGATGTGCTGATTTTTGATGAAGCAACATCCGCGCTTGACTCCGAAACAGAAAAGCTTATTCAAGATAACATTGACATGCTGATGGGTAAATTTACTATGATAATTATTGCCCATAGGCTAAGTACCATTCGTAAGGTGGACACAATTTCACTTATGGATAAAGGGCGAATCATGGCAACAGGAAAATTCGAAGATTTAGTATCTGAAAATGGTCAGTTTAAAAGAATGGTAGAACTTCAAGAATTTAATTAATTAGGTGAGCATCCAGAGATTTCTTGTTTCAAATACTGCCCTTCCTTCCAAGAAGATAGGTAGCTGGACAAACAGGATTATGTTCTTTATTCAAAAGAACCCTGGCTTCTTCGACTTCATCTTGTCACCTACTGAAGATTCAAATCAGCAATTTCGTTTCTGCCGTAAGAAATCCTTGCTGAAGTTGCCTTCAAGATTTAGAAATTGGCAGTTAATAAATAGAGTAGGAGCAGACTACATTAGGGATATAAAGAATCTAGCGAAGGCTGATCATATTATCCAAATCGTGGTTATGGATGATACACTTTTGCTTGAAGTATTGTCAGCTTTTAAAAGCCGCTCAAATCTCTCAATTGAATTGGTTTTTTCATTTCATGGCCATGAACTTCGAATTAGCCCTCAGGTCCAACAGGGTGTAAACAAGGTGTTATTCCTGACAAATCTAGCCTACAAGAGAGCTCTGGAGATAAATGAGATTTTCACTCCTGAAGTTTTTATAGTAGGAAATGGCGTAAGATCTGATGTCTTTTTTCCTTTAACCCAAGCACAAAAAGAAGATAAAAAGATTGAACTTGGTTTTCAAAAAGAGGATAAAATCTTGGTTTGGATGTCTAATAACAGACCTAAAAAAGGCCTGCATTTATTTTTGAAAATTATAAATAAAATCCTTTCAAAAGATTTAAGTTTCAAGGTTCTTATTATAGGTGTGAAAAATACTGAAAGTATGGATCATCCCAATATTAGCGCTTTGGGTAAAATACCGAACGATCAGTTATCTCAATACCTACAGATTGGGGATATCTATTTCTTTACATCATTATGGAAAGAAGGTTTTGGACTTTCATTGGTAGAAGCAGCCAAATCAGGAAACAAAGTCATTGCTTCAGATAACGGAGGAATTCCTGAGGTGATTCAAGATCTGGATCAAGCCTATCTTGTCAAAGATCCAAATAAAATAGAAAATTGGATGGAAGCATTCCATCTCGCTTCTAAGGATTTCACCTACGTAGCAAATCTGGAATACTTAAATAATTACCATTCCATTTCTGACTGGCTTACAAAATATAAGATTGCACTTACTTCCTGATTTATGTGTGGAGTAGCGGGAATAATTAAACTGAAGGGAGCTCTCAAGGAGTTTGAGTTAAATAACCTAAAATCTGGTTTACAGGCTCAAGCTCATAGAGGGCCAGATGCCACAGGTGTTTGGCACGACGAAACAGTAGCGTTAGGACATAATAGACTTTCTATTATTGATCTTTCAGAGACTGCTAATCAGCCATTTTCTAGAGAAGACTTAAATCTCAAAATCATTTTTAATGGTGAGATTTATAATTACCAAATTCTAAAAGATCAGCTTTTAGCTAAAGGCTATATTTTTCAGACAAGTTCTGATACAGAAGTGGTTCTAGTAGCATTTAAGGAATATGGTAAGGATTTGTGTAAGCATCTGGTAGGAATGTTTGTCTTCGTTATATACGATACTTCAGATAAATCATTGTTTATTGCTAGAGATAGATTTGGTGAAAAACCATTTTTCTACATTCATCAAGCCAACACGCTATATTTTGCGTCCGAACTTCAAGCACTAAGAAAGCTATATAATAATAAGCTGACCATTAATCAGAGTGCAATAGTTGACCTTTTGGAGAATATGTATATTAATAGCTGCCATGCTATCTACAATGAAGTGCAGGTATTAATGCCTGCATCTTTTATGCATATAAAAGGTGAAAATCTCAGAATTGAATCCTATTACGAGTTTCCTAGAAAGGTAACTAGGGAGAATAGTTTTGATGAACTGAAATCGGAAGTGAAGGAGTTGCTTTATGAAATTATAGATCAGGAGCTTCATGCGGATGTACCAGTAGCAACTTTTCTTAGTTCGGGTATTGATTCATCATTAATAACTGCTATCTCAAAGGAATTGAAACCTGATATTTTAGCGGTAACAATGGCCACCAGCGAAAGCCACTCAGACGAAGCCCCCGCTGCTTCTGAGTTTGCGAAGAAGCTGGATATCAAGCAGGAAATTGTTCATGTTGATCCGGGGTCTTTAGATGTGTTGAGCAATCTGTTGAAAAATATCCAACCCTTAGCAGATGCCTCCTTAATCCCCTCTTATTTGGTGACAAAAGCTGTCTCTGATCATACCAAAGTGATGCTTTCAGGCGACGGTGGCGATGAGGTATTTGGGTCTTATAATAAACCTAACTTATACTTAAAGGAAGCTGGAAGTTCTAATGCCATTTTTTCAGGAATAATTAATCAAACTCTTGACTTTAAATCCGATTCCACAGATAAATATCTCTCTGATAAAAATAGGATAAAATACGGTTCCTGGGAATCTTATTATGCTAAGAATAACCTCAGCTATGGTATCCGAAAAATGGTTTTTAGGACAGACGATAAAGTTGATTATACCTCCAAAGTTTATCAAAAAATAAAAGATGAATATGCTTCTAATCCCGAAAAAGCTTCCTTCGGAGTAGATATTTTAACCAGACTTCCTGGAGATTTCCTTCATAAAGTGGACTCTGCCGCCATGTATGCTAGCATAGAAGTGAGAGCACCATTCTTGGATCATCGATTGGTGAATTTAAGTTTGGAATCATCTATGCAAGCTTTATCGCCAAATGGAATCGATAAGGAAATCACAAAAAGTCTTTTGATGGATTTTACAGGGGAATTGTCAAACGGTTCCAAAAAAGGCTTTTCAATACCATACATGAAATTCCTCCAGGAATCATGGGGAGATATATTAGAGGCGTACCTACATGAAGACATCTCTTCAGATTACTTTAATTTTAATACAACAGGAATAAAGCAATTACTTTATTCCTTCCGGAAAGGTCCAACGCAAAGAATAGCCAGGGTTCTTTTCACCATACTGGTTTTAGAAATCTGGTTGAGAGTTTTCCACCTTGAAGTTGAGGTTGATTTGCTTTCCAAAACAAACACTAATTAATATGAGAATATGTTTATTAATACCTGATGGAGTAGGTATTAGAAACTACCTTTATTCAGACATCATCAACCATATCCGAACTGCTGGTCATGAAGTAATTTTATGGCATAGCTTGGATAGTTCGATGATTGAGCTTTCTGAGCAAAAGTTTGGGGAGAAATTTGAGCAATATGAATTCCAGCATCTTCCAGATAATATGTTTGTTCAGCTGTTTAGAGAAAGTGCTAGATACGCTAGACTTAAGCTGAATAGTCAGCAAAAGAATAATCCTACCATCATGACAAATTGGTTGGTAGGAGCAGGTTCTTTTAAAAATAAAACGTTGATGAAATTGGCTGAACGGGTAGGTAGTAGGGCTAAGTCTTACAAAGAAACTGCTGATTTGGAGGATAGAGAATTTAAGCTGATTCAGAAATCCAAGAAGTTCAAAGAAGCAATCAACCGCATAAAGGAGATTAATCCTGATCTGATTTTTTGTACTCATCAACGCGTTTTTAGTGTAACTGCTACTATGGAGGCTGCTAAAGCTTTAAATATCCCAACTGCAACTGCCATATTTTCATGGGATAATCTTCCTAAAGGGAGATTGCCATTTCGAACGAATAAATATTTTGTTTGGTCTGAATATATGAAGCAGGAGTTGAGAGATTATTATCCGGAAATAACTGACAATCAAATCTATATCACAGGGACTCCTCAATTTGATTTTTATTTTGATAAGGGCCTACTTATGGAGAAAGATGCCTTTGCCACCAAGTACGGATTAGATGCATCTAAAAGTTGGGTTTGCTTTTCCGGTTGTGATACCATTACCTCTCCTAATGACTCACTCTATCTGAATGACGTTGCATCTGCTTTGGATGGCCATGCAGAAATACAATTAATCTTTAGACCAGTTCCGGTTGAGTCAGAAAGTCGTTATCAATCGGTTTTAGATAGATTCAGGGAAATGAAACTTCTGAAACCAATTTGGGAAAAAGGTGGCCATTGGAGTAGCTATTTCCCACTTTTTGAAGATATCCAGATGCTGGTCAATCTAGCATACCATTGCAAAGTGGTCGTAAATATTGGTTCTACAATGGCTCTGGACTTTACGGCTTTTGGCAATGTTGGTCTTTATTTAAATTACGATCACCCTAATACCTCTTCAGATTGGTCAGTTGATACAGTATATAGATTTGAGCATTTTAAATCTATGGGAAGTTTCAAAGCCGTTGGGTGGATAAATAGCCCCGATCAAATTCTATCTATGGTCGAAAATGCCATCTCAAACCCAGAAAAAATTAGCCCAGACAATAAAAAATGGTTTGAAAAGATTGTGCAACCCGACCCTATGAAGCTTTCCTCGCAGAGAGTTTCTGAAGCACTAATTGATATGGTTAATAATCTAGCTTAATGCATATTTGCTTTTTATCCAATGAATACCCTCAAGATGGGCATGCTCATGGAGGCATTGGAAGCTTTTTAAAGGTAGTCTGTAGGGGGCTGGCTGAGGCGGGGCATCAGGTGTCTGTTATAAATGGAACCAACTCGAACCGTAGAATAGTAGATGATCAAGGAGTTTCAATTATTTATACGCCTTTTAGATATGTTCCCGGGATCTCTTGGTGGAATAATTTCCAAGCTGTAAATAAGGAACTCAGGATCCTTCATAAATCATCTCCTATAGACATTGTTGAAGGTTCTGAAATGTCCTTTTCATTTTTAAATAAGATTAAAGGAATTAAGTACTTGATTCGTCTCCATGGTGGACACCATTTTTTTGCAGAAGGTGAAAATAGATCAGTTAATGCTTGGAAAGGCTTTCAGGAAAAACGATCCTTCAAAAAGGCTGATGCATTCATAGGCGTATCCGAATACGTGGTATCTCATACGTCCAAATACATCTCATTTCTATCTAAGCCAACTGAGGTTATTTTTAACCCCATCAATACTTCACTTTTTCAGCCAGCAGAGTTGAGCCGCGCAACACCTTTTCGATTGGTTTTTGTAGGTACGATCTGTGAGAAAAAGGGGATAAGGCAACTTTGCGAGGCGCTTCCTATTGTAGCTGAATTATTCCCCAAAGTGAAGCTGCTAGCCTACGGCAGAGATTGGAATAACGCAGATGGTCAGAGCTATCTGGAATCATTAAAAAAGAAACTTCCAGCTACCTCATTAAAGATGGTTTCATTTATGGGGCCAATTCCCCAAAATGAATTACCGCAAGTATACGCGAATGCATCTATCTGTATATTTCCTTCCCATTCCGAGACTTTAGGACTCGTAGCTCCTGAAGCAATGGCAATGCAAAGACCAGTGATTTTCACCAAATTAGGGCCAGGCCCAGAAGTGATATCAGAAGGTGTAGATGGCTGGTTATGTGACCCAAATAGTCCCAATGATATTGCTCGAACAATAATCAATGCCTTTGCGCACCCTATAAAAATGAAAGCGGTTGCACAATCAGCAGCCCATGCAGCCCAAATCAAATTCTCACCTGAAGTAATTCTAAAAAAGAATCTTGACTTTTATAGTAAGTTGATTGCATGAGGTTTTTGATTGTAACGCACGTACTTCACAAAAAAATCGGTCAGCAATATTTCGGATATGGTCCTTATGTGAAGGAAATGAACCTTTGGTTCAATCATGTGGACCAAGTAGCAGTAATTGCCCCACTAACAAGCTCACAAAATCAAGATCAGATCGAGTTACCGTATATCCATTCCGATATTCGATTCAGGTCAGTTCCTGAATTTAATTTTCTAAGTTGGCCAGAACGCTTCAAGGCATTAGTTACCGTCCCTTACATTTTTATCAGCATACTAATCGAAATGACAAAGGCTGATCATATTCACTTGAGGTGCCCTGGAAACATGGGGCTTTTGGGAGTTTTTGCGCAGATCTTTTTTCCTGGAAAACCAAATCAGCCAAGTATGCCGGTAACTGGGACTGGAAAAGTATTCAGCCTTCAACCTACAGATTGCAACAAAAAATCCTGACAAGCGAATTCTGGACACGAAATATGCAGGTACTCATTTATGGCAACTGGGAGCCCATGACCAGAAACCTGAAAAGTTTTTTCACCGCCACTTACTCAACCTTAGAAATTGAACCCTGCAAGCCACGTTCATTAGACGTACCCATTAAACTGGTTTTTATAGGAGGTCTACTGCCAGGTAAAAGGCCATTGATCAGCTGCCAGTCGCTGAAATTATTAAAAGATCAAGGGATAAATGCCAGTTTAGAACTTTTTGGTGAAGGTCCTGAACGACCACTTTTAGAAGCATTTATCAAGGACAATAGGCTGGAGCAGGATATCATTTTGCGAGGAAATCAAACTAGCCAAACGATTAAAGAGGCTTTCTTCAGGGCTCATTTCTTAATTTTTACTTCTGAGAGTGAAGGTTGGCCCAAAGTAGTGGCAGAAGCTATGTTTTGGGCATGTTTGCCCATTACCACGGCCGTTTCCTGCGTCCCACAAATGGTGGAAAATGGAAAAAGAGGGGTCTTGGTTGAGGCAAATCCATGGGAAGTCTGTGAAAAAATTATTGGCTTCTTAAGGAATCCAGCAGAGTATCAGGAAAAAGCTAACAAAGCAATGGAATGGTCAAGAATCTATACTTTGGAAAAATTTGATCAGGAAATTCAAGGAGTGTTAAGAAGATGAAGGAAAAAGTTATCGTTCAACTCGTGGACACTCTCGATCCAGGAGGTACTGAAAGAATGAGTGTAAACCTGGCTAATACATTTCAAGAAAATGGTTGGGAGAGTCATCTGATTGTTTCTAGAAATAGTGGAGGGTTGAAAAACTACCTTAATAAGGACGTTCAGGTGCATTTTCTAAATAAGAAAAGCTTCAGAGATTTGGGTGCCTTTTGGAGGCTTGTAAAGCTAAATCAGAAAATTAAACCTACTTATGTCCATGCGCATAGCACCTCAATTTATTGGGCTGTAGTGTTGAAAATTTTGGTTGGGAAATTTATGCTGATCTGGCATGACCACTTTGGCTTGAGTGATCAGCTTGAAGAAAATAAACGGAATGAGTTTGTTATTCTTTCTAAGTGGATAAATCGAATAGTAGTTGTCAACCATAAGTTATTGCACCACTGGCAAAATTTGCTTCCCTACAGAAAGAATTCTATTGCCTTTTTGCCCAACTTCCCATACCTGAAATTAGAAGAGAGCACCGGAAAATTTAAACATTTTACCTTTTTAAATTTAGCAAATTACCGTCCACAAAAGGATCAATTGACTTTAATTGAGGCAGCAAAAATCCTTAATATGGAGGGATTTAACTTTCAGGTTCTGCTCGTGGGACAACAGGTAGATCGAGCTTGGGAGGAGAAACTTAAGTATAAAATTGCCGACCTACAGTTGGAAGGTAAAGTGCTTCTCCAAGGGCCTTCTGAAGATGTTTCTATGTTGTTGGGAAAATCCCATGTCGGAGTTCTCAGCTCAGAGTCAGAAGGACTTCCTGTTTCTCTTTTGGAATATGGCTTGGCATCGCTTCCTGTTATTTGTACCAACGTCGGAGATTGTACGGAAGTGTTGAAGTCTGGAGCACTTGGTTTTGTAGTAGATGCAAAAGATCCGCTACAATTGGCTGAAGCAATGAAGACCTGTCTTCTGGATTTGAATAGTCAATTACCTAAAGCATCCCAACTGAAGCAACATATTTTGGAGGAGTATGGAGCTGTTAAGTTTTTTGAATCCTATAGTCAACTTCTGATCAGTGATACAGCCAAATAAATGAATAGCAAGTTAATACAGCTGTTCCAACGGAATACAAGCAGTTCCAATTTTATCCCTGAAATTGATGGACTACGATTTTTTGCGATTATGACAGTCGTGGTTTTCCACTTTCATTTTCTATTAGCAAAACAAATTGGAAGTGAAGTGGTAGTCTCTCTGCCGGATCAGGAGTTTTGGCAACTTGGCTGGTGGTTAGTGAGATTGGACTTAGGTGTGAAAGTGTTTTTCGGTATAAGTGGTTTTATACTAAGCATTCCTTTCTTAAATCAGTATTGGTTAGGAGGTAAGACCGTCAATATTAAAAACTACTTTTGGAGAAGACTTACACGCTTGGAGCCCCCATTTATTATTGCGCTGACGGCATTTTTCTTGGTTCACATCTTTGTATTGAATGAATCGTTTACTGCAATGCTGCCTAATTTTATTGCCAGCATATTCTACGTACATAATATCGTCTACGATCAATATTCCATCATCAATCCGGTGACATGGAGCCTTGAAACCGAAGTTCAGTTTTATATCTTAGTGCCATTTTTGGCAAGTTTTACACTTGGTTTGAAGAATAAAAAACTTGGCTTGCTAGTTTTAGCACTGTTTTTTGTAGGATCAATTATCTTTAAAAACTTTGTGTTACACAATCATCCTTATGGACTAAGTACGAATATTTTGGTTTTTTTGAGTCATTTCTTAGTAGGTACCTTTTTTGCAATGTTCTACTTGTACAACAAAGATTGGCTTAGAAAAAAAACAGTTCTATTCGATCTATTTGGTCTGATAGGCTTCTTTATGTTTTTCCTATTTTACAAGCCTCAAGCCTCCATGTTAAATAATCTTCTTTTCAATATTGGGATGTTTATCACCTTTGTAGCTGTTTTTAAAGGCCCACTTTTAAATAGATTATTCAGACTTCCGTTCATCTTTTTGGTTGGGGGAATGTGTTACTCGATCTATTTACTTCATTTGGCCTTTTTCTACCTCTTTGTGAAATTTTCAAAAACATTGATTTTTTCGGATAATTACTTACCTAATTTAGTTTTTCAATCCATTCTAGCGATTTCAATACTGCTCATCGTTTGTGCAGTATTTTATCTACTGGTAGAAAAACCTTGCATGGATAAGGATTGGCCAAAAAAAATATTGGCAAAAATCGGATTTTAATCCACACTCAGAAATGATCCAAACAAGCTTTATATTAATTACGGCATGATAAAATATTTCCTCAATTCAAGGTCTTATTTGTTCTGGATAATATTTCATGTGATCCTAGGAGTAGCTTGTACAGTAAGCCCTTATCCTCTGATTGCTTGGTTTTACTTGGCTTTAATTTCTTCCTTATATCAAGTACTTAGACCGGGTGCACCTATAGGAATCTATGCGTGCACTATGGTCTATTTTGTTTCAATGGAGCTACTTGCCAGGATGTCAGGAACTTCACCCTATATTCCATATGAAGTAGGTAAATACCTATTGTCATTTTTATTGCTTCTGGGGATTATAAAATACAAGGCAAATTCGGCTCCGGCTCTTTGGATGGTCTTGTTTCTATTACCTGCGCTTACTTTTGATGTTTCGTATGTTGTAGGGTTTTTGGACATCATCTTTAATTTTGTAGGACCTCTCAACGTTGGATTGGCTATACTTTTTTTCAAAGGGAAAAAGGTTACTCCACCCATGTTGTCCAATATTTTTAAACTGATTCTACTTCCGCTCATTGCAGTCTTGGCACATGTGATGGTAAAAGCACCAGACCTAAATGAATTAGATTTTGAGCTGGGAGCAAATGCCTTGGCTGCTGGTGGTTTTGGATCTAATCAAGTATCAACCGGAATGGGCTTAGCTTCTTTCCTGCTGTTTATTTTCTGGTTAAATAAGTGGAAATTCTCTGGGCATTATTGGCTAGATACAACCATTCTAGGCTTATTTATTTTACAAGGGCTACTGACATTCTCCAGAGGAGGGATGATTGGGGGATTCCTTTCAATTTTCGTTATTCTGATTTTTCTTCGTTTTGCCTCTCCGCTTCAAATCGCAAAATACCGGCTCATTAGGATCGGGAATTACATCATTCCTGCATTTCTAATTTTTGCAGGTTCATTTTTTATTATCAACCAGCTGACAGATGGCATGCTCCTACTTAGATACCAAGGAGAGACAGCAGGTACCTTGGCGGGTTCCAAAGCGAAATCATTAAACTCTATTACCTCAGGAAGATTTGATATTTTCACTGGGGACATAGACTTATGGGTGGAGCATCCAATCTTAGGTGCAGGTGTTGGCGCCTCTTAGATTTGCCAGAGAAAAAATGACTGGAGTTGTGGCTCACATAGAACTCAGTAGACTCCTTTCAGAGCATGGAATACTTGGCTTAGCCTATTTTGTTATTTTGCTGTTTTATGGCGCAAAACTCCCCCGATCTCATCCCAATCCCCTCGTTGCAGGTATAATGACGGCCTGTTTTGTGCTTGGCCTAATGACTAGTTTTCATGCCGCTATGCGAACCTTTGTTTCGCCACTTATGATCGGAATAAGCATGCTGACTATTACTATCCCAAAAGAAAAAAAGAAAGAGATTCCTGATAAGGAGTTACAGCCACAGCTCGCAAAAACCTTTGCAAGGCCTCTGGTTTGATATCATGAAAATTTTAATTTTTTACCAATACTTCGGAACCCCAAATGGTGGCTGGAGCACGAGATATTATGAATTTGCCAAGCGATGGGTTGCTGCTGGAAATGAGGTTACCATTGTTACGGCACCTTATTATAAATCTGATATAAAGGCAAATGGATTTATATCCAGACAAGAAATTGAAGGAATCAAATTGATTGTCATCGATGCTCCGGATTCAAATAAAGACTCTTTTATCAAGAGAGCCATCAATGCCTTGAAGTTTGCCACAGTCTCCAAATATTTTGCTTTGTCAGAGCCGCATGATCTGGTGATTTCCAGTTCTGGACCAATTACTACTGCCTTGCCAGGCTTACTTTCAAAATGGTTTCGCTCCAAGAAGTTTGTTTTTGAGGTACGGGATTTATGGCCTAAAGGAGGTATAGAACTTGGAAAGTTAAACAACAAACTTGCCCAACAAGTAGCCCTGTCTTTTGAAAAACTTATTTATAGTAACTCAGACCTGGTGGTCGCTCTTTCTGAAGGAATGGAGCAAGGTGTGAAAGAAGTGAATCCTAGGTGTGAGACTATAGTAATTCCTAATTCTTCAGACGTTTCCCTTTTTGCGATTAATGAAGGTGTCCCGGTGGATTTCAGACCAGAATGGAAGGACACAGTAAATTTCATCTATGCAGGATCATTGGGGTTTATGGATGAATGCGAGCAAATAATCCATGGTTTAAACCTGGTGAAAAATGAGAGCGTCCGGGTTTTCTTTATAGGAGATGGAGCTGAAAAATCTCATTTACAGGACTTAATGGCTCAATATGGTTTGGGTGAAAAACTATTCTTTTTGGGTCTAAAGCCCAAAAGAGAATTGATCAAATGGTTTCATCTGATGCATGCAAGTTTTGTGACCTTCAAGGATATCCCAGTACTTCATACCAATTCCCCAAATAAACTTTTTGATTCCTTTGCTGCCGGTATTCCAGTTATCCAATCGACAAGAGGCTGGATAGCCAGGTTAATTGACGAGCATGGAGCTGGTATCAATGTGGACCCTAAAGACCCTAGGACCATGGCTTCAGCAATAGAAGCAATAGCCGCGGACCCGGAACTGACGAAAAAAATGGGGATAGAAGCAATGAAACTTGCCCAAACTCAGTTTAGTAGGGATGTTCTCTCTTCTAAATTACTTAGTAAAATGGAGCAAATTCTATGAGATATTTACTCACTGGAGCCAGTGGTTTTTTAGGATCTTATTTGCTTAAAGAACTTGAAAAGGCAATTACTTTAGGAAAATCTAATGAAAATAGTATTTCCTGTGATCTCTCTCATGAAATACCCGTTCTTCCAGAAGTAGATATGGTAGTACATGCAGCGGGCCACGCACATATAGTTCCTAAGTCAGAAGCAGAATCTGCGCAGTTTTTCAAGGTTAATCTGCAAGGAACCAAAAACCTCTTGCAAGGTCTTTCCAATTCGAAAAGCCTTCCAAAGTCCTTTGTCTTTATAAGTACAGTGGCAGTTTACGGGTTGGAATCAGGAACCGATATTTCTGAAAATACGGAAACTAAAGCCAGTACTCCTTATGCTGTGAGTAAATTGAAAGCTGAGAAGGAAATTCAACTTTGGGCTAATACAAATCATGTTGACTTAGTAATCCTGCGCCTACCATTGATTGCCGGTGGTGCAAATACCCCCGGAAATCTGGGGGCTATGATCAAGTTTATAAAAAAGGGGTTCTACTTCAGAGTAGGTAAGGGAGAAGCCAGAAAATCTATGGTGCTAGCCTCAGATGTCGCCCGGCTAGTTCCTACCCTAATAGGGAAGAGTGGGGTTTTTAATCTTACAGATGGAGCCCATCCTAGCATCAGGGAATTGGATCAATACTTAGCCAAAGAATTTGGCAAATCTGTAAAAGCTTTGCCCTTGTCTATTTTGCATATTTTATCCAAAGTAGGGGATATCTTTCCCTTTTTCCAATCAATTCGTACCGCCTCGACAAATTAAATCAAGCCCTGACTTTTAAAGATCAACAAGCTAGGGAGATCTTACGTTGGAATCCTTCCCATGTCATTGGAAATCTAGACCTCGACTAACTAATTGGAAAACTCATTCAAACCAAAAATTCTTTTTCTCGGCGAAACTTATCGCGCTGATGCCCAAACCTGGATCAAAGGAATAGAAAAGGAGTCAGGGCAAAAAGTAGACACTATGGAGGTTATGGGAGCTTCTTCCAGAATTGGAAGGATCTTTAAGTTTTTGCAATTTGGACTGGATCTTATTCTGCTGAATTTCAAAACCAAATATGATTTTGTGCTTGCCGAAAGAGCCACTAGCTACGGCTTTTTCTCTTTGTTTGTCAATGCAAAAGTTCATATTGTCGCCCAGCAAGGGATCACTGATGCATTTCCTGAAACTGGCTTTTCAGGTTTTTATAAGCGCTTGCTTAAAAAGAAGGTGTATAAGGAGGTTGATTTAATCCATGCTTGGGGCGAAGTAATGGTACCTGCAATGGTTAAGGCTGAGGCTGACCTGAAAAAAATCATGGTGATACCAAAGGGCTTAGATCTGGATTTTTACGGATTCAAAGACCCTTTTACCAGAAATATTCAAGCTAAAGCAATTGTCACTAGATCGCTCTCAGATGTTTATCATCATGAAGTGATTATTGATGCTATCTCTATTCTTAATCTGGCAGATTCCCAAATTCAACTCACTATCGTAGGGGATGGGCCTAGAAAAGATTTTCTGATGAACAAGGTGAAAGAATTGCAAGTTGAAAATCTGGTCACCTTTGTAGGAAGAATCCCGAATGAAGACCTCCCGCAGTTATTGCAGGAATCCTCTATATACATCTCAGTTCCCGAAACTGAAGGCGTTTCCGCCTCCTTATTTGAAGCAATGGCTTCTGGATGTTTTCCTATTGTGACAGAGTTGCCAGGGACTAAAGCATTTATAAGGGATGGAGATAATGGTTATTTAATACCTACAAATGATGCTGTTGCTTTAGCCGGAGCAATTCAATCCTTTTTGTCTAGTTCAGATAAATTCTATCCTGCGATCAATCAAAACAGAAGGTACATAGAGTCAAATGTCAATCTGGCTACCAATATGAAAAAGATTTATTCTCGCTATTTAAGTTTATTGGAGCAGGTTAATTAACTTTTCTAATGAGCAACATTCACAAAGCACTTTTCACATTTGGGGCAAAAAGGAGAAATCCTTCAATCTTCGCACATTACCGGGACCTCAAAATCTCAGAAAAACTGTCTCGGGCTGAGCTGGTCCAAATGAACGAAAGGCGGCTACAAGAACTTTGCGTATATGTCTCTGAAAAATCTCCTTTTTACAAGCGTTTATTCAGAGAGAGCAGCTTTGATCCGGTTAATAATTGGTCTATTAAAGCTTTTCAGGCAATACCCATCACTACTAAAAGAGATCTCATAGACAGTAACGAGCAGATACATACCCCTGCAGAGGATTTTAAAAAACGCTTTTTTGTAGAAACCTCAGGAACTTCTGGTGAAATACTCACTTTTCATAGGAATGAATCTTGGGATTCATTTAATAGAGCCAGTATCTGGAGAGGATATTCCTGGTTTGGAGCTACTCCTTGGGATAGAAAACTCTATTTCTGGGGCTATAATACGGCCAGGTTCAAACGAATCAAACTCTCTGTCATGGATTTTCTAGTCAATAGATTTAGAATATTTGACTACGATCCTGATAAACTCAAGAAATTGCTTCCTAAGCTTTCCAAAGTTCAGATTATCGAAGGGTACAGCAGCATGATCTACGAGCTTGCCAACTTAATGGAAAAGCAGAACTTGGATTTTAAAGAATTGAAATTGGTAAAGGGTACTTCTGAGAAGGTTTTTCCACATTACCAGCCCATTTCAAAGCAAGTTTACGGCATGTCTATTGCCAATGAGTATGGCTCCACGGAGTCGGGTATTATAGCTTTTGAATGTCCTCAAGGTAGTATGCACATCAATATGGAAGGCGTCTATGTAGAGCAGGATCCATCAGATGGAGGGATTTTGGTCACCAATCTTCATAGTTACTCTTTCCCCTCAATCAGGTATAAACTAGGAGATCAAATCGAATTGGCAGAACCGGGATGTGTATGCCCTTGCGGTATGGCACATCCCGTAATCAAAGAAGTGACCGGAAGGATAGGTAAGAAAATTCAAGGAATAAGTCAAAACTATCCTAGCCTCACCCTATACTATATTTTCAAAAATATTTACTTCAATAAGGATAGAAAGATAGATTTCCAAGCACATCAGTTTGAGCCTGGAAAACTCCAGATTTGGCTTAAAGAGCCAGTTACACCAGCTCTGGAAAATCTTATTCTTAGCGAGTCCAAAAAGTACTTCCACGACATAGAACTGGAACTCATAGAAAACCATGATTTCAGGCAAAAGAAAGGAAAACTAAAGGATTTTATCTCACATATTGAGGAAACCAAATCAAACCCCATTTAATAAACCATGTGCGGAATAGCAGGTATTATTTATAAATCCGACAAGCAAGTAGAGGAGTCCCTATTACTTCAAATAGGAGAAAGTATTAGGCATAGAGGCCCGGACGCGGGAGGGATTTACGCTAAAGGAAATGTGGGTTTTGTTCACCGCAGACTTTCTATTTTGGATTTGTCAGAGGCAGGAAACCAACCGTATTTTTCACCTTGCGGAAGGTTTATTTTAGTCTTCAATGGGGAGATTTTCAATTTCAAAGAATTCTACAAGGAGTTAGAAGAAGAAGGTATAAATCTAAAATCCACCTCAGATACCGAGGTATTGATGCATTTATTAATTCTTTATGGCCTAAAAGTATTGGATAAATTAAATGGGTTTTTCGCCTTCTCTTTCTTAGATAGGGAAACTGGCGAAATCACCTTAGTTCGGGATAGGTTTGGAGTGAAACCACTTTTCTATGCTCATAATTCGGAGCTTTTTGCCTTTGCTTCAGAAGCCAAAGCAGTTTTCAAAGCAGGGTATCCTAAGCGATTAGAAGAAGATGCGCTAGGCGAACTGTTCTTCTACCGATATGTGAGTGGAGAAAATACAGTATTTGCGGGAGTGAAAAGATTACTTCCTGGGCATTACATCAAGCTTTCTACCACAGGAAAAATTCTGGAAGAACAACGATGGTTTAATCTGAAAGATGCTGCCCAAAATTATGAGGCTGTAAAAGAGCCTCTTGAATGGTTTGAAAGCACTTTTAATCAGTCTATCCGCTACAGAATGATTTCAGATGTAGCCGTTGGGACTCTTTTAAGCGGCGGTTTGGACTCCAGTTCAGTACTTTATAGTCAGGTTAATCAAGGCTATCAAGGACTAAGTTCCTGGAATATTTCTTTCCAAAACTATCAGCACGATGAATCAACTGTTGCTGCCCAATTCTCAAAGGACCTAGACGTGGATTTCCATACCAAGGAATTTAAAGGAGAGGAATTGATGGGCCTGGTGACCGAGGCGATCCGAAATCATGATGAGCCGCTGATGCATTTGCAGGATGGACATCTACTAGGAATAGCTAGATATGCAAAAGAGAAGGTTTCTGTTTTATTGAGTGGGGAAGGAGCAGATGAAGTGCTTGGAGGTTATGTGAGATACAAGGTGCATGATAAAGCTTGGAGATACCAACTCCTGCAAAGTCTGCGATATGTTCCTACCAGATATCTAAAAACAGATCGACTAAAAAAGATGCAGCGTTATCTGTCAGATCCCAATGAGGATCTTCAAATGATGAGCAATTCAAACGAGATCTTTAAAACTGAATTCAACCAATTAATGGGTAGGTCGGCTTCTTTGACTGTACCTTATAGAGAGCAGGTACTGGAGGAGGCCAAATCACTCTATCCTAAAAATAAATTAAGGCAACTTCTTTACCTAGAGCAGCACACTCATTTATTTACCCTAAACGATAGAAATGACCGTACTACGATGGGGGCTTCTATTGAGTGTAGAGATCCTTTTCTCGATCCTAATTTAGTCATTGGCACAGCCAGTTTGCCGGATGCTTATTTTGATACTGAAGGTAAAGGCAAAAAGTTGTTGTTTAATTCCATCGGAAAAAATCTCCCGGATTACATTACTAAGCATCCGAAAATAGGGCTTTCAGTACCCTGGGATGTATATTTCCTTAAGCAGGACGAATTCAGGCAACATTTTGAAAACATGGAGAAAAGTCCATTATTCCAAGTGGAGTTGTTTGAAAAACTAAACATCAAAAAGATTAAAGAGGATTTCATGAAAGATCAATCCAAGAATTATGGAATGATCAGACAGCTTTTCTTCTTATCGCTCTGGTACAAAGAAAATTTTGGTGACTAGCTTTCAAGTTTCTTACTTCCCTAAAAACTTAATAGGTAGGAGGATTTGAAATATCTTCTTCAATAGTTAAAAGCTTTTCCGCGACAATATGCAAGCCTTTTATGCAATTCAGTCCCTCCTGAACCTTGGCATTGGGGAGGTAAATTCTACACCCGCATTTCAATGTTGTAAAACATTGTATGGTAGGTCTTTCCCCGCAAACATACTTAATAGTCTATTTTTGATAAATATTCTGAGATTTATCTCTCCTAATACACTATAGTATAAAGGGTGCAATTTGAAAAATCAATTGAAAGCAAAGCTGTCCAATTAATGCAGAAATTATTTGTTCCAAATTTTGATTTTGGAGAGAGAATCTTTTTTGAAATCTTTAAGAAGACTGGGCAGCAGATCTCAATTTCCGAGGTAGCAAAACCTTATTTTAAGTTGGTTCAAAATCCTCAGGATGCTGATTGGATAATTATTCCCGCTTTTACCACTTCAATGGTGTCAGCAGAAGGGAAAGGATTTTATCAAGAGGTTGAAGCTTTGGCTTTGGTACACAACAAGCCAATTGCACTTTTTTCAAATTCTGATTTTATTGTTGATCCCAAACTGAAGAATGCCAAGATCTTTACCCCAGGCTCTTACGCAAGTAAAGAAAATCAAATTTCTTATCCGGCACTCCTTGCCTATGACCCCGTAGAAAGATGGTTTAATGGAGATTGGAAACCTATTTCATCTGAAAAAAATTACTCTATAGGCTTTTGTGGACAAGCGAGTTTTCACCTGCTGAAGCTGGCAAAAGACTTTTTCACAATGAAAAAGTTAAGGTCCAAAATGCTCTCAGGCGAATCACCTCACGCATATTTTCCATTCTTTCTTCCGGTGTTTGAAAGAGCCTCAATTTTAAGATACCTCAGCTATTTCAGTGGTATCAAATGCAATTTTCTACTTAGACAAAAGTATAAGGGCGGCGCAAAAACTACTCAGGATTCCGTTCAAATCGAGCAGGAGTTTTTTCGAGAATATAGAGTCAAACCTATTCACACTTTGCCTCAGAGGATCCGGGAATTATTCGGTTCGGTTTTTTCAAACGCTGGCTATGGGTAGAATTCCAATTGAGATTGTGACTGACTCTGAATTGCCATTTGAAGGCCTTATCGATTATTCTGATGTCGTTCTGAAAGTGCCTTATGAAGAAAGATTTAAGACTGGCGACTATATTCGGCGATTTTTGGCTACAAAGTCTACCGAGCAATTAATTGCCTGTCAAATCAGGGCTAGGGAAATCTGGAAAGAAGCATTTGTCCTCGAAGGAAGCCTAAAGTACCTAGCATTAAAAATGAACGCTTTAACTCACGAAAAAGGTTGAAAACCCTTTAAAACTACTGAGTTTTCCCATTATCATGGATACCATTAAAATCTTAAACATACCCAATTATTATTGCGGCTATTACCTGAGAGGGTTTAGCTTGATCTCGAAACTCTCTTTCCAACCCGCAGCTGAATTCAGTCCTTGGAACGGAATGCCATTCTTGATTTTTGAATATAATGGCAAACGTGTTTGTATAGATAATGACGACCCTATGGGTGTGAAGCAAGAAATCTATGATAAGGTTGATTATTACTTTGCTACGAATAAACTCCTGGATAATACTAGCTATCAGCAAGCTAAGGTTCTCCCGCTTTTCCCCCACTATCCAATCAATGAGCTAGGTTTATATCTAAAAACTTTCGGCACAAACTGGATTTCTTTAGGAGCAAAAAATGCCCTGAAAGAAGCCTATACCCTGAAAAGAAGACCTACTTACAAAGATTTTCAACTGAAATATTTATTTAAATCCTACGTTTTCTTTGCCGGTTCTATTTGGAAGAAAGAAGCCTGGGCAAATCAAACCAGAGCGGATTTTATCCAGGCTTGTAAAAATATACCTGAAATAGATTTTGAAGGGGGAATGATTCCTCGAACCGATGGGGATAATCTAGGTTTCGATGCCGTATTGGCAGAAAGAAGATTTTCCGCAGATGAGTTTTCAGAGAAGTCAGCCCAGTCATTGGTAGTTTTTAATAATCCGGCTGTTTTGGGAGCCATTAGTTGGCGAGTAGCGGAATGCTTGAATCGTGGAGCTTTTATACTTTCTTTGCCTTGGTATATAGAATTGCCAATCGCCCCAGCGCATCAGAAGGAAATCCACATGATAGAAAATACAGATGCTGTGGAGGAATTTCTGAAATATTTGGTTAAAAACCCGGACTATCACAAAAAGATTGCAAATGGGGGAAAAGCCTATTTTGAATCGTACTGTACCCCTGAAAGCCAGGCTCAATATATCATTAGAAAAATATCATAACTCATAAACCGTAAATAGTACAATGCCACATACCTTTTTTGAAATTAGTGGAAGAAAGATCGGCTATGACTTTCCTCCTTTAGTCATTGCTGAAATTGGGATCAACCATGAAGGTTCTCTTGCTGTAGCAAAGGAAATGGTAGATGCAGCTCACAGAGCTGGTGCAGAAATGGTCAAACATCAAACACATATAGTGGAAGATGAGATGTCAGGATCTGCCAAGAAAACCATCCCTGGTAATGCGAAAGTAAGCATCTATGAAATCATGGAACGCTGCGCCCTGAATGAGGCAGACGAACTTGCATTGAAAAAATATGTAGAGTCAAAGGGTATGATTTTTATCAGTACGCCCTTTAGTAGAGCTGCTGCAGACCGCTTAATCAAATGGGATGTGCCAGCCTTCAAAATTGGCTCTGGAGAGTGTAACAACTACCCCCTGCTCGAGCATATTGCATCCTTTGGAAAGCCTATCATTATGAGTACTGGCATGAATACCATTGAAAGTATTCGAAAGGCAGTGGCAATTTTGGAAAAGCATCAAGTCCCTTATGCTTTACTACATACCACGAATCTTTATCCAACTCCAAATCACTTGGTAAGATTAGGTGCGATGGTGGAAGTTCAGCAAGCATTCCCAAGAGCAGTGGTAGGGTTGAGTGACCACACGCTAAGTAATCACGCTTGTTTTGGAGCTGTAGCATTGGGAGCATCCATTTTGGAAAGGCATTTTACAGATACCATGGATAGGCCTGGACCAGATATCATTTGTTCTATGGATGAGGCTGCCTGTAAGGAATTAATTGAAGGTTCCAAAATGCTTCAACTCCAAAGAGGAGGCACCAAAGGTCCTGCAGAAGAAGAAAAAGTTACCATAGATTTTGCTTTTGCTACCATTTGCACAATCAAGCCAGTCAAAGCTGGCGAGCTGTTCACCAAGGACAATATCTGGGTAAAAGAACCTGGTAAGGGCGGTATTTTAGCTGAGTTTTATGACGAGGTTCTAGGCAAAACAGCCAATTCAAATATAGAAGTGGATACTCAGGTTGTTTGGGAGAATGTCGGGAAATAAGAAAATAGTATTTCTTACGGGTACTAGGGCGGATTTCGGGAAACTGAAGTCTCTCATTGAGATTACCCGACAAGAGCCGGGTTTCGAGGTGCATATTTTTGTGACAGGAATGCACATGTTACCTGAATATGGCTACACCTTGAAGGAGGTTGAAAAGTGTGGGTATGATAATATCTACCCCTTTGTCAACCATACTCATGAGCAAACCATGGATCTAAGTTTGGCTAAAACCGTGGAAGGATTCAGCAATTATGTCCGCAGTTTAAGTCCTGATTTGATTGTAATTCATGGGGATAGAATAGAAGCCATGGCAGGTGCTATTGTCGGTGCGCTTAATAATATTTTGGTTGCTCATATTGAGGGAGGGGAAGTTTCCGGAACCATCGACGAACTCATCAGACATGCAGTGTCCAAGATGAGTCACATACATTTTGTTTCCAACCAAAGGGCCAAGGATAGACTCGTACAAATGGGGGAGCAGGACTCCTCCATATTGGTAATAGGTTCTCCGGATGTAGACCTTATGCTTTCCTCAAATCTTCCCGATATAGCCAAAGTGAAGGCCTATTATGAAATCCCTTTTGATAGCTATGGATTGGCAATGTTCCATCCAGTAACTACAGAGGTGGATGCCATGGCGAAATACGCAAAGGAATTTGTGGATGCTATCATAGAGTCAAATCAAAATATGGTGGTAATCTTTCCAAACAATGATTTAGGTTCTTCATTTATACTGAAAGAATATACGAGATTGGGAGATTCGGAGCAGTTCAAAGTATTTCCATCCATTCGTTTTGAATACTTTCTCACTTTGCTGAAAAAAGCCAAATTTATGGTAGGTAACTCAAGCGCTGGAATCAGAGAAGCTCCTTATTACGGTATTCCGGTAGTAAATATTGGGACGCGCCAACAAAATCGCGCATTGCATCAGGATATTATTAATTGTGGCTATGCTAAAGCTGAGATAATAGATGCTATAGCAAAGACTAAAGATTGCAATTTCGAAAAAGAGGATTTATTTGGAGATGGAAGAAGCGACCTACTATTTATGGAATCCTTGAGAAACCCCGATTTTTGGACTTTATCCAAGCAAAAAAGATTTATCGACTGGATGAAATAAGATGATTTTCCCGAAAGTCCGCAAAGAATAAGCATAGAGCCTCCATGGGAGGCTTTTTTTATTTCCTAAAGATTTATTTCTTCCTTGAACCTACCAAACTTTGATTTTTTCAAGATATACAATCCAAAAAAGAACAATAGAAAGCTAAACATTGGCCTCAAAATTCCCTTTCTTTGAGTTAAGAAAGCGTCGAGTTGATTTGACTGTATAATCTTTTCACACCTCAATCAGAAATCTACTGCTGAAGCCCTGGTTGGGATGGAATGATTGTTGCTCAGTGCTTTGATTAAAATTAGCCGTTCTACTACTATAGATCATATCTACCATTTGATTCATAATCAATACTATATGAGTTTTTGCAGTCCGAAAAGCAAAGCGATAGTTGACTGTGCCAAAGTTTTTTTACTGTTGGTGTTTTTCTTGGCATTAACTTTTTCAGGCTTTTCTCAAGTAGTTATTATACCGAGAGATGGCTTTCCCTATTGTGAGCCATTTACAAATTCGACTACCAGAGCAAATACAATTTTTGACGGTACTCCACAAGATGCTTTTTTGACAGCCGCCGCAGGAATAGACGGAGAAGGGGATGGGTTTTTACAATTGACAGATAATACTACGGATCAAAGAGGATATGTCTTTGTTGATTTACCATTTTCCTCAGCATATGGAATTAAAGTTTCCTTTGAATATTTTGCCTACGGAGGTATTAATCCTCCGGCATTTGCTGACGGGATTAGTTTTTTCATGTTTGACGGAGATATAGGGCCTTCAAATTTTCAAATTGGTGGGCTAGGAGGATCATTAGGTTATGCCCCATGGAGGAGAAATGCAAATTTGACACCAATACCTGACCAGCCTGGCTTAAAGGGAGGTTATATAGGAATTGGTTTTGACGCCTTTAGAAATTGGGGTAATGAATTCGAAGGTAGATTTGGTGGGTTTAAAGACCCTTCTACAATTGGGTACGGACCCGTGCCGGATGAAAGACAATATTATAACAGTATAGCCATAAGAGGACCAGAATCTGCCAATTATCAATTTATTGATGGAAAAAGAACGTACAGCAGAAGTTTTCTAAATGAAGAACAACCTCTGGTGTATACAGATCCTATCCCTTCAAATTACTATTTGTTTGAAACATTGCCTCCTTTAGAGTTTTTAGCCCGCAGATTTAAAATAGGGTCAATTAATAAAGCTGAATTATGCTCTCAAGATGGTTATAGAAAGGTTTTTATTGACCTTGCTCCGGTAGGTAATGGAGATTATTTGGTAACAGTCGACATGCTTGTCAATAATGGGGGAACATTAAGATTGGAAAATATTTTTCAAAATGTTCCTTACAATTTCCCTGCTCCAAAAAATTTAAAAATAGGGTTTGCTGCCTCTACTGGAACACCAAACACTAATTTTCACCAGATTAGAAATGTAACTGCCGAAGTTTCCGATTATGCAAATATCCCCCTTCCGGAAATTGAAAACTTAGAATCAGAAGTTTGCGTGGGCGAGGAGCGTTTGTTTGAATTTGATGTTGAAATGACAAGCTTAAACTCATTTTTAAGGTGTGTTCAACTTTTTGATTCAGACCCAGGCGATCCTGATAACACCCCTCCCGCAGGAGGAGATCCTTCTTTATCTAATTGTGGTCTTTCAAATGTTTGTATCGAAAAATGCTATCCAACAAAAAGCACGCTTACAATTCCCGGTAAAGGGACTTTTTATGTAGAGCTTGAACAATTGACTTCAGATAATTTTGAAGATGAAAAATACGCAGCAAGTATTCGCTTTGTTCCTGAGCCTGGATTTATAGGTACTGCCCAGGCATATTATCAGGTATTGGATAATTATGGCATTTTATCCTATGCTAAAACTATTACCATTATTTCAAATCCATACCCAGTAAAGATTCAGGACGAGGTAATTGATTATCCTACATGTGATGGTCAATCAGATGGTTCGATTGATGATCTTATCGTTGGTGATTTAGCAAATGGATTTGATTATGAATGGTTTTATGAAGGTACTTCTATTGGAAGCAGGGTGCAAGCGTCACCCCAATTTCTAATGGAGAAGCTACTTTTTCATTGACGGGAATTAATGTAGGGACTTATACACTTCAAGTTTGGAATCCTTCCGATTTGGGAGGTTGTAGTATACCAATAGACGTCACTGTTACTCAAGAAAAAGGAACACCCGTTGATCTTGAATTAAATGATCAAATCATTTGTGAAAAGGAAATGAGGTGTCCTTTAATCCAATTATTCCGCCAATATATGGGGATGATTCAGGAGCAAAATTTAATTGGTACCTAACTCCAGATAAATCCGGCGGAGTAATTCTGGATGGTCAAATAATAAATATTGATGGGGTTGATGTGACCTTTTCTATTGCATCAGATCGCGTCTTGACTGTTTCTGGATTGATTTCAAATGGTGCCACCCCAAAGGATTACATCTTTTATGTGGAAGCTAAAAACGAGGTTAATCCAAGTGGCAGTTTTTGTCCATTTTTGGGCGATGTAGAAGCAGCTGCAAGGGTAAAAGTTTATCCACCTATTGATTTTACGGCAATAAAAGTACAAGATGACTGGTGCCTAGATGGATCCGGATCTATTCAGGCTTCGGTGAATAACCCATCTGGATCGATATCCTATTATTTGTTAGATGAAAATGGCAATCAGATTCAAACTAATGCTACTGGGAATTTCACTGGATTGAATAAAGGTAATTATGAAGTATATGCAACTTCGTCTAGCCCAATTTGTAATTCTTTTACCTCTGAAATTACAATTGACGGGCCGGATGAAAGCCTTATTCTCCTGGAAGTATCAAAATCAGCCGAATATTGTGACCTGCAGAATGGAGAGTTGGAATTCACTTTGACAGGAGGTAATCCCGATTATTTAATTACAATCGCTGGTCAGGATATCAATACATTTACTTATGTTCAATCTGGACCAAATAGTAGTACCTATACTGTATCTGGATTGGCAGGCCAGACTTATTTAATTGAGGTTGTAGATGAAAAAGGCTGTCAAACCAGTATCTCTATAGATGTTCCTTATGAAGAACCATCGGAATTTTCCGTGACCAATGACGAAATATGTGAAGGGCAAACTGCTACAGTTCAAGCCCAAACAATCACACTTTCTACTGCAGTTCCTTCCTATAGCTGGTTTGCCACGGATGGGGCAGGAGGGTACACTCCAATTACCGCAAGTTCGAATTTTGATGGGGGACGTTTCTCCATAGATGCAGCTACCAATTCCATGAGTGTTTCAGGTCTGGCTGCCTCAGCTACGCCCTATACTTATTACCTCCAGGTGACCGGACCTAAGGTTTGCGACACCAGTTACTTACCTGAGCAGAGGTCTTAGTGAACTTTGGACCGGAAATGAGTGATCCAGTATTAACAATGGTTTCATGTTTCAATGCTGGAAATGGGACTATCCAAGCGGCAATTCCTTCAGGTAACCTTTCTGATTTTCAATTTAGCCTTCAGGGTGATAATGGGGTTTACATACCTTTTTCCTCAAATAATGGTCTCTTTGAAAACTTAATTCCAGGCACTTACCAACTCACCATTCAGAATGCTGAAGGATGTAGCACTAGGAAAGGATGGACTTGCTGATCACTGAACCAACCGAATTACTTGTACAGACCACTGATAGCACAGACCCAACCTGTGCTAATTCTAATGGTGTGTGGAGTTTTACAGTTACAGGAGGTACTCCAAATGCCGCAGGAGAATATCAGATTACCTTAGATGGAAATCCAATCGCATCCTTGGGCGCTGATCTTTTGGTCAATGCAACCAATGATTTTACAATTTCCAACCTAGCTCCTGGTATTCATACTATTACCGTTCAGGATGCTAATTCTTGTCCAGCTCAGCTCAGCATTGATTTGCTGGCTCAACCGATTCCTGTTTTTGAAACTGCCGATGTGGTACTCTGTGAAAATGATGCTTTCGCAACGTTAACTCCTGTAATAATAGATCAAGCTGGATCCAGCACCAGATATCTTCCTGCCCAATGAAGATCGCAGCAAATGCCGGTTCATACATTAGCATTTCCGACGGGGATTCGATCAATGGAGCCACACATACCCTAGTTGGTGACAATCTTCAGATCGCTGGCTTAAGCAATACCAGTTCTCCATATACTTATTATTTGAATGTTACCGGTGACTTGGTTTGTCCTGAAAAACCCAATTCCTGCCAAAGTATCTGTGCTTAAACTGCCTGAGGTTGTTTTTGAGTCCGAGCCAACCTCATGTTTTATTGGAAATGATGGAAAGATCAATCTGATTTCGAGTGATCCTTCTACCAATATGACCTATACCCTAGAGGAACTTGGTATCAGTAATGCCACAGGTAATTTTGTTGATATACCTGCTGGTTCATATACTATTACCGCACAGGAAGCTGGAGCACCTTGCAATAATCAATTTACTGTGGTGGTAGATCAGCCAACAGAATTGCAGTTGCTAAACGAAACTAAAACAGACCCTACCTGTGATGCAGATAATGGATCTTTCTCATTCGATGTAACTGGAGCTACTCCTGCATACCAAGTTACAGTCAATGGAAATCCTATTGAGACCTACGCATTCAGCTTAACTGGAGAAAATTATGAGGTGAAAAACCTAGCGCCAGGCACTTATTCTATTTCAGTGGTAGATGCAAATGGATGTGTACTGGATAGACCTGATTTATTCACTTTGGTAAATGATGCAGGAATTGATGTAACAATAGATCCTTTAGCGATTGAAATTTGCGAAGGTCAGGACGCTACTTTGAATCCAGTATTTCAAGCAACTCCGCCAATTGCGCCTACTATGAAATGGTATAAGGATGCAGCTTTAGCTCAACCTATCTCATCCAGCGCCACTCCGGATTCGGATGGATATACCTATCAAATCTCAGGAGCAAATGCCAACTTGACGATTTCAGGCTTACCGCAAGGCACTTATTCTTATTATCTCGAAATATCTGGACCAGGAATTTGTACTTCTGTAGAAAAAACTGATGTAACTGTATATCCTCCGATTGAGGCAGTTGTTGAGACTACAAACGAAACCTGCTTCCAAGCAGCTGATGGTTCCATTACATCTACACCTTCGGGTGGTAACGGAAATTTTGAATTTAGCTTAAATGGAGCTGCTTATTCCGCAGTATCTACCTGGTCTAGCTTGGCTCCAGGAAGTTATACGGTTGCAGTCCGTAATGATATAGGCTGTGAAATTACTTACGATGTAGAAATTGAGGGGCCCTCTGCCGCTATTTCTACCAATACTCCTGATATCATCCGAAGTTCTTGTGATTTGGATAATGGTAGCATAGAAAATCTAGTTATTTCTGGTGGGTGGCCTACCTATGTCGTAGAATGGAGAAAGGGCAGTCCTACAGGAACTGTAGTCTCAGGAGATGAAAATGGCGCTACTGATTTAGCTCCTGATACTTATTTCTTGATAGTCACTGATTCACTTTTATGTACCGATACATTCTCCTTTGTAGTAGAGGAATCTTCCGATCCTGTTTACCAATTAGTGCCTACAATTGATGATTGTACTGGAAATCAAGTTCAAATCAGACCTATACACATAGCCCCTGACCCTAGCATGCCGCCTAGTGCTGCCACAGAAGTAAGATGGTATAAATCTGCCGGTCAGGAAGATGAAATTACTACAGGACCTGATGCATCTATTTCAGGAGTGTCTTATACCATTGACGAAACTGACTGGCTCAATCCAGAATTACTTATAGATGGTCTTCCTGCCGGCCAATACACATATTATTTCTATGTAGTCTGCACAGGGCAAGAAATTCCAATAGCTATAGAGGTTTTTGACACACCTCAAGTTGTCCTGGAGACTGATCCTGAGACTTGTTTTGGAGATGCTAATGGTAAAATACGTCTTGTATCTGGAGATCTACCTGCATACAATTATCAGGTGAATTCGGACACTCCTGGCAGTTTAGCTGAATTAGAAGCAAGAAATTTTCCCCCGGTACTTATCTCTATTACCATTGCTACCCCGGCAGGTTGTGCTCAGGTGCTATCTGTGGAAGTGGAAGGGCCAACAGCTCCACTCGCCATTACCCCACTAGTACCTATTGATCCAGGATGCGGTGCTTCAAATGGAAAAATTTCCACCAAGATTTCAGGGGGATGGGCTCCGTACCAAGTGGAGTTAATTAAAGATGGTGCTCCTTTCTCAGTTCAATCTACATCAGGCCCAGATCTGGAAATTTCTGGACTGACTATAGGCACCTACAGCTTAATAGTAGCTGACGCCGAAGGTTGCCAGGTTATATCAGAGGAAGTTACCTTGGTGGATGGCCCTACACAAGTGCTGGTAGATGAGGAAGCAATTTGCTTTGGTGAATCTGTGGTTTTTGCTCCGACTATTGACCCCGCAGCAACTCCAGTGAGTTATCAGTGGTTTTATGACAAAGCAATGACCTCACCAATTCCTGCAGATAATACGCCGGATTCTAATGGCTATGTATTCAATCAAAATGCTGGAGGTACCTTGGAAGCTTCTGGTTTACCTGCACAAAGTACCCAACATGTATTCTATGTGATTGCTTCAGGACCTGGGATCTGTCCAGGTTTTGTGGGGAAGCCAAAGTCACTGTTTACAATATTCCTACAGCTTCCTTCACAGTGAAAGATGAGGTATGCTTTGGAGAAAATGGTGAAATCATCATTAATGCTACTGGTGGATCTGGCAATTTTACTTACAGTCTAAACGGAGCAGCACCCGTTACTACAAATATATTTAACGTGGCACCGGGAATTTATGAAGTAGAAGTAATTACTTCTGAATCTTGTAATGTTTTAGTTCAAAATATTGAAGTAAAAGGCCCTGCAACAGCAATTGAAATGATCAACATGCTGGTGGATAGTCCAACCTGTGAATTGGATAATGGACAGATCTCTTTTGAG